>NZ_JBTIYG010000015.1:0-100007 GCF_054401055.1 Gilvimarinus sp. F26214L | reverse complement strand
GAGAACGTTTTTCTGCGGTGGTCATGCTACTCTCCTTCTGAATAGTGAATCAGGAGGCTAGCAGGACCGAGCACGGGGTTTTAGATGGGGTTTGCTGATCGCTTACAGAATGCCAGCCTTGGAATTCCGTTTGTGTTGGGTTACGGCCTGCGGCCTAACCCAACCTACGGGCAATGGCGAGTTTTCGATAGTCTGTGCGTAGGTTGGGTTATTGAAGCGTAACCCAACAGGGCGTTTCGGAGTGCTCGTCCGCAGTACAGTTTGAATGACTAAATAGCCCGTCCCTTCACCAAGGCATTGCTCAATGCTTTTTGCGCGTAATCGTTGGCTTTTCGCTGAAGCTCGACTAGAACAGACCGGATAAAGGTTTGGCTTAAGTCGGCAGCTTCCACCGCATCACCGTGTCCGGTGATGATCATTATCTTCCGAATCAGGTGGACAACCCAGGTCGAGACGACCTTGGAAACGTCGAGGCCCCGGTTCAAGATGTAAGCGAGCGAGTCGAGCAGAGTGAAATAGCTTGATGCCGCTTGCGAGATGATTTGCGCAGCGCCGTGCATGCACTGCCTCAACACATAGAGGAGCGCATCATTAAGCCACTCAAGGTTGGTCAAGGTCATGCTCAACGGGCGAGTGTCCTCCAGCCATCGAGCAATGGCTGCATCGGTTCGTCGCGGTGGCTTGAGGGCGGCCAGGGATTTCCAGGTCTGGCCGGTAGCAGATTCAACGTAGCTACGCGCCTCGTGATATTTGATCGCGGGAACGATACCGGGTGAGGGTACGTAATAGTCGGCGCCCTGGTTCGGGACATGGATAAAGGGCCAGATCGGTAGGCAGGGGACCAGGTCGGTTTGGTGGTAAACGCGAAACATGCTCTCGCAGCCGATTCGTTGGGTGCAGATATCGGCGAACCCCATGAGGCCAACGCGGGGGCTGCCAAATGTATACAGATAGGGTTTGATCCTGTAAGTGCTTGTGATCCATTCTGCGCAGATGGTGGCAAGAGCACCGCCCAGGCTGTGGCCGATGCAGTGGACCGTTGTTCCCCGGAAACCTCGCATTGCTTCCTGCAACTGGTGTCGCATGCTGCGCAAGGCCTGGGCAAAGCCATCGTGTATTGGCTGGCCATAGGCGGACCGGGAAAGTGTGAAGTTGAGGCTGGTGAGGTGATCCGCGAGATATTGGGTGCCGCGAAAGATTGCAAACGTGTGGCCTGCAAATGAACCCTTACCGGAGACTATAAAACCAAAAGCGGTACGGCACTTGATAAATCCGGGACCACCGGTCTTGCCCCTGACTGTACTGCTTTCGTTGAAATCGAATTGCTGGCCCCATTTCAAGTTCAGTTTCGAGATCGCGCTTTTGAGGTCTTTCATTTGGGCCAGCGCGTAAACGTCGCTCGCAAGTTCGGCGGCTATATTTGGAAGTAGTGCGTTGCCCATTGGTATGCTCACTCATCGCCAGTATCGAAGAATGGCCCGGTAATCTTCGGGTCAGGTTCTACATCCCAGGTGCAGCGACTGCTGATCCAGCCGTGATTCACAAACAGATGAACTTCGTCTGCCTCGAGGTTGCATTCGACGACCAGGGGGTTCCCCCTCGACTCTGCGTTTTCGGAGGGGTCTCGCTTGATCCCATCCCACACCACGTATTCCTTCCCCTCGTGTATCGCCACCAGATCCTGCTTGGCTACAAACTCCTGCGGCAGATATTTGGATATTGACCGTTCATACAGCGGCGGAAACTCGAAGTAGCCGTTCTCGTCGGTGGTTGTTTCGTCCCGTTTCGGGCTGAATTCCAGGGACGCGGTGCGGACCAGTCGGGCGCCAGCCACTGGTTCTCCATGCAGTTTGATCACGCCCGAAATGCCCGAAAACAGGCAAAGTTTCCCGAAATCACTCAGGCTCATGGCACAAGCTCCAGCGGCGGTTATGGTTAACAGGAGAGATAATAAAAGAGCGGTCTTCATTGGGTGGGCCGATCTATGATTTGTGCATTTTTTGTGATCGCTCGCGCTACACGGCGCTCCGCTTTTTGTAGGTTGGGTTAGCGCAGCGTAACCCAACACAGCGAGTCAGCGTGCGACTTTGGAACTCCGATCGTGTTGGGTTACGGCCTGCGGCCTAACCCAACCTACGCGGCGGGTGCATTGCGCGGTCTGTAGGTTGGGTTAGTGCAGCGTAACCCAACACGGCGTGTCAGAATACCGTGTCGGTTGCGCGCGTCTGCGGCCATTATGGCGCCGCGGATTGTGCGGGTCATCAGAAGAAGGACTGACAATTATGGTTTGCTATCGCCCCTAAAACTGCACCTTAAATCCGATGGACGGAAACACACCAAGCCCTTCCGAGCGGGTTGTGTGCATGTCGCCGCTGATACGGTCGGGTGTGGAGCTGATGGCCTGAAGGTTCTCCTGGTTGTAGGCGTTGAGCAGGTCTACGAACATGCTCCACATGCCATAGCCGGTAGGGCGGGAATACTCCGCACGCAGGTCCAGGCGGTGGTAGGCGGGCAGGCGTTCGCTGTTTAGCGGGCCGTAAATCGATTCTGACACAGCGGGGTTATTTGCGTTGGGCCGGGTGTCCACTACGGGGGTGTATAACTGGCCGCTGCGGTAGGACCACTTCATTCCCAGCAGCCAGCGCTCGGATGCCTGGTAGTTCATCACCCAATTCACAATGGCCGGCTTGTCGTAGTCGGATTTCCAAACTTCCCCGCTGCGCTCGTTGCGGCGCTCGGAGCGGGACAGGCTTACGGCCAGCCAGCCGTAGAGCTTTTCAGTCAGGTCTTTTTTCAGGAGCAGTTCCAGCCCGTAGGTTTCGCCGCTCACGTCGTTGCTGTAGCGGTTCTGGAAATCCGGGTCCCGGTCGGCGCTTAAACTGAGGGGCAGGTTGTTCAGGGATTTGTGATAGGCCTCGACGCGCCAACTCCAGCCCTCGCCGAACCGCCGTTCCACACCCAGCACCGAATGGGCGGATTCGATGTAGCCGAGTTGCGGGTTGCCAAGGGCCGGGGCGAACTCGCCGGGTTCGGGCAATTGAGCGTAGTGCCCGTAGGCAGCGTGGAGCCGCCACTGTTCGGTGGCTTGCCATTGCAGACGCAGGCGCGGATCAAGCGCCTGCCCGTTGAGGTAGTCGTCCTGCATGTAGTGCAATCCAGCGCGCAGAGAGAAGTTGGGCGAAATGCTCCAGAAGTCTTCCAGGTATCCCACTTGGCTGTTCATCTCAAAGTGGTCGTCGAGGCGAACCAAAGGCGCGTCGATGGTGGGGCAGGCCGGATCGAAGGAGGAGCAGGGCGGCAGCTTAGCGTTCAGGCCTAGCTGATATTCGGTCTCTTCCAGCCAGCCACCTACCGTAAGATGATGCGCTTCGCTCAAGTTTGCATCCCATTGCCCCCGCAGCATCTGCCGGTCGGTGTCGATATTCAGGAATTGGGCCGTGCCATAGTGTGCGTTGTCGTAATCACTGGTGCGGGTGATGGTCAGGTTCAGCCCGTGCTTGCCGCTCTCGGACAGGCGATCCCAGGCGAGCCCGTGACTGTCGAAGCCGGTGGTCACCGCGGCGGGGCCGGCGAAGGCGGGGTCGCGGCGCGCCATGTCGGAATGGGGGCGCAGTGTCGCGGCCACTTCATCGGAGGCTCCGGCGGCAAGCACGGTGAGCCGGTTGAGTGGATTGAGGTCCCAGCGGTACTTGAACTGATAATCCTCCGCCACCGGCAGTTGCTGAATGGTTACGCCGGAATTTTCATCGATGCTTTCGGGGTCTTTCACGAACTGGTCGAACAGACTGCGGCGGTAGGAGGCGTAAAAAGCCTGGTTGTCAGTGATCCCACTTTCCAGCAACAGCCCTGCGCTGAGAAAGCTGGCGTCCAGTGTGGTGCTAAAGGCCTGGTTGCGGGGGTCTCGCAACTGCACATCGATAACGGCACCCGTCGCATCGCTGAACTGGCTGCCGAACGCCGCGGGGTACAGGTCAAAGGAATGAATCAGTTCGTGGCTTAGAATGCTGTTCCCGAACATGTGGAACACATAACGGGCGGGAATGAAGTCCACGTAATAGCCGTTGTCGTCCGGCGCGGAGCCTCGCACAGCCGGCTCGCTGCTGTGGTCGGAGGTAAAGGTTACGCCCGGTAAACTCAGGGCCGCGGCCAGCGGATCAATGCCGGCGCCGGCCACATTCAGCAGCCGCTCGGTCTCGGGCTCCATTTCGGTTCGCAGGGCGAGTGCCTGGCCCGTAACCACCACTTCCTCAATCAGTTCGTCATTCCGGTCATCCGTATCCGGGTGCCGCCCGGCATGCTCCTCTGCAGCGTGCGCGCCGGGGCTCAATGGCGCGAACAGAGTCAAACACAAAGCAATCCTGCGATATCCCTCGCAATTCCACATGGGCGTCCTTGCTCCAAAATCGTGGCAATGTCGAGTTTGAGACTGGACGAGAAAAGGGAAGTTGCGGGCGGAAGGGGAACCGGGTGCTGAAGAGTGCCACGCGTTTCGCAATTACGTAGGTTGGGTTAGCGAAGCGTAACCCAACAGAGTTGGTGCATGGTGTTGGGTTACGGCCCTTCGGGCCTAACCAAACCTACGGGGTATGGTGCGGGGTGTCGGGCACGGGGCTCGCGTCGCGACAGGTTGTGTAGGTTGGGTTAGCGGAGCGTAACCCAACAGAGTTGGTGCCCTACGGGTGCGGGAAGGGAACTCGCGCCAGTCATGAGTGACTAAAAAATGTACAAAGGTGTGCCGGTGAACCGCCCGGGGGCGGGATCGAGCGGGCACCTGTGCTAAAATCCGTCTGTTTTTCTCAGTCAGGACCGCTGATTCCAGCGCCACATCACGCCTATGACCCTTGTTAAAGAAGCCATGACTCCCCAGGAGCTGGTTCAGGTGTATCTGGACCAGGCCACCGCCGCACCTGCTTACAGCCCAGAGCAGCTCGCAGCCTATACGGCGAAGATTAAGGAGCTGTTACAGCAGCAGAACGCCGTGCTGGTGGCTCATTACTACACCGATCCCATGGTCCAGGCTCTGGCCGAGGAGACCGGTGGCTGTGTGTCGGATTCACTGGAGATGGCCCGGTTCGGCCGTGACAACCCCGCCTCGACCCTGATCGTGGCCGGTGTGAAGTTCATGGGCGAAACCGCCAAGATACTCAGCCCCGAGAAGCGGGTGCTGATGCCCACCCTGGAGGCCACCTGTTCTCTCGACATCGGCTGCCCCGAAGACGAGTTTGCTGCCTTCTGTGACGCCCACCCGGATCGCACCGTGGTGGTTTACGCCAATACCTCCGCCGCTGTGAAGGCGCGGGCGGATTGGGTGGTGACTTCCAGCATCGCCCTGGACGTGGTGGATTATCTGGATAGCCGTGGCGAGAAGATTATCTGGGCCCCGGACAAGCACCTGGGCCGCTACGTGCAAAAACAGACCGGCGCCGATGTGCTGCTGTGGGACGGTGCCTGCATCGTTCACGAGGAATTCAAGGCCAAGGGCGTGGAGGATCTCAAGGCGCGTCATCCGGACGCCGCCGTGCTGGTTCACCCGGAATCCCCGGAGTCGGTGGTGGCGCTCGCGGACGTGGTGGGCTCAACTTCTCAGCTCATCAATGCGGCCAGGAGCCTGCCGAATCAGGAGTTCATCGTCGCCACGGACCAGGGCATCTTCTACAAGATGCAGCAGACCTGCCCGGACAAGATATTCCACATCGCACCCACGGCCGGCAACGGCGCCACCTGCCGAAGCTGCGCCAACTGCCCCTGGATGGCCATGAATGATTTGGAACGCCTGGCCAAAGTTCTGGAGCACGGTGGCGAGGAAATTCACGTGGACCCGGAGCTGGCTCGTCGCGCCATGATCCCCCTGCAGCGCATGCTGGATTTCAAGAAGGCTCCAACCCCCGCCGAGATGGCGTAAGGCCCCCGTAGGTTGGGTTAGCGAAGCGTAACCCAACGGTTTGTCCATTCTCCCTGAGCGCACCATGTTGGGTTACGGCCTGCGGCCTAACCCAACCTACGATCCCGGTCGTCGTGTAGGTTGGGTTAGCGAAGCGTAACCCAACGTTTATTCCAACTCCCTAAGCGCACCATGTTGGGTTACGGCCTTCGGCCTAACCCAACCTACGATGTCCGGGTCGTCGTGTAGGTTGGGTTAGTGAAGCGTAACCCAACGGTTGGCCAATCTCCCTGAGCGCGCCATGTTGGGTTACGGCCTGCGGCCTAACCCAACCTACGATGTCCGGGTCGTCGTGTAGGTTGGGTTAGCGAAGCGTAACCCAACGTTTATTCCAACTCCCTGAGCGCGCCATGTTGGGTTACGGCCTGCGGCCTAACCCAACCTACGATGCCCGGTCGTCGTGTAGGTTGGGTTAGCGAAGCGTAACCCAACATCCGGACCGGATCATGCTGACTAAACATGGCAGCAGCACTGCGGTATGGTATGGGAACATCTTCGGTCACATGGACAATGCAGCATCATGAGCGACTACAACACCTACACTCCCCCCAAGGTCTGGACCTGGGAAGACAAAAACGGCGGGCGATTCGCCAATATCAACCGGCCTGTGGCGGGCCCTACCCACGAGAAGGAGCTGCCGGTCGGCACTCACCCGCTGCAACTGTATTCCCTGGGCACACCCAACGGCATCAAGGTCACTGTTCTGCTGGAAGAGCTGCTGGCTCTGGGCCATGCCGGTGCGGAATACGATGCCTGGTACATCAACATTGGCGAGGGGGATCAGTTCAGCAGCGGCTTTGTGGCGGTCAACCCCAACTCGAAAATTCCCGCTCTGCTCGATACCAGCACCAACCCCCCCACGCGCGTGTTCGAGTCGGGCGCCATCCTGCTTTACCTGGCGGAAAAGTTCGGTGCGTTTGTACCCACGGAGCCGTCCGCCCGCGCGGAATGCCTGTCCTGGCTGTTCTGGAATATCGGCAGCGCACCCTTTCTCGGTGGCGGCTTCGGCCACTTCTTCGCTTACGCGCCCGAGAAATACGAATACCCCATCAACCGCTACGCCATGGAAGCGAAGCGCCAACTGGATGTACTGGATCGCAATCTGGCTGAACGCAAGTTCCTTTGCGGTGACGACTACAACATCGCGGACATGGCCAACTACGCCTGGTACGGCCAGATGGTGATTGGGGACATCTACGGGGCCCAGGAATTCCTGGATGTGGGCACCTATCAGAACGTGGCCCGTTGGGCCCGGGCAATTCGGGAGCGTCCCGCGGTGCGCAGGGGCGAGCGCGTCAACCGCACCGACGGTGTGGAAAAGCCAGTGCGCGAGCGCCACGCCGCCAGCGACCTGGAATGACGCGGGGGCCGGATGTTGCGAATGGGCGGCCTGCCTCTGCAAATTTGCTGACAGGCGGCCCGCCCCGATCCTTCCGGCCCGAGCTGGGCCGCCTACACGTTGCCTGAACCGCGCCGCCTTTATTGCACGTGTTCAGCGGTGCCGGCCGCAGCCGTTTCGGCTTTGGCCTTGCGCCCAAACAGCGACTGCACCACCACAAAAAACAGCGGGATAAAGAAGATCCCGAGCAGTGTGCCCACCAGCATCCCGCCCAGCACCCCGGTGCCGATGGCCCGCTGCGCGCCTGAGCCGGCGCCGGTGGAAATGGCCAGGGGCAATACGCCGAAGCCGAAGGCCAGCGAGGTCATCAGAATCGGGCGCAGCCGGTCGCGCACTGCCTGCAGGGTGGCCTTGATCAGGTCCATGCCTCCTTCCAGATACTGCTTCGCGAACTCCACAATCAGAATGGCGTTCTTGCTGGTCAGGCCCACGGTCGTGAGCATGGCCACCTGGAAGTAAATGTCCCGCTGCATGCCCAGGGTGGTGTTGGCCAGCGTTGCGCCGAGAACCCCCAGGGGCGCCACCATCAGTACGGCGGTGGGTACGGTCCAGCTTTCATACAGCGCCGCCAGACAGAGGAAGACCACCAGCAGCGACAGTGCATACAGCAAGGTGGACTGGGCGCCGGCTTCCTGCTCCTGGTAGGACAGGGCCGTCCACTCCAAACCAAAGCCCGCAGGCAACTGGCTCACCAGCCGTTCCATCTCAGCCATCGCCTCACCGGAGGACACGCCGGGGGCGGGTTCGCCGTGAATCTCCATGGCGGACACACCGTTGTAACGCTCCAGCCGTGGGGAGCCGTAATCCCAGTAGGAGCGCCCGAAGGCGGAGAAGGGCACCATTTCGCCGTGGCTGTTTTTAACCGACCACTGGTTGAAGTCCTCCGGTGTCATCCGGTAGGGCGCGTCCGCCTGCACATACACCCGCTTCACCCGGCCGCGATCATTAAAGTCATCAATGTACTGTCCACCCCATGCCGCCGACAGGGTGGCGTTGATGGTGGCCGTGGAAAGGCCCAGTGAAGCGGCCTTTTTGTTGTCGATGTCCAGACGCAACTGGGGCGTGTCCGGTTGACCGTTGTGGCGCACGTTCTGCACCAGCGGGCTGGCTTCGGCCATTTCGAGCAACTGGTCCCGCGCCTGGGACAGGGCTTCGTGGCCCAGGGCGCCGTTGTCCTTCAGGAAGAAGGAGTAACCGGCGGCGATGCCCAGTTCCGGCATGGCCGGCGGCACAAACACGTTGATCATTGCATCCTTTACCTGGCCGAGTGCTTCCATGCCGCGGTCGGCCACTGCTTTGGCGCTCAGGTTTTCATCGGTGCGCTCGTCCCAGTCCTTCAACTTCACGAAGGCGATACCGGTGTTCTGGCCTATCCCCGCAAAGCTGAAGCCCTGCACGGTAAAAACCGATTCCACCGCCTCTTTCTCGTTCTCCAGGAAGTGGGATTCCAGCGCGCGGATGGAGCGCATGGTGCGTTCCTGGGTCGCGCCCACGGGCGCTTGCACCATGGCCAACAGTACGCCCTGGTCCTCATCGGGCAGGAAGGCGCTGGGCAGGCGCATGAACAGCACCGCCATTACTGCAGTGAGCGCAACAAAAATTGCCATGAAGCGGCCCTTGCGCGCGAGTATGCCGAACACGCCGCGCTCGTAACGGGCGCTGCCCTTGTCGAAGGTGCGGTTGAACCAGCCGAAAAAGCCCGTCTCGCCGTGGTGTTCCCCCTTCTTGAGTGGCTTCAAAAAGGTTGCGCAAAGCGCGGGAGTCAGCACGATGGCCACCAGCACCGACAGCGCCATGGCCGAAACAATGGTCGCGGAGAACTGCCGGTAAATGACCCCGGTGGAGCCGCTCATGAAGGCCATGGGGACGAACACCGCAGACAGCACCAGACCGATCCCCACCAGCGCGCCGGTGATCTGATCCATGGACTTGCGGGTGGCCTCCAGAGGCGAGAGGCCTTCCTCGCTCATCAGGCGCTCCACGTTTTCCACCACCACAATGGCGTCGTCCACCAGCAGGCCGATGGCGAGAACCATGGCGAACATGGTGAGCATGTTGATGGAGAATCCGAGTGCGGCCAGAACTCCGAACGTGCCCAGGAGCACCACCGGAACCGCAATGGTTGGAATGATCGTGGCGCGGAAGTTCTGCAGAAACAGAAACATCACCACAAACACCAGCGCAATGGCTTCGAGCAGGGTTTTGACCACGTTGTCGATGGACACCTGCACAAACGGTGTGGTGTCGAAGGGAACAACCACCTCCAGGCCCGGCGGGAAGTAGGGCTCCAACTCCGCCAGCGCCTCCTGAACGGCGGCGGAGGCTTCCAGTGCGTTGGCGCCGGTGGCCAGGGAGATGGCGATCCCCGATGAGGGCTGGCCATTGTAGTTGGCCTTGAAGTCGTACATCTCCTTGCCCAGTTCCACCCGTGCAATATCGCCGAGAGTCAGAACCGAGCCGTCCGCAGTGCTGCGCACCACGATTTCGCGGAATTGCTCCGGCGTTTGCAGCCGGTCCTGAGCGTTGATGGTTGCGTTCAATTGCTGGCCATCGATTGCCGGTGCGCCGCCCAATTGCCCAACGGACACCTGGGCGTTCTGGGCCTGGATTGCGCTGACCACCTCCGGTACCGCGAGTTTGTAGGTTTCCAGCTTGCTGGGGTCCAGCCAGATGCGCATGGCGTACTGGGTGCCGAACACCTGAATGTTGCCCACGCCCGGCACACGGCTGAGCGGGTCGGCGATGTTCGCACCCACGTAATCCGCAATGTCCCCCTCATCCATGCTGCCGTCGGTGGACACAAAACCCACCACCTGCAGGAAGGTGCTGGTGGACTTGCTCACGTTAATGCCCTGGCGCTGCACCTCCTGGGGCAACATGGGCATGGCGAGTTGCAGCTTGTTCTGCACCTGCACCTGGGCAATGTCCGGGTCGGTGCCGCTGGCAAAGGTGAGCGAAATGGTCGTCATCCCGTTGGAGGAACTGTTGGACGAGAAGTAGAGCAGGCCATCGAGGCCTTTCATGTTCTGCTCGATGATCTGCGTCACCGACTCCTCCACCACCTTGGCGGAAGCGCCCGGATAGGTTGCCCGCATTTCCACGGTGGGCGGCGCCACCGTCGGGTACATGGACACCGGCAACTGGGTAATGGCCAGTCCGCCCGCGAGCATGATCACAATGGCGATCACCCACGCGAACACCGGCCGATCGATAAAGAAGCGCGCCATAAATCAGATCTACCCCTCGTTCCGGGTGGAGGACGATGCGTCCGCGAAGCCGGATTCCTGGCCGGCCGCATTTGAGGACATTTCGGTGATCTGATGGGCCGCCAGCTCATCGCCGGGCTGGACCTTTTGCAGGCCTTCCACAATCACCCGGTCCCCGGCGGACAGGCCGCTTTCAACCAGCCACTTGTCGCCCACCGTGCGGCTTACGGTCACCTGCCGCACCTGCACCTCATCATCGGCGCTAAGCACCATGGCCGAAGTACCGCCCCGGGGAGTGCGGGCGATGCCTGGCTGAGGCACCAGTATGGCGTTCTCCCGAACGCCCTGGCCGATCATTGCCCGCACATACATGCCGGGCAGCAGGGTGTGGTCCGGGTTGGGTACCACCACCCGCAACAGATTGCTGCCGGTGGATGGGTCCACGGTCACCTCGGAAAACGCCAGGGTGCCCTGGTGCTCGTAGGGCGTGCCATCTTCCAGGATGACGGTGACCGGCAGTTTGTCGCCGCGGGACAGGCGCCCGGCCTCCAGCGCTTTGCGCAGGGCCAGCAGCTCGCTCACGGACTGGTTTACGTCCACATAGATGGGGTCCAGTTGCTGGACGGTGGCCAGGGGCTGACCCTGATTGGCGGTAACCAGTGCGCCGGGCGTCACCGTGGAGCGGCCGACCAGACCGGATATGGGGGAGCTGATGCTCGCGTAGTCCAGAATCACTTTGCTCCGGTCCAGCGCCGCCTGGGCCACGGATACATCCGCCGTTGCCTGTAGCAGGGTGGTCTTGGCCGTGTCGTGCTCCTGCCGGCTGACTGCGCCGGTCTCCACCAGCTCTTCAATACGCCTGGCGTTGAGCTGGGCAATTTCCAGCGCGGCCCGGGCGCGCTCGAGGGCCGCCTGTGCGCTCTTGTAGTCTGCCTGGTACATGGCGTCGTCCAGTTGATACAGGGGCTCGCCGGCTTCCACCAACCCGCCTTCCGTGAACAGACGATCCTCAACGATACCGCTGACCTGTGGGCGAACCTCCGCCACCAGATAGGGGTTGGTGCGACCGGTCAGCTCGCGGGTGAGCGTAACCCGCTCGGGCTTGAGCGTTACCACGGATACGGCCGCCGGCGGCTCGGCCGGAGGCGGGGCTTCATTGCTGCATGCACCGAGCAGAACTACAGAAAGCAGTGCGGCGACGAATGGGGTATTCCTTTTCACTGAGTGACCTCTTGTGAATCCGTAATTGGGGTTGGCCCGGATAACTCACCAGCACGCTCGGGGTCTGCCTTGGAAACGGCTGAGCGAATAATGGTGGGTCCGGCAGGGGCAGTTGCCGATGGTTGCGCATCTTATACATTCATGCATGTATGTCAACGTATTTATTCATGAATGAATATGACGTATGATTGCGTGCAAACGTTCCCCAATGTGAGCACGGCTCCGAGAGAGAAATGGCAAGACGCACCAAAGCAGACGCGCTGGAAACACGGGAGAGCATCATTGATGCCGCCATCTCCGTGTTCCATGAACGGGGGGTCTCGCGGCCCTCATTGACGGACATCGCCGAGCTGGCCGGTGTCACCCGCGGCGCAGTCTACGGCCACTTTAATAACAAAGCCGACCTGCTCAACGCAATTACCTCCCGCATCCGTTTACCCTCCGATACCCTCTGCGATACCGATCCGGCTCGCGTTCGCGACGATCCTCTGGGAGAATTGCGGGCCCGTTGGCTCGAGCTCTACGAGAAAGCCACCACAGACAGGGAATGGCAACTGATCCTGGACATTATTTTCCACCGCCTGGAACTGGTGACCGAAAGCGGCGAGATCCGCGACCGGGTTGAACAGGGCCACAGCCTGGCCATCCAGCGGATGCGCAAGCTGCTCAAGCTGGCAGTGGAGGCGGATCAGCTACCGAAGGATCTGGATATCAAACTGGCCGCTTCCGTGCTGCACGGTTCGCTCATGGGCATTGTTCAGGATTGGCTGATCAAGCCCGGCGAATACAACCTGGTCAAAACCCGCGAGCGCAATGTGGATGCATTGTTCGACATGCTGCGGCTGTCGGGCGCATTGCGAAAAACGCGCAAGGGCTCCGGCGGGAACGGCCGGTAAATTGCTGGTCCGCACGAGCCCCGGGAGAGCAAGTGCTCAAGCTGAACGAATTACAAACCCGAAAGAGGAGTAATCTATGATCGTCCGTAACCTGGAAGAGTGTCGCAAGACCGACCGCTACGTTGAGGCCGAAAACGGCAACTGGGACAGCACCCGGCTGGTCCTGGCCGATGACAACGTCGGTTTCTCCTTCAATATCACCCGCATCCGTCCGGGGACCGAAACCCACATTCATTACAAGCATCACTTTGAAGCCGTATTCTGCTACGAGGGCGAAGGCGAAGTGGAAACCCTGGCCGACGGCAAAAAGCACCCCATCAAGGCGGGCGACATGTACCTGCTCAACGAGAACGACGAGCATCTGCTGCGCGGCCTGGAGAAGGGCATGACCGTGGCCTGCGTATTCAACCCCGCCCTGAGCGGCCGCGAAGTACACCGCAAGGACGGCTCCTACGCGCCGCCCGAGCTGGAAGACTGAAACTGAACATGACCTGGCCGTTATCTGTTCGGGCTCGTCCCGGACACACGGCCATCGCCGCACCGCGGCGAATCCACGAACCCCGGCCCTTGCGCCGGGGTTCTTCGTTATGAGCGGCCCGATTCCTGCTGACACACCCTCGCAGCCAACAGCACACACCCGTTGAAAAGGAGGTTGTCATGACCCATTCACCCGGACACCGCAAATGGCCCGACCACAAGGTGGAGGAAAAGCAGCTCAGCGATCACGTTCAGGTTCTGGTTCGCGGGGAGGTCATTGCGGACTCCCAGCACGTTATCGAAGTGGATGAAACCGAGCACCCCGCGCGCTTCTACATCCCCAAAAGCGATGTGGACATGAGCAAGCTCTCCCCCTCCGATCAAACTTCGACCTGCCCCTTCAAAGGCAGAGCCAGCTACTACAATCTCGCCGATGGCCAGGGGGAGTTGCAGGACGCGGCCTGGAGCTACGATGACCCCTACGAGGAGCATGCGGACCTGAAGGACCACATCGCCTTCTACGACGACAAACCGGAGATCGAGGTCAAGCGCATCCATTAAACGCGCAGCGCGCGACCCCTCCTGCACAGACTCCGATCCGGGCCCGCCAACCGCGGGCCCGTCCGAAGGCCCCGCGGCGGCCGCAATCCCGTCATCCGCCAAACAACGGGGCGCCCGCAAACCGCGACCGGCGGCCAAGCCCGGGAATTGCGCCTTGCGCTCACGGGCTCACTCAACAATACTTCACGACGTTCCGCCACATTTCCGGCGGACCGGAATCACATCGTATAAAAAGCCCGCACGCGAGCGCGCCGGCATCAAGCAAGACCGAGGAGCCAAGAATGAGTGAGTTGTTGTTTTACGGGAAGACGGTCCCACTGAACCGCGAGAAGCATAAAAACCTGAAGTTCAAGCCGCTGGTGGACCTGAGCTTTTCCAAGCACGCCAACTCCGTGCCCGTGGCCGGCATCGAGTTCTTTGAAGCGAGTCGCGACCTCGCCATCCTCTTCACCAAGTCCCCCAAGGGCGACTACGGCCCCGTAGCCCTGCTGTCCCTGCGCAACGACGGCCACGATATGGTCACGGAAGAGGGCAAATGGCGGGGCCAGTACATCCCCGGCTTCATCCGCCGCTATCCCTTTGGCCTGACCGAAAACGGAACAGTGTGCCTGGATGAGACCTGCCCGGCCTTCTCGGAGAAAGAGGGCGAGCCGCTCTTCGACGGCGACAAGAGCACCGAGCAACTGGACCGGGTCGTAAACTTCCTGCAAGCCTACGATGCCGATATCAAGCGCACCCGCGCGTTCTGCGAGGCCCTGAAGGAACAGGACATGCTCATACCCTTCGACGCCCAGGTGGGTGGCGGCAGCGGCGGCTCCGTGCGCCTGCAGGGCCTGTATGCCATCGATGACAAGAAGTTCGCCAAACTGTCCGGCGAAACCCTGGAGCAGTGGTTCCAGCGCGGCTGGGTTGGCTGGGTCTTCGCCCACCTTCATTCCCTGGGCGCACTGCGCCAACTGCCCCGCCCGGCACCCAAGCCGGACGCCCAGCCCGAGGCCGCCAACTCACCGGAAGGCGAGCCCGCCTAAGACCCCGGCACGTTCCACCCGCGCGGGCGACCTGCTGGTCGCCCGCCTGCCGCTGCCCTGTTAAAAATCCCGCACATTGTCGTTTTCGTCCCCGCCCGCTCGACTGATCTCTGACCATCACGCCTCAGCAGCGTGATGCACTCGCACCCACAACTTCGACAATACAGGGATGAGCACATGACAACCCGAAAAATCAGCGCCTATACCTGGGTTCCCCCGTTCGCACAGGGGCTGGTCCGCGACCTGCGCGTCCGCTGGGCCCTGGAAGAGGCCGGCTTCGATTACCAGGTCAACCTCATCGACCACCCCAACCGGCTGGTTCCCGACTACCTGGCCAAGCAGCCCTTCGGGCAGGTGCCTGTTTATGAAGAGGACGACCTCGTACTCTTCGAATCCGGCGCCATCGTCCTGCACATCGCCCACCAGTCAGCGGCCCTGATGCCCGAGGACCCGACCCGCCGCGCGAAGGTCACCACGTGGCTCTTCGCCGCCCTCAACTCGGTGGAGAACGACGTGAGCGCCCTGACGGAGCTGGACGTGTTCCACGGTGAGGAGGATTGGGCAAAACAGCGTCGCCCGATGGTGGAGGAGGCCCTGAATACCCGCCTGGAAATGCTCGCCGCCGCCCTGGGCGAGGACGACTACCTCGCGGACCGCTTCACAGTGGCGGACCTGATGATGAGCACCGTGCTGCGCATTCTGCGCCACACGGATGTTCTGGCCCGATTCCCCGCCCTGGCCGCCTACCGCCAGCGCTGCGAAGCCCGACCGGCATTCCAGCGGGCACTGGACGGGCAAATGACCACCTTTGCCGCCCACGAACCGGCGGAGCAGCAATAAAGCGCCTGATCAGCCCAGCAGGCTCGCCAAGGTCTCCCGCACCTTGCGGGCCTGCTCCTCCACCACCAGGGCGTAGTAGTTTCGGGTCTTTCAGGGCGGCGGCTACTTTCAGGTCGGTACGCCGCAGCCCCCGGCCTGCCGGGGCCCGCTCAGTCGCGCCAGTAATTGTTGGCCGCCGCCACGGTCTGAAAGTGCACGGCCACAACATGGGAGACAGCGATCAGCGCGTCCGCGTCCCTGGAGTACTTGCCGCGCCCCACCACCAGAACATCCTTGTCCTTCTGCGTACGGGTGACCGCCCGCCGGGCCAGTTCAACGGCCAGCTCGAAGCCTTCCTCCGGTGAATCCGTCATCAGGTTCAGAGGTTCCGGCGTTTGGTCCGCGTCGTTGGTCTGGGCGCCGGCGCCACCAGGCAGTGCAAGCAACAGGCTGGACAAGCTCAGAATCAGCAGGTGTTTTCGCATAACGACCTCCCTGTGAGTGTTATGGGTGATTCTCTACTGTGAGTTGCGAAACCGAAAAAAGTCCCTGAAAAGACCCGCGCCACCCCGACGGAGCGAGCTTCCCCGCCCCTGGCCACCTACCGCCAACCCGCGAAGCACGACCGGCATCCCAGCGGCCGCTGGACGCGCAAACGACCACCGTTTCTGCCCACGAACCCCGGCGGAGCTGGAATAAAGCGCCTGATCAGCCCAGCAGCCGCGCCAGGGTCTCCCGCACCCTGCGGGCCTGCTCCTCCACCACCAGGGCGTAGTAGCTCCGCGTCCCCAGAGCCAACTCCTGCTCGCCTTCGGTGAGAGCCGTCTGGGCCACACAGAGGGCCAGGAGCTTGTCCATCTGCAGGAAGATCTCGTCTTCCAGGGCTGCGGATTCTTTCAAGTCGGTGGTGGGTTTGTAGTTCTTTGGTTGCACGAGTGTCCCTCCTGAATGGCGTCTCACGCCGTATCCCAAAATCGGATACTAACAAACCATAACCCGAAATGGTATATCCCAAAAACGGATGTCCAATTCCCGCATGCTGGCGAAGAATTGGGACAAGAGCTACGAAGTACTCCGGACGGAACTGAAGGCCATCCGGATAGGGGCTGGTTTGCGCCAGCAAGACCTGGGAGCGCGGCTCGGTGTGCCGCAGAGCTTCGTTTCCAAGTATGAGAGGGGAGAGCGGAAACTTACGTTTGTCGAAGTGCTGTTGGTGTGTGATGCCTGCCAGTACGATCCTGGCGAGTTGGTGAGGCAGATTTTGCCTTATGTGCAGCGGTAGGGCGATGGCGGGGGAAGACTTACGATCGAGCAATTGGAGATTTGCTCGACCATTCTTCTTGGACGTACCCGAAAAATAAATCTGTCCCTTTCTTTCTTTTTGTCAATAACTGTACGCACCAAACTGGCGTTAAATCCAACCACGAAGTAGAAGCGCATGAAGTTGACTAAACTTCGCCCGGAGAGAGATGTCGATAAGATTGAGCTGGAGAGAAGTGGAATGGGCACTCACAGTATCGGGTGTGTGCAG
Source organism: Gilvimarinus sp. F26214L (assembly GCF_054401055.1). Classification (NCBI taxonomy): domain Bacteria; kingdom Pseudomonadati; phylum Pseudomonadota; class Gammaproteobacteria; order Cellvibrionales; family Cellvibrionaceae; genus Gilvimarinus; species Gilvimarinus sp. F26214L. The sequence goes on along the minus strand of NZ_JBTIYG010000015.1, from coordinate 82,928 downwards.
AACGAATTCTGCTCCGCTCTTCTTTGCTGGTGGGGTTGCGCCCCTCCAGGCCGGAAGAGAAGAACGACCAGGTAACTCGGCCTGTTCAGTGGGAACTAAAAAGGAACAAAGCTACTTGGTGGAACTGATGTTGTGCCCACTCCAGCTCGGCAGTATATATTCCTCAGTAGGATGGCTTCAATTCCTTTTTCTCCAAGGCGTTTAGTAGATCAATCTTGCGCCAGTTTACAAACCACGAATGTTCGAGATGTTGCTCGGCTTCCTTCGAAAGCTCTGCTGGCGACAACGCGCCTAGTCCGTTCGCCGACCGGAATTTCTGTAGTAGCTGTTTCCTTAATGCCTCGCTAACATAGGGGCACGCGATCACATCCAAGAATAGGTGCGCCTTCGCTGAGTCTTCTTCTACGTCCTCGACGCGGTCCAGAAGCTCTAGCACTCGAATTTCTAATTTTTCACGGACATTTCTATACTCACTCTCACCCTTAATGTAGAAGAGCAGCGATATGATCTCAAAGTACCCAAGCTCTTTGCTGCCAACTACCTTTGTTTCGATGAACTCTTGTGGAACAGCGTAATCTCGGCCCAGTTCGGCCATGGCAACCAACAGATTGATTTTCTCCAAGGTAATATGATTGTGAACGTAATCCGGTGCAACAAATCCAGGGGCGTTCAGTATTCTGACGCATTTGTCATAAATGAATTGCTTAACTGAATCTGCGGAGTCGGCAGCATTAACTTCAAAGAACCTCGTCGTCAATACTAGTATTTTACCTATCTGATAGGATGCGGAGACAAGTGGGGCGACCGCGTAGAAGAAGAAAGCTATTTCGCACAGCACTTCGAAAACTCGCTGATACTCTCCGCCCTCTATTCCTTCTTTTTTTAGTTCGGAAGATCCAACAAGCTTTACGATTCTAGAGAAAATTGCGGATATAGCGTAAGGGCCAACAGCGGAATAGGGCTGTTCATAATCTTTGCAAATACCTTTTACCCTTGCGATAAAATCTCTACTGACGCCACCTTTCCTATGTACATGCTTAGGGAATGTACTGTTGTCTTCGCGGGTTGTTAAAATTCTTGAAAAAAGATGCGACAGTTCGTCAGACATCTTCTTCATCAAGGTGGATCTCGGTGTCTGGAATGGCCTTATATAATTCTCTGTTTTACTCCCGTTTATGGTGAGCTTGTAGTCCCCGAGCGTATCTGTGACAACACCTGCTACACATTTTTCTATTTCCTTTGTGTTGGAGTACAAGAAGTAATCATCGACATAACGCCTGATGAGGTAATCCTTCCCTAGGGTCCAACCTAGTCCCGCAACCCTTTTCATCACCGCTTGATCGACAGACTCCAGGATTATCTCGGCAAAAACTCGAGAAAATTCTGGCCCTATCGGTATTCCATTGGTTTCTCCGTCGTTTGACCTTGAGATAACCTTGTCAAACTGATTGCCGAAAGCGGAGTCCCTGGTTTTGATTTCCTTGGCGAAATTTTTGTTTTTAGTTGCCCATGTGATGCTGTGAGTGTAGACAGAATCGAAACATCTGCTTATGTCAAGCATCATCATAAAGGGATAGCGACTCTCTAGCTTAATATACTCGTGTGATTCTATAAATTTATGTAAGCGACTGTAGTTCGAGTAGGCAAAATAGGATGTCGAGAATCGGCTAGTGTGGTCGTCGACGAGGGTGTCGATCTTGTCTCTTCGATACTTGGCTAGTGCTGCGTGGTATCTTGGGATGTAATATTTATTGCCTATTTTGATTGGTGCGCGAATCGACGTTTTGCTTTCAGCGCAATAGAAGCATACCAAGCTGGCGTATCGGCGGTAGAATTCTGCATAGGAGAGCTGCGATGCTGGGTGTATGAGGGACAGTGTGCGAAGACTTCCTCCGCCTTTATTTATTTTGTACAAGTAGGGCTTGGTGTACGTACGTTTTTCAAAGATTGCTTCGCAAATGGTTGCTAAACAGGAGTCGATGTTTTCGGAGTTTTGCCAACTTTCTATGTTCGTATAAAGGCCATAATTCGAAAAAATCAACGGTGTTTCGTAGGGAGAGGTATCGGTAAGGAGTGCTCTGAGGTAGTCTTTCTTGTCCGTTTGGATAAATTTTCTAGACATGCTTCCAACACTTAACAATTTGCTCAAGTCGGTGCTTTCCAAAGTTGTAGATGGGCTTGTGGGCAAACCCGGAGGTAAATCTACACGAGAGAAGTTGCGCCCTCTGGTTTCGTGACAGCTTTCGATAAAGGTCTTTCGATATTGCTGTTCTTCGTCCAAGGAGAACCCCTCGAAAGAATCTATCAAGATCCGGCAGTCCCTTTGATTGGCGAAAGGTGACGTGGCGATAATTGTAATAGATGCCAGCGAGGCGTTGGCTTTCTTCGTCTGGATCGAATACTGGGTGGTTGGAAGAAAGGTAACGGAACCGGTCAAGCAATAAACCGAAATCCGGATTTCTCAAGTAATCGATGCAGGCCCTAACGCCGCGGGTTTTAATTTTTCGTAGTTTCTTATCCGCAATATCTACAGACACCCTACGCTTGAAATTCCGGCCCTCCTGTGGGTCCTCTATTTCTAGCCTGTATCCGAGGAAGTCAAAGTGCGCCCGGTAAAAGGGGGGCTTCTTAGTCTTCTTGAAGGTCACCAGGTGGTGGTCAGTCTTGGCCTTGTTTAGGTATAACCCTTTGGGTAGTCGTTCTTCAATAGATTCGATAAATCCTTCGGCGCATTCCTTTCCGCTCGTAATCAAGATCATGTCGTCTACGAAGCGAGCGTAGCAGAAAACATCCGTCTGCTCCCGAATGGAACCGTCGAAATCACGCATGATGAGCTCGCATAGGACTGAACTCAATGCGAGGCCGCGTGGTAACCCTCTGTATCCAGAGCTGGTGATTTTATCGAAAAACGAGGAAACGACCTTGTACGTAGGACGCGAAACGAGAGGGTCCTGTCGAAGCCCTTCTACGAGGTGATCGGTATCCACGCTCTCGAAGAACTTGCGAATGTCTAACCTGTATACCCGGTAGTCGATGTTCTCTTCGAGCAGAAGTATAAGGTTCGCCACTATCCGATTGCGGTCGGCTTGCTTGACGTTGGTAAGGGTCTGGATGTTGTAGGCGGCCTTTCTAAGGACCAGCTCTTCGGCGAAATCCTTGAGCCGAACTATCACCTTTCCCTTTACAGAGTGAGCTGAGATAGAAATGCTTTTATCGAAGCCATTTTTCGCTAGTGAGGACGCCCGCTCTAAAAGCATTAGGCGATTAGAGGGTGAAAGCGAGCTTGCATGCCTGGAGAAGTCACTGCTCCGTAAAAGAGCGCCAAGGCCGGACTTAGTGAATGACTGATCGTACATGATCAGAGCTTACGTGTTTGCTGTGGAGAGGCAAGGGTACACGTTACTTCTCTAGCTGATCAATACCGCTCTTCTAAGCCCACCTGCTTTCGAGGGCAAGAATCCGCAACAAGCCTTGGGGGAGGATCGACCAGGAATAAAAGCGAATGAATTCTGGCGATGCGAGGCGTGTCAGAATGAGATGTTTACAGGCGGCCCGAACGGGACACGGACAGAAGAGCATGAGCGGGCTGACGGTCGTCTACTATTCGTCTACCAGCACTGCCTCGAGGGTTGGCAAAAAAGAAGGGGGCTGCGTAAGCCTATGATTTGTATGGTACCAGAGGCCGGACTCGAACCGGCACGGGTTTTACCCCGGGGGATTTTGAATCCCCTGTGTCTACCAATTTCACCACTCTGGCATTGACTGTTTCGATCGTGTATCGACTGTTGGGTTACGCTTCGCTAACCCAACCTACGGGGCGGTGTGGCCGCGGTGGCGGCGGAGCGGGCCCGGATCGAAGAGGGGCGAGATTATAGCAGGGGTCGGTCAGGGGTCAATGGAAAAGGAAAGGTGGGTAGGTTGGGTTAGGCCGGAGGCCGTAACCCAACATTTGAGCGCCGCTGGGGCTTAGTCGCGGCCGGCGGCCTTGCGGGCGATGCCCAGGGCGCGGCTGGGTTCGTCGGAGATGCCGGCGTCGTTCCAGTAGCCCACGGTCACGAAGGAGTAGCCCTGGTCCAGGTAGTCCTCCACGGTGCGGCTGTTGGTGGTGAGGCCACAGGGGATGTCGCGCTTCTTGCAGACGTTCAGGACCTTGTCCATGGCGGCCTTCATGTCCGGGTGGTTGGTCTGGAAGGGGACGCCGAGAGACATGGAGAGGTCGGCGGGGCCGATGAAAATGGCGCCAATGCCGGGCACGGAGGCGATTTCCTCGATGTTGTCCACGCCCTCCTTGGATTCGATTTGGATTACCGCCAGCAGGTCACCTTTGGGGTCCAGGGGCCAGACGTCCGCGCGCTGTACGTAGTCCCGCACGCCCCAGAACCAGCTCGGGATACCGGGGGAGAGGCCGCGCAGGCCGGCGGGTTCCATGGCTTTGTCGCCACGGGCCTGGGGGTAGCGCATGGCGCGGATGGCGTTTTCCGCCTGTTCGCGGGTTTCCACATAGGGGAAGACCACCCCGTAAGCGCCGGCATCCAGCACCTGCTTCACCTGCCATTGCAGGTTTTCGCGGCCGTTCATGGGGATGCGCACCAGCGGTGTCACGGCCATTTGCGCGTGCCCGTTCTTGGCTACGGCGGCCTTGTCGGTCATGCCCAGCAGGAAGGTCTGCAAGGTCTCCATGTTCATGGGGGTGTGCTCCATGTCGATGAAGAGGTAGTCCAGGCCGGAGCGGGCCAGTGCTCGCGCGTTGGCGAGGGAGAAGTTGCCGGTGAATACGCCGAACACCGGCTTGTCGGCGGCCAGGGTCTCCACGGTCTTGTTCATATGCAGGTAGTCCTCAGCGGACTCGGCCTGCCCGTAAAGGGGCGCCGAAACAGCAGCCGCGGTGGCGAGAGCAGCAACAACACTTCTTATTTTCATACTTCCAATCCCGTTCAGTGAATTGATGAGGTGTTCGGCGCCTGAGTGTAACAGCTGAGTTTTGCCGATCAGCCGCGTTTACATTTCTTGCCACCGAACCGCCGGGCCTGCACGGATCGAGGGGCTCCGTTAACGATTCTGTTAACGTTAACCGCGTCCTTTAACCGTTTCCCAACCTGCCCGTTCTTGCCCGGCCGTGGTGCCGCTCATAGCCTGCATCGCTCCCGATGTATTGGAGCGAGACATGACGGACGATAGATCAGAATTGGGCAGGGGCCTTGGCGCAATGGCCGTGGCGATGTTGGGCCTTGGGCCGGTGGGGGCCGCTGCGGCGGATGGGCGTGAGAGCGCGCCGGCCATCGACGAGATTATTGTGTACGACCATTCGCGCCGGTCCAGCCTGCATCTGGAGGAAAACACCGGCGTCGGCGGGCGCCTGGGCCTGTCGGTGTTCGAGTTGCCCGCCAGTGTGGATGTGATCGACCAGGAGAGCATGGCCCGGCGTGGCGACTACGATGTGCTGTCCACCGTGACTCGTTCCACAGGCATGGTCTCCAGCGCCAGCCCGGGCAACGGCGGCAGTTCGGTTTCCGCCCGTGGCTTTGGTGGGCACGGTTCCGTCGTGACCAGTTACGACGGCAACCGCCTGTACGTGGGCGCCGGCAGTGTGACCTTCCCCACGGATACCTGGCTGCTGGAGCGGGTGGAGGTGTTGCGCGGGCCCGGTTCGGTGATTCACGGCATCGGTGCCACGGGCGCCACCATCAATTACCTGCCCCGCGCGCCGCGCTTTGGGGATAGCGAGATGTCCGCCCTGGTCTCCAGCGGCAGCTATGGCGCCCGTCGCGTCGGCTTGGGAGCCGGGGGGCAGTTGTCGGATACGCTGGCCTATCGGGTGGACGGCATCCACCACCGCAAGGATGGTTACGTGGAGCGCGCGGAGGAGCAGCGCGATGCGGCCGCCGCGTCCGTGCTGTACCGCCCCAGTGAAGACCTGAGCGTAAAAGTCAGCATGGATTACGCGGATGTGGAGGCGGCCCCGTACTTCGGCACGCCGTTGATCAATGGTCGGGCCAGCGAGCGCATGCGCAAGAGCAATTACAACGTACGCGATGCCCTGGTGGAATACCGGGACCTCTGGCCCCGGGTGCAACTGGAGTGGCGGCTGTCCGACACGGTGAGCTTTCGGCACAACAGCTACTACATGGATGCGGAGCGCCACTGGCGCAACCTGGAAACCTACGCCTACAACGAGGCCAGCGGCGCGGTGGACCGCTCCTTCTACCTGGAGATCCTTCACGACCAGGAGCAGGTGGGCTCCCGCTCCGACCTGCTGTTCGACTTCGATCTGGCGGGCATGGAGAACAAGCTGACCGTCGGAGTGGAGTTCAACCAGTCGGACTTTGCCCACTACAACAACTCGCCCTACGGGGGTGAGTCCCGGGTGCCCGTGACCGGTTTCGAGCCGGGGTACTTTTTGCCCGTGGACGAAACCACGCTGGACTACGTGACGGATCTGGGCCAGTACGCGGTGTTCTTCGACGATGTGCTCAACATTACCGAGCGCTGGAGCGTTGTGATCGGCGGCCGTTACGACCGGGTGGATTTCGAGCGCGCGGACCGGGCCCGCAGCAACGGCCAGGCGGCGGGCTTTTTCGATGCCGGGTTCTCGGAGCTGTCCTGGCGGCTCGGTACGGTCTATCGCCTGCAGGATTCATTGAGCCTTTACGCCCAGTACAGCACCTCACCGGATGCCATCGGCTCGCTGGCCTCACTGAACGTGGACGCGCAGGAGCTGGACCTGACCGAAGCCGAGCAGTTCGAGGTGGGCGCCAAGTACGGGTTCTGGGGCGGGCGGGGCGAATCCACGGTGGCCCTGTACTCCATTCGCAAGCGCAACCTGTTCACCCAGGAGGTGATGGGCGGCCCGGTAGAGCAGATCGGTGAGCAATCCTCCCGCGGGGTGGAGCTGGGTTTCGGGTTGCGCCCGGTGGATGCGCTGGCCCTGAGCCTGAACCTGGCCTGGACCGACGCGGAGTTTGACGATTTCGCCGGGCTGTCCGGCAACACGCCGCCCCACGTCCCCGAGTGGACCGCCAATCTCTGGGCGGACTGGTCCTTCGCCCCAGGCTGGGAGGCCGGCGCCGGGTTGCGGTATGTGGATGAGCGTTACAGCAGCAACAGCAATGCGGAGCAGTTGCCGGCCTACACGGTGCTGGACGCCAGCGTCCATTGGCAGGCCAGCGATTCGGTCACGGCCTTCGCCCGCGGCCGCAACCTGAACAACGAGAAGGACTACGTGCTTTCCAGCTACGGTGCGTCACAGTGGCTCTTCGCCGAGCCGCGCGCCTTCGAGGTGGGCTTTGAGATGCGCTTCTGACGCCCGCGCCGTGCTGAAATCCCTCAAACGCTGGATCTTCCTGCTGCACCGCTGGCTGGGTATCGCCCTTGGCCTCCTGTTCCTGCTGTGGTTCGCCTCGGGCATCGTGATGATGTATGTGCCGTACCCGGCGCTGACCGACAGCGAGCGGCTCGGTGCCCTGGCGGATCTGGAACCGGAGCACATCAAAGTACCGCTCGCGCAGGTGCTGGCGGACCTGCCCGGGGCCGGCACGCTTGAGTCCCTGACAATAAGCACTCTGCTGGGGCGCCCGGTGTACCGGCTGAAGGTCGGCGGCGAACGCTTCACGGTGTTTGCCGACGACGGCAGCCACTTCACAGGGCTGCGTCCTGGCGAGGCGGAGCAGGTGGCGAACCGGTTCCGCCCGGGCAGCCCGGCGGTGCACCTGGGCCAGATTCACATGGATCAATGGACGGTCTCCGGCGGCCTCAATGCCCTGCGGCCACTGCACAAGGTCGGCCTCGAAGATGAACGGGGTACGGTCGTGTACGTTTCCCAGGTGAGCGGGGAGCTGGTGCGCGATACCACCGTGCGCGAACGGGCCTGGAACTGGGTCGGCTCCACGGTCCATTGGTTGTACCCCATGCAGCTGCGCCGGCATCCGGGGGCCTGGGCCAATGTGGTGATTTACCTGAGCGTGGCGGGGATGCTGGTCCTGGTCACGGGTGTTTTCGCCGGCGTGCAGCGCCTGCGGCTCCGGCGCCGTTACCGTGGCGGACGTACTACCCCATACACGGGTTGGCAGAAGTGGCATCACCTGCTTGGGCTGTTGACCGCAGTGTTTCTTTGCACGTTTCTGTTCAGCGGCTTGCTGTCCATGAACCCCTGGGGCGTCTTCGACAATAGAACCTCCCCCCGTGAGCAGATTCAGCGCTACACCGGCGGGCCCTTGCAGGCAGCGGGGGCCCAGGAGATTCTCGCGCACCTGGCCCGCTCGCCGCGCGCTGGGGGCATCAAGGAGTTGGAGTGGGCGCAACTGAGCGGGCAAGGTTATTTCATCGCCCGTGCCGTCCCCGGGGAGGCTCGTTTGCTATTGGGCGGCACGCGGGATACGGAAGCCTTTGCCGCGCACATCCGTGCCGCTGTGCCCCGGCTGCTGCCCGATGCGGCCATTCGCTCCTGGAAGCTCCTGTCCAGTTCCGACAACTATTACTACAGCCGCCACCATCGTCAGCGGCCGCTACCCGTTTACCGGGTCGAGTTTGCCGACGAAGCCCGAACCTGGTTTCACATCGACCCGGCCACCGGCCAGGTGCTCAACCGGCTGACGGCCACCGACCGGGTGCAGCGCTGGCTGTACAACGGCCTGCACAGTCTCGATTTTCACGCGCTTCTTACGCGACGTCCGCTCTGGGATCTGGTGATGATTGTTCTGAATGTGGCGGGGATCTTTGTGTCCTGCACGGCCATTGTGCTGGCTGCGCGTCGCACGCGACTGTGGTGGCGGCAGCGCAGTGCACGACGGAGCCGGCCACCGGCCTCACTGCACCAGAGTCCCGCCCCGATATCTGATTAACCAACAACCTGATTAACGAACACGGGATCAACCATGTACTCACGACTGTTTCGAACTCCCCGGCCAACCCTCCTTATAACGGCCCTGCTGATCAGTGCCTGCAGCGGGCAGGAGGGGGACTGGATCGACGTTCCGCTGGCGGACCACACCTACTACGAAAGCGAGCGCAGCTATCAGGAGAGCGAGTACGAGATTCTGGTGCTGAATCAGTCGGCCCGGGAGTTCAAGCTGGCCCTGAATGAAGGCGATAGCATTGTCTATGAGTGGTCCGTCGAGATGGACAAGCCGGAACTGCTGACGGCGGAGTTTCATGGCCACACGGACCGGGTGGGAGAGGAGCCGGGCACCGTCATGTTCTACAAGATTCACACGGACGGCCGAGAGCAGGGGGCGCTGGTCGCGCCCTTCGATGGCATTCACGGCTGGTATCTCAAAAACGACAGCGACCAGGACATCCACATCAAGCTGCGCGTGGCCGGTTATCACGAAGAGGTGGAGTGACATCTACGTGAGGGGGCCGTCCCCGTTGGCCTCGGGGGTGATTTCCGCTACCCTGTCGCCCCCTTTGCAACGCCGCCCCCATGAAACGCCAGGACTTCTATTACTACCTTCCCGATGAGCTGATTGCCTCGCGCCCCACCGAAGAGCGGCGGGGCAGCCGCCTGCTCTGCCTGAGCGGTGAAACCGGCGCGATCGAGCACCGCCAGTTTCCGGACCTGCTGAGCAAGCTGGAGGCAGGGGACCTGATGGTCTTCAACGACACCCGCGTGATTCCCGCGCGGCTGTTTGCCCGCAAGGCCAGCGGCGGCAAGGTGGAGATTCTGGTGGAGCGGATCATCGACGAGCAACGCGCTCTGGCTCATGTGCGCGCAAGTCGCGCGCCGAGGGCGGGCAGCGAACTGGTTCTGGAGGACGACAGCGTGCTGGAAGTGCTGGGCCGCCAGGGCGACCTGTTCGAACTGCAACTCCCGGGTACCCGCCGGCTGCTGGATGTGCTGGAAACCCTGGGGCAAATCCCCTTGCCACCCTACATAGAGCGCAGCGCCACCGAGGAAGACGCCGAGCGCTACCAGACCGTGTACAGCCGCAAGCAGGGCGCGGTGGCGGCGCCCACGGCGGGGCTCCATTTTGATGGTGCGCTGATGGCGCAACTGGCGGACAAAGGCGTCAACACGGCCTTTGTGACCTTGCATGTGGGCGCCGGGACTTTTCAGCCGGTGCGGGTGGACGACATCCGGGAACACGCCATGCACAGCGAAGTCATGGACGTTTCCCCCGCGGTGTGCGAAGCGGTGCGCGCCACACGGGCGGTGGGCAAGCGGGTGATAGCGGTGGGGACCACCACCGTGCGCTGCCTGGAAACCGCCGCCGGGGGCGGGGAGATTGCGCCCTTCCAGGGTGAGACCAACATCTTCATCTTCCCTTCGTACCAGTTTCGGGTTGTGGATGCCCTGGTGACCAACTTCCATCTGCCCGAGTCCACGTTGATGATGCTGGTGTCGGCCTTCGCCGGCTACCGCGCGACCATGAATGCTTACAGCGAGGCGGTTAAGGAGCGCTACCGCTTCTTCAGTTACGGGGATGCCATGTTCATCACCCGCAACTCAAACCCGGACAGCCCTGACGAGGGCAGCCCTCGTCCGTCCGCCGATCACAGCCCACAACAGGAATGAACCAGTGAGTGCAGCCTTTTCCTTTACCGTGAAAACCACCGACGGCCGGGCCCGCCTGGGTGAGATCCAGTTCCCGGGTGGCGGCAACAAGGCGCCGCGCGGCACGGTGAACACGCCGGCCTTCATGCCTGTGGGCACTTACGGTACGGTCAAGGGCATGCTGCCGCGGGATATCGAGCAAATCGGAGCGCAGATCATTCTCGGCAACACCTTCCACCTGATGCTGCGACCGGGCACCGAGGTGATTCAGGCCCATGGAGATCTGCACGATTTCATGCAGTGGCAGGGGCCCATCCTGACGGATTCCGGCGGCTTCCAGGTGTTCAGCCTGGGCAAGCTGCGCAAGGTGACGGAGAAGGGCGTGTCCTTCCGCTCGCCGGTGGACGGCAGCCCCGTGTTCCTGGACCCGGAGCGCTCCATGCAGGTCCAGCGGGAACTGGGCTCCGACATTGTGATGATCTTTGACGAGTGCACTCCGTACCCGGCTACGGAGAAGGAGGCGCGCGCCTCCATGGAGCTGTCTTTGCGCTGGGCCGAGCGCAGCAAAAAGGCTCACGAAGGCAATCAGGCGGCCCTGTTCGGCATTGTGCAGGGCGGCATGTACGAAGGGCTGCGGGACGAAAGCCAGCGCGGGCTGACGGAGATCGGCTTTGACGGCTATGCCATCGGCGGCCTCTCGGTAGGGGAGCCGAAGGAGGACATGATCCGCATCCTCGAGCATACGGCGCCCCAACTGCCGGCGGACCGGCCCCGCTACCTGATGGGCGTGGGCAAGCCGGCGGACATCGTGGAGGCCGTGCGCCGGGGCGTGGACATGTTCGATTGCGTCATGCCCACCCGCAACGCCCGCAACGGGCACCTGTTTGTGCGCGAAGGGGTGATCAAGATTCGTAACGCCAAATACCGCAGTGATACCCGGCCCCTGGACGAGAGCTGCACCTGCTACACCTGCCGGCATTTCAGCCGCTCCTACCTCCAGCACCTGGACCGCTGTGGCGAAATTCTGGCCGCCCAGCTCCACACCATCCACAACCTGCACCATTACCAGGTGCTGATGGCGGAGCTGCGCGAGGCCATCGGCGCCGGCCGGCTGGAGGATTACGTGGCGGAGTTCTATGCCCGTCAGGCGCCCCGCACGGCTTCCGGCGAGGATAATGGCTGAGCGTGAGCGCTTGAAAACCCCTGGCGGCGCCTCCATCTACATGCAACGCCCACCGTCGCCGGTGGGACTGGCCTTCCCGGGCCTGTATAATCCCGCACTTTTACAAGAAGACGGGTGCCGCCTACGCTTACCTGGGGCCCCGGATAACAAACGCGTGAGTTGACCCTCCTCTGACTCAACCCATGTTTCCAACAGCAGCACGAACGACAGTGAACTATGCGCGGCCGACGGGCTGCAGCGAACCGGATCAGCTATGTTGAATCGATATCCTCTCTGGAAAAACCTTCTCATCTTCTTTGTGGTGGCCTTCGGGGTGCTTTACGCACTGCCCAACATCTTCCCCCAGGATCCGGCGGTGCAGATCGCCAGCCAGACCAGCGGTGAAAACGTCTCCCAGCGGGTGCTGGACCAGGCCACCCGCGCTCTGGAGGGGGCGGGCATCGAGTTCATCCGCGGCGAGCTGGGTGAATCCGCCGCGCTGATCCGGCTCCACGAGGCGGAAGACCAGCTCCCCGCAAAACGCGCCATCGAAAGCGCCCTGGGCGGCGACTATGTGGTGGCCCTCAACCGCGTGACCACTACCCCCGACTGGCTGGCCAGCATTGGCGGCCAGCCCCTCAAGCTGGGGCTGGACCTTGCCGGCGGGGTGCACTTTCTCCTGGAGGTGGATACGGACGCTGCCATCGAGAAGCGCCAGGAAACCACCGCCAGTGAAATCCGCCGCCTGCTGCGCGCCGACCGGGTTCGCTACCGCTCCGTCGACCTGAACCGCGATGGCGTGATCGTGGCGCGCTTCAGCGATCAGGAGGACCGCAGCCGGGCCGATACCATCGTACGCCGTGAACTGCCGGAGCTGGAGCGCGTCTCCCGCAACGCCGGGGACGAGTACGAACTGCGCATGAATCTCACTGAGCTTGCCGTGCAGGAAATCGAAGATTACGCGGTGAACCAGAACCTCACCACCCTGCGCAACCGGGTGAATGAGATCGGGGTATCCGAGCCCCTGGTGGCCAAGCAGGGCAGCAACCGCATCGTTGTGGAGCTGCCGGGCGTGCAGGACACCACGGAAGCCAAGCGCATCATCGGCCGTACCGCCAACCTGGAGTTCCGCCTGGAAGCGGAGCCCGGCGGACTGGTCTCCAGCAAGGAGCAGTTCGAATACATGGACCCGGAGGAGCAACGCCTGCGGGGCGGCGTGTGGCTGGAAGAGGACATCATCATTACCGGGGACTCGGTGGCCAATGCCCAGGCCGGCTTCGATTCCCGCGATAACCGGCCCCAGGTGTCCATCACCCTGGACAGCGCCGGCGGTACCCGCATGAGCATGGCCACCCGCAACAATGTGGGCCGCAACATGGGCACCCTGTTCATCGAAACCAAGACCGAGACCAGCTACCGCACCAACGAGGACGGTGAGCAGGTGCCGGTGGTGCGCCAGACCCAGGACAAGAAGATCATCAGCCTGGCCAACATCCGCGAGCCCCTGGGGGTGCGCTTCCAGATCACCGGTCTGGACAGCCCCCAATACGCTTCGGAACTGGCCCTGCTGCTGCGCTCCGGCGCCCTGGCCGCGCCCATGACCTTTGTGGAAGAGCACACCATCGGCCCGTCCCTGGGGCAGCAGAACATCGACGCGGGTGTTACGTCGATTCTGATCGGTATGGCTTTGGTGGTGGTCTTCATGCTGGCCTATTACAAGGTGTTCGGCATTGCGGCGAACTTTGCCCTGGCCATGAACGTGGTGCTCATCGCCGCGGCCATGTCCATCCTCGGCGCCACCCTCACCCTGCCCGGCATGGCCGGTATCGTGCTGACGGTGGGTATGGCGGTGGACGCGAACGTGCTGATCTTCTCCCGCATCCGCGAGGAGCTGCGCAACGGCATGTCGCCCCAGCAGGCCATCAATGCCGGCTTTGACCGCGCCTTCGTCACCATCATGGACGCCAACATCACCACGCTGATCGTTGCCTTTATCCTCTGGGGCATCGGTACCGGACCGGTGAAGGGCTTCGCGGTGACTCTGTCCATCGGGATTCTCACCTCCATGTTCACCGCGATCATGGGTACCCGCGCGATCGTGAATTTCGCCTACGGCGGCCGCCGCGTGAAAACACTGTCGATTTAACCGGTCATCGCCCAACGAATCAGTCCGAGTCAAGAACATGAGCCAGAAGCTAGATACTTTGAACATTAACTTTATGCGCTTTCGCAAGCCTGCCGCGATCCTGTCGGCGGTCTTGCTGGTCCTCTCCGTGATCGCCCTGTTTGCCAAGGGGCTGAATCTGGGGCTGGACTTCACCGGGGGGACCCAGGTTCGGGTGGCCTTCTCCGACAGTGTTCCCCTCGACACGGTCCGCCAGGCCACCGATGCCCAGGGCTTCACGGGCGCCGTGGTGGTGTACTACGGGTCCGAGTCGGAGGTGATGATTCGCTTTCAGAACTCGCTGGAGGATTTGGCCGTTACGCGGCTGAACACTGTCCTGGCGGAAGCGGCTCCGGGTGCTGCGGTGCAATCGGTGACCCAGGACACCAGCGGCACTTATCAAAGCCAGGTGACCATTGCCGGCGCCGATAACCTTGGTGAACTGGCCGACCGCCTGTTCCCGCCCCAGGTTTACGGCCCGGTCGAGGTTCGGGACCAAGGTGAAGAGGGGACGACCTTCATGCTGCGCCGCAGCGTGGACGATCCGGTGGCTCAGTCCTTTGTCCAGGCCCTTAGCACCGCAACCGGCCAGGACGCGGAGTTGAAAGACCTTTCCTTCGTCGGATCCCAGGTGGGCGATGAAATGGCCGAGAATGCAGTAATCGGTCTTCTGACGGCCCTGGCCATCGTCATGCTCTACGTGTCCCTTCGCTTCCAGTACAAGTTCGCGGTGAGTGCAGTCGCGGCTCTGGCCCACGACGTGTTGATCGTGACGGGAATCTTCGCCATCTCCGGCCTGGAGGTGGATCTGACCGTATTCGCGGCCCTGCTGGCGGTGATCGGTTACTCCATCAACGACACCATCGTGGTGGCGGACCGCATTCGGGAGAACTTCCGCAAGATCCGCAAAAGCGATCCGGTGGACGTGATGAACACGTCGCTGAACCAGACCCTCGGCCGAACCATCGTCACGTCGTTGACCACCATTCTGGTGCTGGTGGCCCTGTATCTGTTCGGTGGTGACGTGATTCGCGGCTTTGCGCTGGCGCTAATCGTGGGGATTATCGTGGGTACCTACTCGTCCAACCTCGTTGTGTCCAACATCCTGCTGGCCATGAAGGTGAACAAGGAAGACCTGATGATTCCGGTCAAGGAAGGGGCGGAGTTCGACGAAAACCCCTGAAGCCAGGTGCCCGTGGCAGCGCGTTGATCAGTTTTTGCAACGCGCTGCCAACTCCCTTCTTCGCTCGCGGGCTCAGCCGAATTGCGGCTGGGGCTGCCGGGCCCTCATCCAGTTTTCCACTTCCTTCACGGGCAGCGGCTTGCTGAGCAGGTAGCCCTGCATGATGTCGCAGCCTTCGCGGCGCAGAAACTGGCGTTGCGCTGCCGTTTCGACCCCTTCCGCAACCACTGTGAGCCTGAGGCTGTGGCCGAGGGCGATGATGCCGGAGATGATGGCTGCGCTGTTGGCGTCTTCCGGTATGTCCTTCACGAAGCTGCGATCGATCTTCAGGGTGTCCACCGGGAACAGCTTCAGATAGCTCAGTGATGAATAACCGGTTCCGAAATCGTCGATGGCGAGGGTTATGCCCAGGTTTCGCAGCGCGTGCAGGTAGCCGGTGGTCTGCTCGGAGCTGCTGGCGAGAGTATCTTCGGTGATTTCCAGTTTCAGCAGGTGGGCGGGAATGCGAAACTCTTTGAGCGCCGCGCGCACCTTCTCCAGCAGGACGGAATCCGCCAGTTCGCCGCCCGAGACATTGACCGCAACCGGCACCGGCCGCAGCTCCGCGTCCAGCCAGCGTCGCAGTTGCCGGCAGCCTTCGCGAATGACCCAGTCGCCGATCTTGCCGATCAGCCCGGCTTTCTCCGCAATGGGAATGAACTCCTGGGGATTGACCAGACCGCGCTGGGGGTGCTGCCAGCGAATCAGGGCCTCCAGACCGGACAGCCGACCGCTCTGCAGCTCCACCTGGGGCTGATAGTAGAGCTCGAACTCGTTGCGCTCCAGGGCGCGGTGGATCTGCGACTCCAGCTCCGCCTGACGGGTGATTTCCAGCTCCATGCCGCGCTGGTAGAACTCGAAGCAATTGCCGCCCCGGGCCTTGGCCCGGAACATGGCGGCGTCCGCCTGGCGCATGAGTTCGGCGATGCTCTCCCCGTTGTCCGGGAACAGGGTGATACCGATGCTGGTGGAGACGTGGATCTGCTGTTCGGCCACTACGAAGGGCTCCAGCATGGCCGCGAGAATCTTCCGGGCCACGGCCGCCACATCGGCACTGTGGTGGATGTCGCTGAGGATGACGGTGAACTCGTCGCCGCTGAGGCGCGCCACCAGGTCCGTGTCGCGCACACAGGTCTTCAGGCGCTGGGCAAGGCTCTTCAGCAGGCGGTCGCCCAGGTCATGGCCCTGGGTTTCATTGATGATCTTGAACCGGTCCAGATCCAGAAACAGCAGGGCCGCGCCCTTGGCGTGGCGCGCCGCATGGGCGAGCAGGTTGGAGCCGCGCTCCACGAAGTGCATGCGGTTGGGCAGCGCGGTGAGATGGTCGAAGTGGGCCAGTTGATGAATGTGGCGGTCCACGTCGCTGGCTCGCAGCACCTGTGACACCCGCTGACGCAGGACTGTAATGTTGATCGGTTTGTGGATGAAGTCCGCTGCTCCGGCTGCGAAGGCCCGCTCCAGCGTCCCTTCATCCTGCAGGGCGGTAATCATCAGGATGGTCGGATGGGTGTCCGCCCGCAGGGCCAGGATGTTCTCACAGGCGGTGAAACCGTCCATGATCGGCATGAGGGCGTCCATGAGAATGAGGTCCGGCATGGACGAGCGGCAATAGTCCAGCGCCTCCTGCCCATCGCTCGCCTGGGACACGCGATAACCATCCCGCTCCAGCACCCCGCGCATGATCATCCGCGAGCTCTGGTCGTCGTCCACAACAAGGATGTGGGTGGGTGGCTGGGAGTTGAGCGTCACCTCGCCCTCGGCGTCGCTGGCTCCGTTCCGCAGCTCCTGGTGTTCGGGACTTTCGCCTTGGGGAATGTCGCCTTGGGGAATGTGGCCTTGGGGAATGTGGCCTTCGGGACTGGTGGGGGGAGAGCTCTCAAGCCCGGGGACGGTACCGCCTGTATCGGCCTCCTCGCTCGCGGGGATGAGCGGCAGAGTGAACCAGAAACGGCTGCCCAGGCCCACTTCGCTCTGCACGCCGATGTCGCCGTCCATCTTCTGCACCAGGCGG
Source organism: Gilvimarinus sp. F26214L (assembly GCF_054401055.1). Lineage (NCBI taxonomy): Bacteria > Pseudomonadati > Pseudomonadota > Gammaproteobacteria > Cellvibrionales > Cellvibrionaceae > Gilvimarinus > Gilvimarinus sp. F26214L. Next base: position 65,880 of record NZ_JBTIYG010000015.1, on the reverse strand, counting down.
CGGCAGATGGCCAGGCCCAGGCCGCTTCCGCCAAAACTCCGGTTGCTGTGGCGATTCGCCTGGACGTAGGGTTCGAAGATCCGCTGCCGCGACTCTTCGGGAATTCCGATGCCTGTATCTTCCACCGAGATCATGAGTTTCGGTGCAGGGCTGTCGTGGCCATAGTCCGCGGCTGCAAAACGCAGGGTAACGCCGCCGCGATCGGTGAACTTGATGGCATTGCCCACCAGATTGATCAGCACCCGGCGTACGCGGCGGCCGTCCCCGAGCAGGAGTCGGGGAACGTCCTGCTCCACCTGAAAGCTCAATTCCAGGCCTTTTTCCCGGGCGAGCCGGCCGAGCAGGGAAACGATCCCTTCGACAATCTCGCGGGGACGATAAGGCTCGCAGTGGACCGTCCCCTTGCCCGCATCGAGCTGGGCGAAGTCCAGCACTTCGTCGATCAGGAGCAGTAGTTCGTCGCTGGCGGTCCGCGCCTCGCTCAGATACTGGCGCTGTTCGGAATCCAGCGTCGTGGAGCCCAGCAGGTCGAGCATTCCCACTACCCCGTTCAGGGGCGTGCGCAACTCATGGCTCAGGGTGGCGGCCAGCAGTTGTGCCTGGTCCACTTCCGTCTCATTCACCTTGGGCTCCGGGCTTACCCGGGATTGAGCCGACAGAACCACTTGCCGGCGAATGGCCAGCCGCGAGAGCAATTTCTTAATGTAATCCATACAAACCAAACAGCGAGGGATATTGAGGGGTTGCGATCGTCACCCGCGGTTCGTCCGTGTCTCCGGGGGAGTGTCGGGAAGGGGCCTGTGACCTTGACGCGCAATAATGACTGGGGAGCACGATAAATCGATACATCAATTGATTTTAGACCAAAGCGGCGCAAGGGTGGAGTCGCGATTCCACAGGAGGAGGCGGGTACGCTGCGGGAACGTGTGCAGGCGCCGTGATGAGCGACTCCTGACCGGCCACATCCTGCTGCGTCGTGATCCGTTTGTCAGCGGTATCGTCGCGATGGTGGCAGACCGCGCAGTTTTGGGTGAGAATACACGACACAATAAAAGTATGAAGGACCGGGGTCCACGAGGGAGTCACGCAGGCCGTGCCCGGGGGAAACAGCTTAGGGATGAATCAGGATGGCAAAGCGCGTCTGGCTAACAGAAGACGATTTGAAGTCGCTCAGTGCGGATGAACTGCGAACAATCGTCGCCCGGCATCAGCGGATTTTCGACAGTAGCAGCGGTTACGGCTTCTGGGAATGGGATATGCGCACTCACCACTTCGACTGGAGCGGTGAGTTCTGGCAGCAACTCGGTTACGGTGAGGACGACGCTCACTACATCAACGACGCCCGGCGCCTGCCGGAACTGATTCACCCGGACGATCGTGTTCATTCCCAGGACGCCATCGTCCACCACCTGAAAACCGGCGAATCCCTCAATGTGACCTTTCGCGTACGGGCAAAGGACGGCGGTTATCGCTGGTCCCAGTGTCTCGCCGACTCCATGCGCGACGAGAACGGGTGGGTGGTCTACCTCTCCGGCATCAACTTCGACATCACCGGCCTCAAGGAAGCAGAGGACGAAACCCGCCGGCGGGAAGCGCGCCAGATGCGCATCATCAACGCGTCCAACGACGGCATCTGGGAGTGGTCTGCCGAGGAAGACACCTTCTTTTATTCCAAGCGCTGCTTCGAACAGATCGGCATTCCCGTCTCGGACGAGGATTTGCAGAAGGGCTTCGGGCAGTTCAAGAAGTTTCGTGATCTCATCGTTCCCCAGGATCGCCGCCGGGTGGACCTGGCCTGGCGGCGGCACCTGCGCAACCAGGCTCCCTTCGACGTGGAGTACCGGATCATCGGCGGCGGTGGGCAGCTCTACTGGATCCGCGCCCGGGGCCAGGCGATCTTCGACGAGCAGGGCAATGCGGTCAGCTTTTCGGGAACGAACCTGGATATCACCGAGCTCAAACAGGCCGAAGAGCGTGTTATGCAGGCCAAGGAAGCGGCGGAAAAAGCCAACCAGGCCAAGAGCCAGTTCCTTTCCAGCATGAGCCACGAACTGCGTACCCCGCTCAACGCCATTCTGGGCTTCTCCCAGCTTTTTGATTTCGAGAACGACCTGACCGACAGCCAGCGGGAAAACATTCGCGAGATTCGCAAGGCGGGCCAGCATCTGCTGCGTCTGATCAACGACGTGCTGGACCTGGCCAAGATCGAATCGGGCAAGCTCACCCTGTCCCTCGAACCGGTTCTGCCGGGCCGCATCATCGAGGAATGCCGGGGGTTGATGCAGTCCCTGGCGGATTCGTGGCAGATCAGTCTGCGGGTGGACACTGCGGGCCTGGACAACGTCTACCTCTATGCCGATGCCGTGCGCCTCAAGCAGGTCTGCCTGAACCTGATCAGCAACGCCATCAAGTACAACCGCCCGGAGGGCTCGGTGGTGGTGCGCTTTGTGACGCCGGACCCGGACCATCTCACCATTCAGGTCCAGGACACGGGCTACGGAATCCCCGAGTCCCAATACGAGGCGGTATTCGAACCCTTCAACCGGCTGGGTGCGGAGCAGAGTGACACGGAAGGGAGCGGCGTCGGGCTGGTCATTACCCAGCAGTTGATGGAAATGATGGGCGGGCAACTGGAATTTCACAGCGAGGTGGGCGAGGGCAGTTGTTTCAGCGTGACCCTCAAACGGGTGGAGCAGTGGAGCGCGGACGACTCGTCATCGGACCAGGACCGAAAGCGGGGGCAGGCTCCCACTCTCGATTTTGAAGGCGAGCGGCGGATCCTCTACATCGAGGACAATGCCTCCAACGTTCGGCTCATGGAGCAGATGCTCCAGCGCTTCCCCCAGATCAAGCTGTACACCGCCAATGAGGCCTTCCGGGGCCTGTACCGCGCCCGCACGGAAAAGCCGGATCTGATCATCCTGGACATCAACCTGCCGGGAATCGACGGCTTCGAAGCGCTAAAAGTGTTGAAGAAGGACCCGGCCACCGCACAGATCCCCGTGATCGCCCTCTCCGCCAACGCCATGCCCTACGACATCGAGCGCGGCTTGCAGGCGGGCTTCGAATCCTACCTCACCAAACCGGTACTGGTGACTGAACTGATGGAGACCCTGAACCGGCTGCTGGCCCGGGAAGAGGCGCTCAGCGACTGAGAAGAGTCGCTGAGCAGCGAAGGAGCTTAGCGTCCGATGTAGCCCAGATGCTTCTGGGTGATTTGCACCAGGCTCTTGAAGACCTTGGGGTTGCCGGCGGTGATGTTGCCGGTCTCCAGGTAGCTCTCGCCACCTTTGAGATCCGACACCAGGCCACCCGCTTCCTTGATCAGCAGAATGCCGGCGGCGATGTCCCAGGGCTGAAGGCCAATTTCCCAGAAACCGTCGAAACGTCCCGCGGCCACATAGGCCAGATCCAGTGCGGCGGACCCGGGACGACGAATCCCCGCGGTCTGCTCCGCCACCTCCCGCAGACAGCTCAGATAACCTTCCATGTGCTGGAGCGGATAACCGCTGAAGGGAATGCCCGTGCCGATCAGGGCGCCTTCCAGACTGTGGCGGGGGCTGACGCGGATGCGGCGCCCGTTCAGTTGGGCGCCTTTGCCGCGGCTGGCGGTAAATTCTTCCCGCTTGATGGGGTCCACAATCACCGCGTGTTCAATCCGGCCCTTGTGCAGGCAGGCAATGGAGATCGCAAAATGTGGCATGCCGTGGATGAAGTTGGTGGTGCCGTCGATGGGGTCGATCAGCCACTCGTACTCACTGCTGCCCTCGTGCAGGCCGGACTCTTCACCCTGGAAGCTGTGGTCCGGATAGGCCTTGCGCAGATGGAAGATAATCTCCTTCTCTACGGCGCGGTCGGCCTGGGTCACGAAGTCATTGTGGGATTTGGTTTCGACGACCACCTTGTCCAGCCGTTCGGCGGCTTGTTCCGCCAGCCGGGCCGCTTTGCGCGCGGCGTTGAGGGCAACATTGAGCATGGGTTCCATAAGAAAGCTTCCGACAACACCGTGACAGGATGGGGGAGGGTCCCCTCGAGGGCCGCGCAGTATACCAGCCTCCCGGCCTTTTGCTAAACTTCGGCCCCTTTGCTTGCCCGCTCCTGTCCGGCGGGCCCCACGGGACCCAATCATCGCAATGACTCAGCCTTCCTTCGACGATATCCGCATCGTCATGGTCAACACTACTCACCCTGGTAACGTGGGGGCGGCGGCCCGGGCCATGAAAAACATGGGCCTCTCGCGGCTGTATCTGGTGGAGCCGAAGGATTACCCATCCCCAAAAGCGGTCTGGCGCGCAGCCAATGCGGTGGATGTGCTGGACAAGATAGTTGTGGTGGAAACGCTGGCGGAGGCGGTGGGGGACTGCGGCCTGGTGGTGGGCACGAGCGCCCGCGAGCGCCGCATCCCCTGGCCGCTGCTGACGCCCCGCGAATGCGGCGAGCGCAGCCGGGCGGAATCGGCCGAGCATGAGGTGGCGATTGTGTTCGGTCGCGAGGACCGGGGCCTGACGAACGAGGAGCTACAGCAGTGTCACTATCACGTGCACATTCCCGCCAACCCGGATTACAGTGCGCTGAATATCAGTATGGCGGTTCAGGTGATCTGCTACGAGATCCGGATGGCTTTTTTAGCCGGCGAGAGCGGGGAACCGGTCCATTTCAATGATTGGGACATGCCGCCCGCGAAGCAGAAGGATCTGGAGCACTATTATGACCATCTCCAGCAAACCCTGGAGCGCCTGGGCTTCCTTGAGCCGGACAATCCCCGCCAGACGATGACCCGCCTGCGCCGCCTCTACAACCGCATCCGCCTCGACCAGATGGAGCTGAGCATCCTGCGCGGCATTCTTACGGCCACCCAGAACTACATTTTCCACACGGACAACAAAATCAAGAAACTCGAGAAAGGCCCGGACTCAGACTCGTAGGTTGGGTTAGGCCGCAGGCCGTAACCCAACACCGCGATCCTGGAGAGAGATAACTTTCCGCGTTTTGTGCCACCAATCCGTTTGAAGCAGGGGTGGGCCTTTCAAAAACGCATGAATACCTCCCTGTAGCTCCTTCGCGGGGTCCCTCCCGCGAAGGTTTTGAAAGCCCCACCCCTGCTCCAAACTCCCACCGCAGAATCATCGACCATCGACCAAATGAGCCCAAACCCGTAGGTTGGGTTAGGCCGCAGGCCGTAACCCAACACCGCGATCCTGGAGAGAGGTAACTGTCCGTGTTCGTGCCACGAATCCGTTTGAAGCCGGGGTGTGCCTTTCAAAAACGCATGAATACCTCCCTGTAGCTCCCTCGCGGGGTCCCTCCCGCGAGGGTTTTGAAAGACCCACCCCTGCTCCAAACTCCCCTCGCAGAAACTTCGACCACCGACCAAATGAGCCCAAACCCGTAGGTTGGGTTAGGCCGCAGGCCGTAACCCAACATCGCGATCCTGGAGAGAGGAAAACTTCCGTGTTCGTGCCACGAATCCGTTTGAAGCAGGGGTGGCGGCCTTTCAAAAACGCATGAATACCTCCCTGTAGCTCCTTCGCGGGGTCCCTCCCGCGAAGGTTTTGAAAGGCCCACCCCTGCTCCAAACTCCCATTGCAGAAGCTTCGACCGCGATCTGCGTTGGGATCTCTTATGGTCTCAGGTGCTTAGAGTTAACTGGAGTCGCGGCGTACTCCGATGAGAGTTTGGAATAGGCCCCTGACTTTTAAAACCCTCACGGCAGGGAAGCCGTGAGGGAGCTACAGGGATGTATTTACCGCGATTTTGAAAGTAAGGGGCCTGTTCCAAACGGGCTAGTGGCTCCTTACCCTCGACCCAACCCGAAAACTAAGCAGCCGCATCCTGCTCCGCGAGCAGTTCGTTGATGGCTGCTTCGATATCCTTGTCCGTGAACTGCTTGTTGGGGTTGGTGCCCGTCAGGCGGTAGCGCTCGCGGCCTTCGCCGTCGTAAATGACCACTGCAGGGATGCCGATCAGCCCGAAATGCTCGAAAGCCTCGATGAGGTTCTCATTCATGTGGTAGTTGTCGAAGTTAGCGCCGATCTCGGCCAGAAATGTCTCGGCCCGCTGCAACGCATCCTTATCGTCCCGATTGTCCAGATTGACCGCCACAATCTCCACGCCCTTCGACGCATATTGCTCATGCATATCCACCATCTTGGGGAAGCGCTCGATGCACGGCGAGCACCACATGGCCCAGAGGTCCACCACCACAACCTTTGGCTGATAACTCTCCAACTGCTGGCCCCACTCCTGGAAGCTGAGCGGCTTGATGCGCCCCCCGGAGGTCGCCGGGGCGGCGTCAGTGCCACTGCCAGTCTGCTGGCCGCAGGCGCTCAGGAATACAACCAGAAGGGCGGTGGTGAACAGGGTTGATAATTGTTTCATTGCACATACTCCACAGTGCAGCCATAGGCACTGGTTTCGCGGACTTTGATTTGGTTTTCCGTGCCTGCAAGGGCGTGGTCAATGGCGTCCTGCACGTAAAAATCCTGGGGTTCGCCGCGCAGATAGACCGACTCGTTCGGTCCGTTCTCCATGGCCGGCGAATTATGCAGCAGGCCCATGTAGATCAGTTTACGGTCTTTGTTGAACACAAAGAACTCCGGCGTGACCGAGGTGCCGAGGGCGCGGCCCAGCTCCTGGCTGTCGTCGCGCAGGTAGGTGAAGTTGAAACCCTGCTCCTTGGCGCGCTCCTGCATGGCCGGCATTTTATCCAGGTGATTAATGTTGAAGCTCATCCCGACGACTTTGACGGGCTTGTCCGCGTTGTCGTTCACCAGTTTCAGCAGGTCCTTCTCGAGGCCCCGGGAAAAGGGGCAGGTGTTGGAGAGCGATATGAGCACGACCACGTCCTCATCAATATCGCTGGAGGAAATTTCGTCGCCCGATACGGTGGGCAGTTGGGAAAACTCGGGCATGGGGTCGCCAATGTTCAGCACGGCGTTGTACTCACCCGCCAGTGTCCAGGTGCTGCAGGCGGTCAGAACGGCCAGTAGCAGCAGGGGGCGGAGATTACACACAGCTTTCAGCATACGGCACCTCAAATTGTAGTTTTATGCGTCCGGTATGGCCGGGTTCAGCCAGGAGCCCATCAGCGCTCGGCATCAGCCGCTTCGATTGTACCGAAGCAAAAATTCTGGGCACCCGCGGATAACAATAATTAACAGAGGAGCCAGAGGCGCGGATCGGCCGGCGGATTCAACAGATGGCGGGAGGCGTTGTCCAAAAGATACCCGAGTAAAACACTGGGTTAAATACTTGACCAAAATGCTAGGTTATAAGAGAATGCGCACGATTGGCACGAGAGAGGAGTGGTCATGCGACTAACCACCAAGGGCCGCTATGCGGTGACCGCAATGCTGGACCTGGCGCTGCACGCCGACCGGGGGCCCATTAGTTTAGCGGATATTTCCAAGCGACAGGAGATTTCCCTCTCCTATCTGGAGCAGCTGTTTTCCAAGCTCCGACAGAACGAGTTGGTGAGCAGTGTGCGCGGGCCGGGCGGCGGTTATCGCCTGAGCCGGGGCGCGGACGAGATTTTTGTGGCGCAGATCATTGACGCGGTGAACGAGTCTATCGACGCGACCAATTGCGGCGGCGCCGGCAACTGCCAGAAGGGCCAGGTCTGTCTGACCCATCATCTGTGGTGTGATCTGAGCGCGCAGATTCACCAGTTCCTCAGCGATATCAGTCTGGCAAGCCTGGTTGCGCGTCAGGAAGTGCGTTCGGTTTGCGAACGTCAGGAGTCCCTGGAAGCCCGGGATAGAGAGCAAAATCTGCAGCTCATATAATACGCCGCCATGATGAAGCCTATTTATTTGGATTACGCCGCTACCACTCCGGTGGACCCGCAGGTTGCAGAGGCCATGACAGCCTGCCTGACCATGGACGGCATCTTTGCCAACCCCGCCTCACGCTCGCACATTTATGGCTGGCAGGCAGAGGAAAAAGTTGAATTCGCCCGCCGGCAGGTGGCGGATCTGCTGGTTTGCGATCCGCGGGAAGTGGTCTGGACCAGTGGTGCCACCGAGTCCAACAACCTGGCTCTGAAAGGCGTGTTCGAAAAATATCTCCTTGAACGAGGAAAGCCGGGTCACCTGATTACGTCGGCTATCGAGCATAAGGCGGTGATTGATCCGGCCCGGTGGCTGGAGACCCGCGGCGTGGATGTCACCTGGCTTGAGCCGGACCGTGACGGCGTGATCAGCCCGGAGAAGTTGCAGCAGGCGCTGCGGGCGGATACCCGGCTGGTGAGCCTGATGCACGTGAACAATGAAGTGGGCAGTATCAATCCCATTGCCGAACTGGGTGCGCTTTGCCGCGAGGCGGGCGTGCTTTTCCACGTGGATGCGGCGCAGTCCGCCGGCAAGCTGGACCTTTCGGTCGAGCCTCTGAACGTGGACCTGCTCAGCCTTTCCGCACACAAATTTTATGGCCCCAAGGGCGTGGGCGCACTGTATGTGCGCCGCGCAGTGCAGCGGGAAGTGGCGCCCATCATTCATGGTGGCGGTCACGAGCGCGGCCTGCGCTCCGGGACGCTGCCCACCCACCAGATCGTCGGCATGGGCGAGGCAGCAAAGCTGGCCGCGGAGAACCGCCTGGAGGAGTCCAGCCGAATAGCCGGGCTGCGCGACGCGCTCTGGGCCGGCATTGGAGATCTGCCGGGCGTCATTCGCAATGGCAGCGCGGACCGGGTGAGCCCGAATCATCTGAACGTGTGCTTTTCGGGAATCGACGGCGAGACGCTGTTGCTGTCCTTGCGGGACATAGCCGTTTCCACCGGCTCCGCCTGCACCTCGGCGAGCATGGAGCCCTCTTATGTGCTGAAAGCCATGGGGGTGAAGGCCGAGGACGCACTCAGCTCCCTGCGCATTTCCCTGGGGCGGTTCACCACCCGGGACGATGTTGAACGGGCTATCCAGTCCATCCGCACCACCGTATTTCAATTGAAAGCTGCTTGAATGAGTGAGCAGCTGAGGAAGTTTGCAGCAGTATGACTGAACAACTGGACAAGGCACTCAAGCGCGAATACGAGGCGGGCTTCATTTCCAACGTCGAGTCGGAAACCTTCGCACCCGGACTCGACGAGGATGTGATTCGCCGCATTTCCGCCATTAAGCAGGAACCGGAATGGATGCTGGAGTGGCGACTCAAGGCTTTCCGCATCTGGCAGCAGATGGAAGAGCCCAAGTGGGCCCACGTGGATTACCCGCCCATCGACTTTCAGGCGATCTCCTACCACTCCGCCCCCAAGTCCATGAAGGACAAGCCCAAATCCCTCGACGAGGTGGACCCGGAACTGCTGCGGACCTACGAAAAGCTCGGCATTCCTCTGGCGGAGCAGCAGATGCTCGCCGGGGTTGCGGTCGACGCCGTGTTTGACTCCGTCTCCGTGGTGACCACGTTTCGGGAGAAGCTGGCGGAAGCAGGGGTGATTTTCTGTCCCATTTCCGAAGCGATTCAGAAGTATCCCGACTTGGTACAGAAGTACCTCGGCAGCGTGGTTCCCCAGCGGGACAATTTTTACGCGGCTTTGAACAGCGCCGTTTTTACGGACGGTTCCTTCGTGTACATCCCCAAGGGCACCCGCTGCCCCATGGAGCTGTCCACCTACTTCCGCATCAACGAGCAGAACACCGGCCAGTTCGAGCGCACCCTTATCATCGCCGACGAAGGCAGCCACGTGAGCTACCTGGAAGGCTGCACGGCGCCCCAGCGCGACGAGAACCAGTTGCACGCCGCCGTGGTGGAGTTGGTGGCCCTGGATGATGCCGAGATCAAGTACTCCACCGTACAGAACTGGTATCCCGGCGACGAAGAAGGCCGCGGCGGCATTTATAACTTTGTGACCAAGCGGGGCGAGTGCCACCGCAACGCAAAGATTTCCTGGACCCAGGTGGAGACCGGTTCCGCCATTACCTGGAAATATCCCAGTTGCATCCTGCGCGGCGACAACAGCATCGGTGAGTTCTATTCCGTTGCGTTGACCCGCGGCAAGCAGCAGGCGGACACGGGCACGAAGATGATTCACATCGGCAAGAACACCCGCTCCACCATCATCTCCAAGGGTATCTCCGCCGGCCGCAGCAACAATGCCTACCGCGGACTGGTGCGCATGAATCCGGGTGCGTCCGGCGCGCGCAATTATACCCAGTGCGATTCGCTGCTGATCGGCGATCAGTGCGGCGCCCACACCTTCCCCTATGTGGAGAGCCGCAATCCCAGCGCCGTGGTGGAGCACGAAGCCACCACGTCCAAGGTCAGCGATGACCAGCTCTTCCTCTGTCGCCAGCGCGGCATCGACACGGAAAAAGCCGTGTCCATGATCGTCAACGGCTTCTGCAAGCAGGTGTTCAAGGAGCTGCCCATGGAGTTTGCGGTGGAAGCCGGCAAACTGCTCGAAATCAGTCTCGAAGGTTCAGTGGGCTAAGGCCTGCCGAATCTTCCCCGGAATCAATTGAAATAAGGTTTCCTATGTTGTCCATTGAAAATCTGGTCGCCGGCGTCGAAGGTAATACCATTCTCAAGGGCCTGAATCTTCAGGTGAAGCCCGGCGAGGTTCACGCCATCATGGGGCCCAACGGCTCCGGCAAAAGCACCATGGGCTACGTGCTGTCCGGTCGCGACGGCTACGCGGTGGAAAGTGGTTCGGTGACCCTCGATGGCAAGAACCTGTTGGACATGGAGCCCGAAGAGCGGGCTCATGCCGGGTTGTTTCTGGCCTTCCAGTATCCGGTGGAGATTCCCGGAGTCAGCAACCTGGAGTTTCTCAAGGCAGCGGTGGACGCGAAGCACAATGCCACCGGGCAGGAGCCCCTGACCTCCGCGGAGTTTCTGAAGATGGCGCGGGAGGCCTGTAAGAAGGTCAATCTGCCGGTGGAGTTTCTGAAACGCGGCGTTAATGAAGGCTTTTCCGGCGGTGAGAAGAAGCGCAACGAGATTCTGCAGATGCTGCTTCTCAAACCGGCCCTGTGCATTCTCGACGAGACGGACTCGGGCCTGGACATCGATGCGCTGAAAATCGTGGCGGACGGAGTAAACAGCCAGCGTTCTCCTGAGCGCAGTTTCATCGTGGTGACCCACTACCAGCGCCTGCTGGACTTTATCAAGCCGGACTATGTGCACGTGCTCTCGGAAGGGCAGATCGTCCGCAGTGGCGACGCCTCCCTGGCGCACGAACTGGAAGCCCAGGGCTACGCCTGGCTCGCGGAACGCAAGACGCCCGAAGACGAGGCCGAGGAGCACCGCGCATGAGTCAGTGGCTGGATACGGCACTCGCCCGCGCCGAGCAGGTGCAGGACTGGCTGAGCCCTCTGCGCCAGGAGTCCCTTGCCTTGCTGCGGCAGACCCAATGGCCTTCGCGAAAAACCGAGGCCTGGCGCTATACGCCATTGGCGGCTTTGGAGCGCGCGGAGCTGTCTTCCGAGGCGGCGACAACGGCGGTTTCGGTGGAGGCCGTGCCGGACCTGGACAGCATCGATCTGATCTTTGCCGACGGTCGCCTGGTGGCGGACACCAGCAGCGACTTGCCCGAGGGGCTTCGGGTCGTGGACCTGCAGGAGCTTAACGGGGCCGCCCAGGACGAAGCGCGCCAGCTCTTTGGCCGGATCAAACCCAGGCATCACATCTTCGGATTGGTGAACGACGTTCTGGCCCGTGACGGTTTGCTGATCGAAGTGGCTGCCGGGGCGAAGATCGAAAAACCCTTGCGCATTGTTCACCAGCTCAGCGAGGGGGCGGATGCCCACCTGCGCATCCTGGTGCGGCTGGGCGAGGGTTCCTCGGCGACCGTGGTGGAGCAGCTTGCGGGCAATGCGCAGAGCTTCAATACCAGCGTGGCGGAATACCTGCTCGAAGCGGGCGCAAAGCTGGAACACTATCGCTTCGCCCTCCAGACCGGCAGCGCCATGAGTGTGGGCGGCAGCCACTTCAGTCTGCAGGAACGCAGCGAATTGAATAGCACTGTGGTGGGTTTTGGCAGCAGTCTTTCCCGCCTGGACACGGACATCAATCACGCGGGTGAACATGCTTTTGCCAAATTAAACGCGATTTACCTGCTCGATGGCGATGAGCTGTTCGATCTTCACAGCACGGTGGAGCATTCGGTGCCCCACGGAACCACGGAAGAAAAGGTCCGCGGCATTGTTGGCGACCGGGCCCGCGCGGTATTCAACGGCCGGATTCACATTCATCGCTACGCGCAGAAGACGGTCGCCGAGCTGAACAACCGCAACCTGCTGCTCTCGGACAAGGCGACGGTCAACACCAAGCCGGAGCTGGAAATTTATGCGGACGACGTGCGCTGTGCTCACGGGGCCACGGTGGCGGAAATCGACAAGCGGGCTTTGTACTACATGCAGAGCCGCGGCATTGAGCGCAAGCAGGCCCAGGTCATGCTCAACTTCGGCTTTATCAACGAACTGGTTGAAGAGATGCCGAACCGGGCGCTGGCTGAATGGCTGCGTCCGCAATTGCGCGAGCGTTTTGCAAAGATGAAGGTGGAATAGAGCACTGTGAAGGCTGAGACAAACATCAAGCCAGCATTCGATGTGCAGGCAATCCGCGCCGAGTTTCCGATTCTGTCCCGGGAAATCGACGGCAAGCCGCTGGTTTATCTGGACAACGCGGCCACCACTCAGAAGCCGCGCTGTGTTGTGGAGGCCATCAGCGACTTCTATTACACCTGTAATTCCAATGTGCACCGCGGCGCGCACCGGCTCGCGGACGAGGCAACCCAGCGTTACGAAGCGGCGCGGGATACGGTGGCCACGTTCATCAATGCCAATACCCGACGGGAGGTGGTCTGGACCAGTGGCACCACGGAGTCCATCAATATCGTGGCTCACGGTGCGGCGGAGTTGCTGGAGCCGGGCGACGAGGTGCTGGTCACGGAGATGGAGCACCACGCGAATCTGGTGACCTGGCAGCAGGCCTGCAAACGCTCCGGGGCCATGCTGGTGGTTGCGCCGATCAACGAGCTGGGCGAACTTGAACTTCACGCCTGGGAGACTTTGCTGAGCGAGCGCACCCGCATCGTGGCGCTGCCCCATGTGTCGAACGCATTGGGGACGATCAATCCGATTCAGGACCTGTGCCGCAAGGCGCGGGCGGTTGACGCTCTGGTGCTGATCGACGGTGCCCAGGGTATCGCTCACGAGCGTGTGGATGTTCAGGCGCTGGACTGCGATTTTTATGCGTTCTCGGGCCACAAGTTGTTTGGTCCCACGGGTGTGGGTGTGCTCTGGGGGCGGGAAGAGGTTTTGGCCCGCTGGCCGATCTGGCAAACGGGCGGGGAGATGATTGCGTCGGTCAGTTATCAGGAGTCCACTTGGGCGGAGTTGCCGGGGCGTTTTGAGGCCGGTACGCCGAATATTGCTGATGCCATTGGTATGGGCAGGGCGATTGAGTGGTTCAGTGCGCTGGATCTGGATGCTGTGTTCGCTCATGAGCGGGCGTTGATTCGCAGTGCGACGGAGCAGGCGGAGGCGCTGGATGGCTTGCGCATTGTGGGGAACGCCCGGGAGAAGATTGCGGTTTTGAGTTTTGTGATGGCGGAGGGGCACCCGGCGGATGTTGGGTTTCTGCTCGATCGCCAGGGTATTGCGATTCGCACGGGGCATCATTGCGCCGAGCCGCTGATGGGCCGCCTGGCAGTGCCGGGGACGGCGCGGGCTTCGTTTGCTTTGTATAACACCTTGGAAGAGGTGGATGCGTTGTTTGCGGGGTTGCGGAAAGTGAAGACTTTGCTGGCTTAGGTTCTGTTGGCTTAGGTGTTTGCGGTGTTGGTTCGGCGTTCTGGTTGGGTGCTGGTGTTGGTTGGGTGCCAGGCAGGATTCCGGTCCTTGCGGCCGGGACACGCATGAACCCATCCATGGGGCTCTTCACGGACATCCTGTCCGTCAAGGTCCCGGCCACAAGGACCGGAACCCTGCAGAGAGCGTGATGCCACTTGTAAGGCGAAGTTGGTTTCGAGGCGACTGGCTAGAGTATCGCACGATGCGAGTTTGAGAGTGGGGCTGGCTGTTTCGAAACCCTGGCGTCAGGGATGACGCGAGGGAGCTACATGGATGTATTCACTGCGTTTTCGAAACAGCCAGCGCCGCTCTCGAACGGATTAAGAACGCTCACTCCCGGGCGTCCCTGTTCGTCAAGGTCCCGGCCACAAGGACCGGAATCCTGCGGCGAGCACAGTGCCGGCTGTAAGGCGGCAAAACACATTAACTTGGTCGTGAATTGTTTACGACGAGGAGGAAGGATGACAGTAGCGACATTTGATCCAGGCGCGGCCGCTGTGTCCATCAGCGAGGCGGCGTTGCGTCATTTCGAGAGCAAGTTGGCTGCGGATGGCCGCTATAAACTGCTGCGTTTGAGTACGGCGCCGAGCGGGTGTTCGGGGTATTCCTATGTGCTGGATATGGTGGATGCGCCTGCTGAGGGCGATGAGTTGGTTGAGGCCAGCGAGCAGGTGAAGCTTGCCATTGATCCCAAGGCCGTCGATATCTTGCGCGGTACGGAGATCGATCTGGTGGTGGAAGGGGTGAATCGGGTGGTGAAGTTCAAGAACCCGAATGTAGTCGCGGAGTGCGGCTGTGGTGAGAGCTTCAGCGTCGTTTGAGCCCTGCAAGCCAGCCCGGTGAACCAAAGTAGGTTGGGTTAGCGAAGCGTAACCCAACAGGCGGTCGGCAGGCCGACATTTACGAGATTGTTTATGCAGCAGAGTATGGTGGTCACACAGCGGGAGTGTCCCGCGCGCCGGGTGCCTTCGGGTGAGCCTGTGGTGATTCCGGCGGGGCAGTTTATTCGGGTGAATCAGGCCCTGGGTGGCAATTATACGGTGACGTGGCAGGGCAATATGTTGCGTATCGACGGTACGGACGCGGATGCCATTGGCCAGGAGCCGGAACGGTTGGAGTTTGCCGACAGCGGGGAGGGCCGGATCGAGGAGGATCAGGTCTGGCAGGCGCTGGATACGATTTACGATCCGGAGATTCCCATCAGTATTGTTTCGCTGGGTCTGGTCTATGAGGTGAAGGTGGATCAGGATCGGCGCGAGGTGCAGGTGACGATGACGCTCACGGCTCCGGGCTGCGGCATGGGGCCGGTGTTGGTGGGGGATGTGGAATACCGGGTGGGCAAGGTGCCCAATGTGGATGCGGTGAAGGTTGAGCTGGTGTTCGACCCGCCCTGGTCCCGTGAGATGATGAGCGAAGAAGCTCAACTGGAAGCAGGTTTGTTTTTTTAATGAGTTTACCGAGCCCCGAAGACATTGTTGAAGATCTGTCCTTTTTTGATGATTGGGAGGATCGCTACAAGTACATCATTGATCTGGGCAGGGCCCTGCCGGCGATGGATGAGTCGCTGCATACCCCCGAGCGGCTGGTGAAGGGCTGTCAGAGCAATGTGTGGATCGAGGTGGAGAAGGCCGGGGACGGGCGCCTGCACTTTGAGGTGGATAGCGATGCGGTGATTGTGCAGGGGTTGCTGGCGGTGGTGATGGCGGCATATCAGGATCGCAGCCCCGCCGAGATTCTCGACTTCGATATCGAAAGCTATTTTCGCCAACTGGACCTGGAGCGGCACCTCAGCCCCACCCGGGGCAATGGTCTGCGGGCCATGGTTGCCCGGGTGCAGGACATTGCCCGCGCGGCCCATCAATAAGCCGGCGGCGACGAGCAGGACGCAAGTCTCTGTAAAGTCAGACATTTTGGCTCTGCTGGCGCTGGATCCGAAGTTGCCCCTGACCGCCCAAGTCTATAGAATCGGCGGGCTTTATCTGGCCGACGCTGCAAATCCGGAATCGGTTTGCAATTTCCACTGGCGACGGCTCAAAATCCCTTTTGTATCAACCGCTTGGCCGCGACGGCCGGGGCAGTTGTCAATTCCCTGTAATTCGGAGTCTCTCAATGGCGAAAGAACGCACGCTCTCCATCATTAAACCCGATGCTGTTGCCAAGAATGTTATCGGCAAGATCTACACTCGTTTTGAGGATGCCGGCTTGACCATCGTCGCGGCCAAAATGCAGCAGCTGAGCCAGGAACAGGCTGAAGGGTTCTACGCCGAGCACAAGGAGCGCCCCTTCTTCAAGGATCTGGTGTCATTCATGACTTCCGGTCCCGTGGTTGTCCAGGTGCTGGAAGGCGAGAACGCCATCGCCCTCAACCGCGAGCTGATGGGCGCCACCAACCCTCAGGAAGCGGCCCCCGGCACTATTCGCGCGGATTTCGCCTCCTCCATCGATGCGAACGCAGTTCACGGCTCTGACAGCGCGGCTTCCGCCGAGCGAGAGATTGCCTACTTTTTCCAGGCCAACGAGATCTGCTCACGCTAAGATAGGTGCAGGCCACCACTTATAAAGTTGTAACACCATGACGACAGCACCCGAAATTACGGCAGACCTGATCGCCCGCGAAGCGCCGGTCGGGGAACGTGCCAACCTGCTGGGCATGTCGCAGCGCCAGCTCGAAGAGTTTTTCCTCGGCATCGGGGAGAAGCGTTTTCGCGCGGCGCAGGTGTTGAAGTGGATCCATCAGGCAGGTGTGATCGATTTTGCCGCTATGACCAATATCAGCAAGTCCCTGCGGGACAAGCTGAGCGAGGTGGCGGAGATCACTCTGCCTGAAGTCCAGCGCGAGTGGGATTCGGAGGATGGTACGCGCAAGTTCCTGTTGCGGGTCACCGGCGGCAGCGCCGTGGAAAGCGTATTCATTCCGGATGGGGAGCGCGGCACCTTGTGCGTTTCCTCCCAGGTGGGCTGCTCCCTGGACTGCAGTTTTTGCGCGACGGGCAAGCAGGGTTTCCAGCGGGATCTGACCGCGGCTGAAATCATTGCCCAGGTCTGGCTGGCTGCCCGCTCGCTGGGCCAGTTCGACGGTGAGCGCAAGCGCCGCGTCACCAATGTGGTATTGATGGGCATGGGCGAGCCCCTGCTCAACTTCGATAATGTCGTCACTGCCATGAACGTCATGATGGACGACAATGCCTATGGTATTTCCAAGCGCCGGGTGACCTTGAGCACCTCCGGCGTGGTGCCGCAATTGGACCGGCTCAATGAATTCACGGATGCGTGCCTGGCCATCTCCCTGCACGCGCCGAACGACGAGCTCCGTAACAAGCTCGTGCCGATCAATAAAAAGTACCCGATTGCCCGGTTGCTGGCCTCAGCCAAGCGCTACATCGAGAATGTGCCGGACAATCACCGCAAGATTACCATCGAGTACACTCTGATCGACGGGGTGAACGACCGTCCCGAGCACGCCCGCGAGCTGGCCGCGCTGCTGCGGGACATTCCGGTGAAGATCAACCTGATTCCGTTCAATCCCTTCTCTCTGTCGGATTACAAACGAGTCAAACCGGCGGCCCTGAAGCAGTTTCAGGATATCCTGATCAAGCAGGGTTATACCGCCACGGTGCGAACCACCCGGGGTGACGACATTGCCGCCGCGTGTGGCCAGTTGGCCGGCGAGGTGAACGACAGAACCCGCCGCAGTCAGCGCTACCTGCAAAAGCGCAGCGCCACTGAAGCCGGACAGAAACAAAGCATGGAAGCTGGCGTCCAAATTAGCGGCCCGGAGGAGAACGGGAACCCCGGACCAATACTCGCCCGCTCGAGAGGCTGATTGCCCCGAGCTCCGGCGACGGAGTCAGAACAAAATGTCAGCTCTAGCAAGCCAGTTCACCACCATGAAAAAACTGATCGTCCTGTTGTTCATTTTCAGCCTCAGCGGTTGCGTAACCACCATGGAAGGCTCCGCCCAGGCGGATCTGGACAGCGCCCTGGAAACCTACGTACAACTGGGTATGGGCTACCTGCGGGCCGGCAATCGGGATTCAGCGCGCCTGAATTTCAACAAGGCACTGGACATCGACAGTGGCTCCCCAGGCGCTCACGATGGCATGGCTCTGCTGTATCAGCTCGAGGCAATGGATGACTTGGCGGAGAAGCACTTTCGGAAGGCGATCCGTTCGGACCGGAATTTTTCCCGCGCGCGCAACAATTACGGCTCCTTCCTCTACGAGAAGGGGCGATATGAGGATGCCTATGAGCAGTTCGAACGGGCTGCAAGTAACCTCAGTTACAACCGCCGCCCCATTGCGCTCGTAAATCAGGGCCGCACAGCGCTCAAGCTGGGTGAGGTGGAGCGCGCTGAGTCCGTGTTTCTCCACGCGCTGGCGCTGGACCCGAAGCGAACCAGCGCCATGGTCGAGCTTGCGGACATCTACTTCAAGCAGGAAAACTATCCCGAAGCGAAGAAGTACATCGACATGTACGGGCAGAACACGCGGCATTCCCCGCGCACCCTGTGGCTGGGCATTCGCTTGGAGCGCATCTTCGGCAACAAGGACCAGGAAGCCAGTTACGCCCTGGCCCTGAAAAACCTCCATCCGTACTCGCAGGAATACCTGCAGTACAAACAGTCACTTTCCCGCTAACCTCGATGGCAGTGTGATCGACGTGGTGAATGAACCCAACTCTCAAGACAACCCGATGAATGAGTCGACCGCTGATCAGCAGGGCGCCGCAGACGTGACGGCGCCCCTGGCCAGCCCGGGGCGGCTGCTCAAGGAGGCCCGTGAGAAGGCCGGTACGCCGATCGCGGATCTGGCCCGCGAGCTGAATATGGCGCAAGCCAAGCTCAGGGCGCTTGAGAACGACGAATACGACACGCTCCCCTCAGACGTGTTCATCCAGGGCTACCTGCGCCGCTACGCCAAGCTTCTGAATCTGGACGAGGAGCCGGTGGTCGCGCTCTTCTATCAGCGGCGCCAGCAACAAACAGCCAGCAGCGCTGAGACCGAGCAGCGGGAAAGCCGGCCGATGCCCGTACCCCGCTGGCTGATTCCCGCCGCGCTTGTTGCTTTGGTTGTGCTGGTGTTGGTGCTGATTTTTGCGAACATGGGGGGCGAAGACGATAGCGGCCCCGTGACCGAGGCACCGAACCAGCCAGAGTTGGAACAGTCGACGGAGTTGGAACAGTCAGAGTCGGCGCCTGAGCCAGCAACGCGATCGAAATCGCCGGCGGAAGATCTGTCAGCGGGTGAGCCCGAAATTCCCGTTGCGGAACCCGCTGAGCCGCCCAGCCGGTCCACTGCCGAGGCGACCCCGGACTTTGAGCAACCCACCGGGAGCGCTCCCAGCCCCGCTCCGGCACCCGAAACAGTCGAGCCGCAGGAGTCTTCCGAACCCGAAGCACCGGTTGCAGCGGCCAGTGAGGGAACACTTTCGTTTGTTTTCTCCGACGATTGCTGGGTGGAGGTTCGCGATGCGAACGGCAGCGTCCTGCACGCGGACCTGGCGGAGGCCGGCGAATCCCTGGATTTGGAAGGGCAGGCTCCATTTTCCGTTATGCTGGGTAATTCCCGGGCCGCAAGCTTGCTCTACAACGGCGAGCCCTTCCCGGTACCCGTGCGCAGCGGCGCCCGTACTTCCCGGTTTCAGGTCGGCGAATAGCCTGGTTCATCAAAAACTGTTTGGTTCAGCGATAACCGTTTGGAAAATCTTGTATGCATGATCAACAGCCCATAACGCGCCGCCAGTCCCGCCAGATCATGGTGGGAAATGTGGCCGTGGGTGGCGGCGCGCCCATCAGCGTGCAGAGCATGACCAACACGGAGACCACGGATGTAGCGGCCACCGTGGCCCAGATCAAGCGGATCCAGGATGCGGGTGCTGACATCGTGCGCGTCTCGGTGCCCAGCATGGAGGCGGCGGAAGCGTTCGGTGAAATTCGCGGCCAGTGCGACATCCCGCTGGTGGCGGACATCCATTTTGATCACAAGATCGCGCTGCGGGTGGCGGACCTGGGGGTGGATTGCCTGCGTATCAACCCCGGCAATATCGGCAAGGAAGAAAAGATTCGCGCCGTGATCGACAAGGCCCGGGACAAGAACATCCCGTTGCGCATCGGCGTCAATGCGGGCTCTCTCGAACGGGATCTGCAGCGCAAGTACGGCGAACCCACGCCGGAGGCCCTGGTGGAATCGGCGCTGCGCCACGTGGATATTCTCGACCGGCTCGATTTTCAGGACTTCAAGGTCAGCGTGAAGGCCTCCGACATTTTCATGGCCGTGGCCGCCTATCGACAACTGGCCCGGGAAATCGAGCAACCCCTGCATCTGGGAATTACGGAAGCGGGTGGACTGCGCTCGGGCACGGTGAAATCGGCTATCGGTCTCGGCGCGCTGCTGATGGAAGGCATTGGGGATACGGTTCGAATCAGCCTGGCGGCGGACCCGGTCGAAGAGGTCAAGGTCGCCTGGGACATGCTCAAGAGCCTGAAGCTGCGCAGCAAGGGCATCAACTTCATTGCCTGCCCCAGTTGTTCCCGTCAGAACTTCGACGTGATCAAGACCATGAACGAACTGGAAAACCGCCTGGACGACATCACCACACCCATGGATGTGGCCGTCATCGGCTGCATCGTAAACGGACCGGGCGAGGCCAAGGTGGCGGACATCGGACTCACCGGCGGAACCCCCAACAGCATGATTTTTGTGGACGGCGAGACCAACAAGCGCATTGCCAGCACGGAGGTCCTCGAGGAGTTCGAAGCGGCGATTCGGGAAAAAGCCCGGGTGAAACAGCAGGAGCTGGATCGCCTCATCGCCAAGAGCGAATAACACGCGCCGCCTCACGATAATTCGATTAACAGACCAGGAAGATTCTTTTGAGCAAGATCCAGTCCCTGCGGGGGATGAATGATTGTCTACCCGAGGAAACCCCCGTCTGGCAGTACCTGGAAGTGACGGCTGCGGGTGTATTCCAGCGCTACGGCTATCGCGAGATCCGTTTTCCCCTGCTGGAGAGCACCGAACTGTTCAAGCGCTCCATCGGTGAAGTGACCGACATCGTCGAGAAGGAGATGTACACCTTCACGGATTTGAGCGAGGAGAAAAAAAGCATCACTCTGCGCCCCGAAGGCACGGCCAGTTGCGTGCGCGCCTGCGAGCAGAACGGCCTGCTGTACAATCAGGTTCAGAAGCTCTGGTACGGCGGCCCCATGTTCCGCTACGAAAAGCCCCAGAAGGGTCGCTTGCGGCAGTTTCATCAGATGGGGCTGGAAGCCTTCGGGATGGCGGGCCCGGACATCGACGCGGAGCTGATTCTGCTCACGGCCAGACTGTGGCGGGAACTGGGTATCGACGACGTGGTGACCCTGCAGATCAACTCGCTCGGCACACCAGAGTCCCGGGCCGCCTACCGCGAGAACCTGGTGCGCTTTCTGGAAGGGGCGATGGATGACCTGGACGCGGACAGCCAGCGCCGGGTGCACAGCAATCCCCTGCGGGTGCTGGACAGCAAGGTGCCCGCCACCCAGGCACTGTTGGCGGACGCACCGAACATTCTCGATTCCCTTGATGAAGAGTCGCGCCAGCATTTCGAAGACCTGAAGCAACTTCTGGACAGTGCGGGCATTCCCTATGAGGTGAATCCGCGGCTGGTCCGGGGGCTGGATTACTACAACCGGACCGTGTTCGAATGGGTCACCACAGCCCTGGGTGCCCAGGGCACCGTCTGTGCCGGCGGTCGTTACGATGGCCTGGTGGAGCAACTGGGCGGCAAACCGACCCCCGCCGTGGGTTTTGCCATGGGTCTGGAGCGGCTCGTACTTCTGTTGCAGGAGCGCCAACAGGTGCCCGTGTCGACCGCGCAGCAGGTGGACGTATACGTAGTCGCGGATCAGAGTCTGGCGGCCGCGGCGCTCAACCTGGCGGAGCAATTGCGCAGCGGCCTGCCGCGCCTGCGCGTGCAGGCCCACTGCGGCGGCGGCTCGTTCAAGAGCCAGATGAAAAAGGCGGACAAGAGCGGGGCAGCAGTGGCCTGCCTGCTCGGAGAAGATGAAGTGAAGTCCTCGACAGTGAGTCTCAAATACCTGCGGGAAGACCGTCCCCAGCAGACTCTCGGGCTCGAGGAACTGATGGCGCAACTGCGGAGCGACTTTCCCGCCCGTGCGGCCAAAACCCAATAACAGCGATATCGACTAGGAGTGAGACACGGTGGCTCAACATCTGACTGAAGAAGAACAAATAGAGACCCTCAAACGCTGGTGGGCTGACAACGGCCGATCCATTGTGATCGGCGTCGTGGTGGCGCTGGTGGGCTATTTCGGTTGGCAGGGCTGGCAATCCCAGCAGCAGCAGGCTCGTGAGTCCGCGTCCATGCTCTACGAAGATCTGACCCAGGTGGTCGCCGGCCAGCCGGGCGCGAACCTCGGCGAGCAGGACCGCGAACGGGCAGAAAGTATTGCCGAGGAACTGAAAGCCGACTACAGCGGCCTGCTTTACGCCAGCAACGGGGCCATGCTGATGGCGCGGGTTGCGGTGGAGGCCGGCGATCTGGATGGGGCCGAACAACACCTGAGCTGGGTGGTTGAGCAGAACCACAGCGAGGAGATCGCCTTGCTGGGCCGTTTGCGCCTGGCCCAGGTTCTCTACGGCAAGGGCGATTACGAGCAGGCCCTGGCGACTCTGGACATTCAACAGCCCGGCGCCTTCGCTTCGGCCTATGCGGAATTGCGCGGCGACGTGCTGGTGGCACAGGAGCAGCCCGCAGAGGCCGTGACCGCCTATCAGCAGGCGCTGGAGGAGCTTCTGCCTGCCCAGTCGAACCGCCGTGAAACGATTCAAATGAAAATGGACGACCTGCAGGTTGCGGGTGGTACGCCGGCGGCCGAAAACAACACCGGAGCCGAAAGCTCATGACTTTCCCACGTGTAATCGCCGGCGGGACGCTCGTGCTTGCCGCGCTTTTTCTGGGCGCCTGCAGCTCGACACCCGAGGAGCTGGAGCCGATGGAGCTCCAGAGCTTTGAGGCCCAGGCCAGTCTGAAGGAAATCTGGTCTGCTCGTGTGGGCAAAGGACAGGACGAGCGTTACACCCTCCTGACGCCAGCAGTGGAAGGGGAGCGGATTTTCGCCTCGGACATCCGTGGCGATGTTCAGGCCTTTGATCGCCTGACGGGCGAGCGCCTCTGGCGCACCCGGCTGGACGAACCGGTGTCCGGCGGTGTGGGCGTGAGTTCAGATCTGGTGCTGGTCGGCACCTACAACGCCGAAGTGATTGCCCTGGACGCGGAAGACGGCAGCGAACGCTGGCGCAGCGAAGTGGCCAGTGAGGTCCTCAGCCAGCCCCAGGGGAACGGACGCATTGTCGTGGCGCAAAGCTTTAACGGCCGGGTGACAGCGCTGGATCAGGCGACGGGCGAGGAGTTGTGGGTCTACGAATCCACCATGCCCCTGTTGACGATTCGCGGCAACGCAACGCCACTGGTAGTGGCCAATACGGTCTACGCCGGGTTTGCGAACGGCAAAGTGGTTGCCTTGCAGGCGGATGACGGGCTGCTGATCTGGGAGCAGCGGGTGGCCATTCCCCAGGGCCGCAGTGAGCTGGAGCGAATGGTGGACGTGGATGCATCTCCTCTGCTGGTGGGCAACATCCTCTTTGTGGCCAGCTACCAGGGCGAATTGCTGGCCCTGAGCCGCGCTACCGGACGCCCTTTGTGGACCCAGCCGGCGTCCACCTTCAACGACCTGAGCTCCGGCGGCGGCAACGTATACCTGGTCACGGCAAACAGCCGTATCGAAGCCTATGACGTCCGCAACGGCCAGCAAGCCTGGACCAACGAAGAACTGCTGCGCCGGAAAGTTACCGCTCCCATGGCCGTCAGCGGCTATGTGGCAGTGGGGGACGAAGAAGGCGGCTACCTGCACCTGCTGGATCAGAATGGGGGCGGAATCGTCGCCCGCCGGCGGATCGACAGCGCCGGCCTGCGCTCCCCCATGTTCGCAGTGGGCGACGTGCTGTATGTTTACAGCAATGGTGGCGACCTGGTGGCCCTTCAAGCCGAGGCCCGGTGAACGAAGCAGTCCGTGCTCCAGAGCCCGTTTTTGCAGTTCCCTTCCCTGGCCGCTCCCTGCAAACGCCTCGCGCGTTGTGCGGGGACGGTCGCTACCCGCGCCGATATCGGTGCGGCATTTCCAAGTCTGGCAGCATCCGCTGCCCTGAAGGTATGAACCTATGTTGCCCGTGATCGCTCTGGTGGGGCGCCCCAATGTGGGCAAATCCACGCTGTTCAATCGGCTCACCCGCAGCCGGGACGCCATCGTGGCGGATTTTGCCGGGCTCACCCGCGACCGCAAGTACGGCGAAGGCGAGGCCGAGGGCCGCCGCTTCATCGTGGTGGATACCGGCGGTATCAGCGGGGACGAGGAGGGCATCGACGAGTTGATGGCAGGTCAGTCTCTGCTGGCGATCGAAGAAGCCGATGCGGTGTTATTCCTGGTCGATTCCCGCGATGGTCTGACCGCCGCCGACCAGGCCATTGCCAGTCACCTGCGCAGCACCAATCGCAACACCTTCCTGGTGGCCAACAAGATCGACGGTCTCAACCACGACGTGGCCATCGCCCCCTTCTTTGAACTGGGCCTTGGGGAAGTGCATCCGATTACCGCCAGCCACGGGCGTGGCGTAAGGGCCCTGATGAGCCGCGTGGTCGAAGGGTTGCCGGAAGCGGTAGAGGAGCCGGCCTCCGAGGACGGTGCCCGGGGCATCAAGATCGCCGTGGTGGGTCGCCCGAATGTGGGCAAATCCACCCTGGTCAACCGCATGCTGGGCGAGGAGCGGGTGGTGGTGTTCGATATGCCGGGCACCACGCGGGACAGCATCTACATCGACTACGAGCGACACGGCAAGCCCTACACTCTGATCGATACCGCGGGCGTGCGCCGGCGCAAAAACATCAAACTCACGGTGGAAAAGTTTTCCATCGTGAAAACCCTGCAGGCGATCCAGGATGCCAACGTGGTGATTCTGCTCATCGACGCCAGCGAGGGCCTGGTCGACCAGGACCTGCACCTGATGGGCAACGTGGTGGATGCCGGCCGCGCCCTGGTAGTAGCCGTCAACAAATGGGACGGCCTGGATGAGGATCAGAAAAACGCGGTTCGGCGGGAACTGGATCGCCGCCTGCGCTTCGTGCAGTTTGCGGACGTGCACTTCATTTCCGCCTTGCACGGCACCGGTGTCGGCCACCTCTACAAATCCGTGGAGAAGGCCTACCAGTCCGCCACCAACAAGTTCAGCACCAACTTTCTCACCCGCATCCTTGAAGGCGCTGTCGCCGATCACGCGCCACCGATGGTGCGCGGTCGCCGGATCAAACTGCGCTACGCGCACACGGGCGGACACAATCCGCCAATCGTGGTGATCCATGGCAACCAGACTGAAGAAGTGCCGGCCCATTACGTGCGCTACCTGGAGAAAACGTTCCGAACCGCGCTTCAGTTGCACGGAACTCCGCTCAAGATTCAGTTCAAGAGCTCCGACAACCCATATGCTGGTCGCAAGAACAAGCTCACAGAGCGACAGCAGGCCCGGAAGCGTCGCCTCATGTCTCACGTCAAAAAAATGGAAAAGAAAAAGAAGCGCCGCTAGCTGATGTAAAACTCTTTTATCAAAGGGCCATCAGCAGAAGGTGTTCGGTCGTGGCCGGCGTGCATTGTTGTGTCTCCTCACAATGTAGCTTGTGCCAGTCTTTATAAAAGATACAAGGGCCGCCAAACGGGCCCTCGAAAGGCATGCTTTGCCCCTGTGCCGAGCGCATCGACCGCGCTGTCGCCAATCGGCTCACTCCCGGTGAGCAACCACTCAGAACGGGCTGAGATGGAGCTTTGGCCTGGCCTTTGCTCTTCCCCCCGACGCCCGCATTTTGCACGGCTGCGCAATCAGGAGCGGGTATCGCCTGGCGGCCGGATCCACGCAACTAACGGGACCAACAGGAGGAGAATGCCAACCATGCGCACCCATTCAGCGCGTAAGAACCCGCAAAGACGAACCGTCAAGCTGTTCCAGTATGGCCAGATCGAGTATCGATCCGGCGCCGGCCGGGTGAGTGGAAGTTTTGAAATGACCGCCTTCCCGCCCCCTGTGGGGTCCGAGCGGGCGATTCCCTTCGAGCGCGTTGTCGCTCCGCACCCGAACGCTCCCGCAGCAAAAACAAGCTCCCGCTGAGTCTCAATCCCCGCTGTTTCGCATTTCATTACGACTCCAGTCTGGCCCAGGGACGGGGCCGACGGAGTCAGTCCCGTCTCGAGTCTTCGAACAGCCTGCCAGGTGTTTTGCATCGGCACTCGGGCGGATTCGCTCGGTCGTTTGCGACCCAGATTTGTTTTGAACTGCTCGTGTTCCCGCCCGGATTCACTTGCTCCTGGTACAGATTCTGCTCGTCGCTGCTAGGTCATCCGTTTTGCCGCGGGGCTGTCTTCCGTTCTCACGAAACGAACCGAACCGAATGCACGCAGCGAATCTGTTTAAACCGGGCCACAATTGCTGGCGGCGTAGTCACGCGGAGTACGCGTCGGTTCTGGTGGATTGCGAGAACTTCTACCGGGCGATTCACAACGCGATCAGCAAGGCTCGCCACAGCATCTTTATCGCTGGCTGGGACATCGATAGTCGGATCCGATTGTTGCGGGGCGAGGAAGAACTTCGTTCTCCCTGGCCCTCGGTGATCAGTGAACTGCTGGCGAAGAAGGCTGAAGACAACCCCGATCTCAATGTCTACCTGCTCCGCTGGGACTCCTCGCTTGCCTTCTTCAGCAAGCGCGAGCTGATGCTCAAACAGGTATGGGATCAGAAAACCCCCGACAACGTGCACTGTTGGCTGGACGACAGCATCCCCATGGGCGGCTGCCAGCACCAGAAGATCATTGTGGTTGATGACGAGGTCGCGTTCAGCGGCGGAATGGATATCGCCGTGCAGCGCTGGGATACCCGGCACCATCGGGTGCTGGAAACGGAGCGCGAGGACGAGAACGGAATCTACACGCCCCTGCATGATGTACAGTCCGTGGTGGCCGGTCCCGTGGTGGAACACTTTGCGGAACTGGTTCGCTGGCGGTGGAACCGGGTTGCGGACATCCCGGCGGTGCCGATTCGCGAACTGAAGCGGGACGACCTTGCTGCGCCGCCTCCCACCTGGCCAAAAGCCTTTCCTCCCCTATTCAGGAAGATCCCCTGTGCGATCGCCCGGACCATCCCGTTCATGGACGACGCGGAACCCTCCCAGGAAGTGCGCCACATGCTCCTGGATCTGATCGCGCGGGCTGAAAGATTCATTTATCTCGAGAATCAGTTTGCCAGCCGCCAGGAAATTGCCGAAGCCCTGAACGCACGGTTGCGGGCCTGCAAGGGGCTGCGCGTGCTGGTGGTGAGCAGTTACCGTCCCAAGGGCACAGTGGAGTGCGAAGCCTACTGGGCAAGCCGCATCGACTTTAAAAATATACTGGAGCAGGGCGTCGAGAAGCACCGGGTGCAAATGCTCTACTCCAGTGCGCACGACCAGGAAGGAAACTTCGGGCACAAGCGAATCCACTCGAAGGTGACCGTCGTCGATGACCAGTACCTCATTGTGGGGTCCGCAAACCTGAGCAACCGTTCCATGACCCTGGATACCGAGTGCGATCTGGTGTTCGCCGCGGGCAATGAGATTCAGCAACGACAGATCGCGCACGTGCGCAATGACCTGATTGGTGAGCATTGCGGCCGTTCTGACCAGGCGGTGGAAAGAATTCTGCGCGGGCGCAAGGGACTGATCAAGCTCACCAAGCCCGCAGGCAAGTACGCCTATCGACTCAAGGAAGTTGAGGATGAGCTTTTTACCGACCAGTCCTGGCAGATGGTCATGCAACCGTTTTCCGATCCGGAAGAGCCCATGGTGCCTCCCCTGCCACTTCTGAACGGAAGGCACGTGTCGGTGGGAAATCCCCGACGCAAGACGGTGATGATTGGCACGGTTGTGGCGATCAGCGCGGTAATCCTGGGCCTGGTGTACCTGATCAATGAGCTCTTTCCGGGAATGGACGCAGACAGCGTCCACGCATTCCTGGAGAAGAGTCGCGGAACCTGGTGGGGGCTGCCGGCCGTGTGCCTGGTCTACGTGATCGGCGGCATCACCTTTTTCCCCGTGACGGTTCTGTCACTGGCGGTGGCCGCGATCTTCGGCCCTGTTTGGGGCCCCCTGTACGGAATTTGCGGTGCACTCTTGAGCGCTGCTCTGTTGTTCGGGGTGGGCCACATGTTGGGAGTGAGAGGGCTGCGCAGATTCGGCGGCGGCAAGGTACAGGTGATCGACGAAAAATTCCGGCGCAGCGGCATCATTGGGGTTGCCGCCCTGCGGCTGTTGCCGATTGCGCCCTACAGCCTGGTGAACCTGGTGGCCGGCATCTCGTCGATCGGGCTTTTGCAATTCATGGGCGGGACCTTTCTTGGCATGTTTCCCACCATGATTGCGAAAGGCCTGGTGGGCGATTCGCTGGTGCAGGTTTTCATCAATCCGACGCCCTTGAGTATTACTTACCTGGTCGCAGGCATCTCTGTGTGGGTGGGCGTCGCGGTTATTTCCCAGAAACTTGTAAACCGTTATCAGCGCCGAAGATCGGGATGAGCCTGCGTATCGTCAGTTACAACATTCACAGTGGTGTGGGTGTGGATGGCCGCCACTGTTACGAGCGGATCGGACGCTTCCTGATGGAACGCAAGGTGGACCTCGCATTACTCCAGGAGATGGACACGCGACCACACGGGAGGGACGCGAAGGAATACATTGCCGCCCTATGTGGAAGCCACTTTCGCGAGTTGATTCCTTCACCCGCCGTGTATGAGGGACACGGCTGGTATGGCAACGCCGTTCTCACCCGCTTCCCTGTCATGTTCAGCCAGACCATCGACGTCAGCCACTTCGGTCGACAGCCCCGTAACATCCAGGAGGTCATACTGCAGACCGGACGCGGGCTGCTGCACGTTCTGAACACCCACAAGGGGCTCAAGCGCATTGAGCGTCGGGAGCAGTTCGGCAAGCTTGGCGCACATTTGCAGCAGCCGAGCGCGATTCCCACGGTTGTCGGGGGCGACTTCAATGAGTGGCAACTGTTTTCTGCCCGGCTGCGCAAACTGGACCAATTGCTCGAGCCGCAATCCATGGGCGCCACTTTTCCAACCCGCTGGCCGGTGTTCCGGCTGGATCGGTTCTGGACGCGTCCAGCGGGAATGGTGAAGTCCGCGCGCGTTTTGAAAACACCCGAAACCCGGATTTATTCCGATCATTACCCCATCGAAATGACCCTCGAACTGCCGCAGAGCACTGAAGTTGCGGGTTGAGAATGGCCGGAAAAATGTACAAGGCGCTTAAAACTCTTACAGAACAGGGCGACCTGGTTGCGGCTGAATGTTGGGCTGGACGCGGAGATCCGCTGCTTGTCAAGGGATTGAGCGTCAGGCGCATTGACTTGGCGCACTTTTTGAAAGGAAAACGGCACGAGGGGTTCGCAAGCATACAGTCCGATGTCGTGTTGTGGATGTGGAAACCCAAAACTGATCCGAATACCGAGATCAGGAGATGGCTGTCAGGTAACGGATTACCGGTGCCCAGAGGAATACAAATGAACATTTTTGAACTGATCCGCGTCGACCACCGCTATCTGCGTGAGCTGCTGGATGGAATTAGCGCAACGAAGGGTGACTCGGTCGATCGACGAAAGTTGTTCGCGCAATTGCTGGACGCGATGAAGACCCACACTCTCGCGGAGGAGCAGTCCCTGTACTCTGCGCTGATGGGTTGGCCGGAACTCACTGAGCAATGTCGACAGTTTGTGATCGAGCATGCAGAGGCGGATGAACTGCTGCAGGATCTCGAGTATGAGGACATGGGCCACCCGGCCTGGAAGATCAAGTTTTACCGCCTTCGCCACCTGATGGAAAAGCACATGGAAGAAGAGGAGCAACTCATGCTGCCCCGGGCGGAAAACCTGGTGAGCCGCTCCCAGGCGGATTACCTGAGCGGGATTTATTCGTCGCGCAAACGCGGCTATGAGCAGGTTGCCTGATTCGGCGCTCGCAGCTGTTTAACGATAGCGATACACCTTCGACCAAACACTCTCCCATGCACGGGGGCAGAAGCGGGCCCCCGGTTCTGTTATCCTTCCTGACCTTCCAAGGCCACCATTCTGCAAGCCATCTTGACTATACTGCGCGAACTCTTCGGTTGGGCCCAGCATAACGAACATATCATTGCCTGGCTGGCTGGCTCTTCAGCCCTGGTGATGGTTGTGTCGCTGATGTTGATTCCCTGGGCGGTACTGCGCATCCCATCGGATTATTTTTTACGCACCGGGCGACGCTCGTGGTTTGCCGGCAATCCCGTGCTGGTTGCGGTTGTCGGAGTTTTCCGCAACGTGCTGGGTGTGCTGCTGATGCTCACGGGGGTTGCGCTACTGGTGCTGCCGGGGCAGGGTTTGCTTACGATCTTTCTGGGTATTGTGATTGCGGATTTTCCCGGCAAGCACCGTCTGATGAACTGGCTGGTTGCCCATCCCGGTATTCACCGCCCGATGAACTGGTGGCGCGGTCGCGCGGGGCGCGAAGCGATCCAATTGCCGCCGCGGTCGCAAGCGGATTGAGGAATGTTGGCTCGTGGATGCGGGGTTACGGCTGCGCCTAACCCAACCCACGGTCAATTGCCGGGCCTGTTGTGGTGCCAGAAGGGTTGGCCGATTGTGGGGGTGCTGGGGCTGGCGGTCTGGCGCTTGACCATCAGACCTGCTTCGAAGGCCTTGCGCCCCGAGTCAATGGCCGCTGCGAAGGCTTCCGCCATCAGCGGCGGGTTCTGGGCCCTGGCCACGGCGGTGTTGAGCAGGACTCCATCAAAACCCATTTCCATGGCTTCGCAGGCTTGTGATGGTGCACCGATGCCCGCGTCCACAATCAATGGCACGTCCGGAAGGCGCTTGCGCAAGGTGTTGAGGTTGAGTTTGTTGACCAGCCCCTGGCCGGTGCCGATGGGGGCTCCCCAAGGCATCAGAACTTCACAGCCCACGTCCAGCAAGCGCTGGCAGAGGATCAAATCATCGGTGCAGTAGGGCAGCACTTTGAAGCCTCGTTTGATCAACTCCTCCGCCGCCTGGAGCAGACCGAATGGGTCCGGCTGCAGGTTGTAATCGTCCCCGATCACTTCGAGCTTTACCCAGGGGGTTTCGAACAGCTCCCGGGACATTTCCGCCGTCGTAACGGCCTCGTTGACGGAGCGGCATCCCGCGGTGTTCGGCAACAGTTTGCAGCCCGTGTCCCGAATCGCCTGCCAGAAACTGTCGCCGCCTTTTTCACCGGGCGATTGTCTGCGCAGGCCCAGAGTGACGATTTCGCATTGGGAGGCGGCGATGGCGTCCAGCATGGACTGGACCGAAGGGTAGAGGGCAGTGCCCAGCAGAAAGCGCGAACTGAAGGTTTCGCCGTAGAGAGTAAAGTCAGTGCTCATCAGCCACCTCCCACGGGGGCGACAACATCCACCCGGTCGCCATCGTTGAGGGTGACCGCTTCATAGTTGGATCGGGGGACAAACTCGCCATTCACGGCCACTGCGCATTTGTTGCAGTCGTAGTTCCAATGCGCCATCGCGGCGGCAAGTCGCGGTTCGGGTACGTCCACCCATTCATCGTTCAAACTGATCTTAAGCATTTATTTCCCCTCGGAACGGCTGTCGCTCTCCCGCCAGGTCTGCCCAGAACGGTCCCTGTTCGCCGGCCTCGATATACCGGGTGGTGTGCTCCACAATCGTGGGTGCGAGCAGGTATCCATGTCGATACAGGCCATTGATGCTGAGACATTTGCCAGTGGCCCGGATACGGGGCAGGTTGTCCCGGTAGGCGGGTCGCAGATTGGTGTCGGTTTCGATAACGCGCGCTTCGGCTAGCATCGGGTTGATGGTATAGAGCGCGCTGGCGAGTTCCAGAGTCGATTGCAGACTGATCGCGGAGCGATCCTCACTTTCGATTTCCGTCGCGCCAATGATAAAACGGTGATCCGGTTTCGGCACTACGTAGAGCTTGTAGCGCGGATGCATCAGGCGCACGGCGTGGTTCAGGCTGAACTCCCGGGTCTGCACCCACATCACTTCGCCCCTCACACCACGAAGTTCCGGTTCCGCCTCTTTGCGGCCCATGCCCCGACAGTCGATGATCCAGTCGAAGGTGTCGCTGTTGTATCCAGCGGCGATCAGCTCGCCGTTTTCCAGGTGAGCCGGACAGTGCTGCTCGCACCGGGCACCCAGTTTGCGGATTTCGCGCAGCAGTTCCTGCAGCAATCGGCGATTGTCCAGGTGTGCCTCCTGGGGCAGGTAAAGACCTTCCGGGAAATGAGCGAGCTGTGGCTCGCGGCTGCGCAATTCCGCGGAGGAGAGCCACTGGCTCGTATCCCCGGCAGTCAATTTGTAGTGGAGGTCCTGCCGGAATTGCTGCAGCTCCGCAGCGTCCTGGGGATGGGCGACCACAATGCTGCCGGTGGCCGAGTATTGGATGGGCGATGCCGCCGAACGGTTGAGGGTCTCCAGCCAGCGGGGCCACAGTTGCAGCGACTCCAGACCCATGTGGTAGATCAACGGTTCGGCGCTGACCACTTCGCTGAGGGGCGAAATCATGGCCGCCGCTGTATGGGCAGCGGCCCGGGGGTGGTCCAGATCCCCTGCCTCCAACAGGGTGATCCGGTGGCCCTGGCGCAGCAATCGCCAGCTTAGCAGCCGCCCCAGCAAGCCGGCGCCCACAACGGCAATGGCAAGCTGGCCCCTGGGTGATTCAGAATCGGGAGAAACCATGGAGTTCACGCCAGACCCGAAACGGAAGGGGAGTGCTGGCGATGGGCGACAGAGTGGGGAGTTACGGGTACAGCATTCATCTTGTTTCCTACGCAGGTCTCAACCTGATCAGGTTCGACGGGTTCAGCAGGTGCTGATCTCAGCCTGGGAAGCTGCCTGCAAGCAGTTCCCCGCCGGGACGCTCCTTTTTTTGCGTGGGAAAGCATCGCGTGTGCAAGCATCGCGTGTGAAAGAAGCCTCCGGGCCTGGCACCCCGACAAGAGTTCAAGCAGTCTACTGGCTGCATTGGGCGCCCGCAAGCGGGAGGGTCGGCTCACTTTTTCCGGAAGGTGGCATCCAGATTATCGTAGTCGCGATTGACCGCTTCAACCCGGGACAGCACTTCGCCTTTTGCCAGTTTGAGAGTGAAGGATGTGCCCACCTGAACCTGGCTGCTGCCGCGGAGAATGCGACCCTCTTCATCGAGCGCCAGGCTGTAGCCGCGACCGATGGTCTTGAGCGGGCTCATGGTCTCCAGCAACTCAACCGCTTGCGCCAGACGCCGCGTGCGGGCGTCCAGTTGCTGTTGAACCGAGTAGGACAGGTAGCGCTGGAACTGCTCCAGGCGCCGACTGTAATCGGCGATCTTTTCCATGGGGATGCAGCGCTTGTGGCGAACGGCCAAATGCTCGAATTGAGTTCGCTTGGCGAGCAGTTGGTGGCGCATGGTGCCCCATAGTCGCATTTCCAGGTTGTCCAGTTGCTGGGCCCGGTTCTGCAGTCGATCACCCGGATGGCGGAGCCGGGCTGCGGAGGCTTTCAGGCTGGCGCGGGCCTGCTCGATCTTGCGCAGCATGGCTTGTTGCAGCAGCACCTCGTAGCGCGCAAAGCCGCGCAGCCACTCACCTGCGTCGGGGCTCAGGAGTTCCGCCGCGGCGGAGGGCGTCGGAGCCCGCGCGTCGGCCACAAAGTCCGCAATGGTGAAGTCCACCTCGTGCCCCACACCGCACACCACCGGCACCGCACTGGCGTGAATGGCGCGGGCCACGATCTCTTCATTGAAAGGCCAGAGATCCTCCAGCGAGCCGCCGCCGCGGGCGAGAAGAATCACGTCGAATTCCCCCAGTTCGTTGGCGAGCCGCAGCGCCCGTTCGATCTGCCGTGCCGCTCCTTCGCCCTGAACGGCCACCGGCAGGAGAGTGACGGGAATGCCGGGAAAGCGGCGCTTGAGGACCGTGAGAATGTCGTGAATGGCGGCCCCGGTGGGGGAGGTGATGACAGCAATGTGGCGCGGCAGGCGGGGCGGGGTCTTCTTGTGTTCCGGGTCGAAGAGCCCTTCGTTACCCAGTTTGTTCTTGAGTGCCTCGAAGGCCCGCTGCAGGACTCCGAATCCGGCTTCTTCCATGTGTTCGACGATGAGCTGGTAGTCGCCCCGGCCTTCGTACAGGCTCACGCGCCCCCGGACCACAACGTGCTTACCCAGAGCGGGCTTGAAGCTTACCTGGTTGTTGCGGCTGCGGAACATGGCGCAGCGGACCTGGGCGTCCTTGTCCTTGAGCGTGAAATACCAGTGCCCCGAGGAAGGAGCGGCGAAGTTGGATATCTCCCCTTCCACCCAGAGCAGAGACAGGTGGGTTTCCAGCAGCTGCCGCGCTTTGCGGTTCAGCTGGCTGATGGTGAGAATTTCGCGCTTGGGGGTCTGGGTGAACAGGTCGTCAGTCATCGCGCCATTTTAGGCGAAGCACCCGGTGGATCACAGGGCTGACGAGAGTCAGGTCGGAAAATGGTTGGAGGCGCTCCGAACATCCGTGTTCGGTAGCGAATCACCGCGACCAGCGGGCGTCAGTGGTCGTGTGCCAGCCGCTCGGCCGCCTGCAGCTCTTCCGCCAGGCGCTTGCTTTCTTCGGCGCGCGCTGAAGAGAACCGGGCGATCAGCAGGTACAGTGAGGGGGTCAGATACAGGGTAAACAGGGCCGCCATACCCAGGCCACCGAAGATCACCCAGCCGATGGCCTCGCGTGCTTCCGCACCGGCGCCATCGCTCAGAATCAGGGGCAGGCCGCCGAGGATGGTGGAAATCATCGTCATGGCAACCGGGCGCAGACGAACGCTGGCGCCGGTCTTGATGGCTTCCAGCACCTCATAGCCCCGGTCGCGAAGCTGGTCCGCGAATTCCACCAGCAGGATTCCGTTCTTCGCCATCAGGCCGATCAACATCACCAGACCAATCTGGGAGTAGATGTTGACGGAGGTCCCGCTCAGGAACAGGGCGAATACCGCCGCCGCAATCCCGAATGGAATGATGAGGGTTACCACCAGAGCACTGGTGAAGCCTTCAAATTGCGCGCACAGCACCAGGAAGACCACCAACAGGGCGATGCCGTAGGTAATGGCCACTTCGCTGGAGGTTTCCTGCAGAGTGGCCGCCTCCCCCAGAAGCAGCATGGAGACGTTGCCCGGGAGGGTTTCCGCGGCGATCCGACGCAGATCGTCCACCGCCGATTGCAGGGGGTATCCCGGCCGGACTTCCACATCCACTTCGATGGCGCGGCGCTGGGCTTCCCGGTCCAACTGTGCCGCCACACCTTCTTCGGTCACCGTAACCACGCTGGACAGGGGCACGAGATTGCCATTGTCCGCAGTGACGTAAAGGTTCACCAGGTCCGTGGGATCGTTGATCTTGCCCGTGGTGGATTCGAGCAGGATGGGCACTGCTTCGTCGTTTACATTCAGGTCCACAATCTCGTCGCCGGCGATCATCGCCCGCAGTGTCGCGGAGATGGTATCCAGATCCACGCCCAGGTCCGCCGCCCGCCGCCGATCGATCTCCACGGAAAGTTGCGGCTGGGTCGGGTTGTAGGAGATGTCGGGGCGGGACAGCGCGCCGCCTTCCTCTTCGATGGCACGGGTAAACACCTTGGCCGCCTCGAAGATCTCGTTGTACTCATTCCCTAACAGTGCCACCTGAACACTGCCGGTGCCGCCGCCGCGCAGGTTGAGGCTGTTGCCACTGCCTACGTTGACCCTGGCCCCGGGAATCTGCTCGAGGGGTTCGCGCAGCGCCATCATGATGTCCTGCTGACTGCGATTGCGATCGCCCCAGTCCGCCAGCGGCGCGACGATGCGGGCCTGATTCGGGTCATAGGTGCCGACGATGGTGAACATGGAGGCGATCTCGCCGCTCTCCACCAGGGGCTGAAGAATCCGCTCCATTTTGTCCGCCTGGCGCTCCATATAGCCCAGACCAACCCCGTCCGGGCCGCCGGCGTTCACGTAGATGATCCCGCGGTCTTCCGGTGGCAACAGTTCCTGGGTGAGCATCTGGAAAGCCGAGGCCGCTCCCAGGGCGATCAGAAGGCCCGCGCCAAGAGTGAGGAGCGGATGGCGCAGGGTCGCCCCCACGGAGCGTTCATAAAAGAGGCGCAGGCTGGATCCCAGGCGGACCAGGCCGCGATTCAGCCGATTGCCTTCGGCCTGATCGGGCAGGCGGGAGGCCATGGCCGGAACCAGGGACAGGGCCACGAAACTGGAGATGCCCACGGCCACCGCCAGGACGAAACCGAATTCCCGGAACAGTCGCCCAGCGGTGCTGGGCAGGAAGGCAATGGGCACGAACACAGAGATCAGCACCACACTGGTGGTCACCACCGCGAAAAACACCTGGCGGGTGCCGAGCACGGCGCCGGCCCGGGGCCCGAGCCCCTGGCCGCGGCGGCGCTGGATGTTTTCCAGTACCACAATGGCGTCGTCCACCACCAGCCCGGTGGCCAGAACCAGCGCCAGCAAGGTGAGGATGTTGACCGAGAACCCGAACAGCCAGATGGCCGCGAGGGTGCCGATGAGCGCCACGGGAATGGCCACACTGGGTACCAGAGTGGCTCGCAGGGAGCCCATGAACAGCCAGATGGTGCCGATCACGATGCCTACGGTCAGCAGCAGGCTGACCACCACCTCCTCAACGGAGCGGCGGATGAAGTCTGCATCGTCGTTGGTGACGCGCA
The DNA here is from genome assembly GCF_054401055.1 of Gilvimarinus sp. F26214L. NCBI lineage: Bacteria > Pseudomonadati > Pseudomonadota > Gammaproteobacteria > Cellvibrionales > Cellvibrionaceae > Gilvimarinus > Gilvimarinus sp. F26214L. The sequence continues at coordinate 29,270 of NZ_JBTIYG010000015.1, read as the reverse complement.
GTTCGATGTTGCCGAAGCGCTCGTTCAGGCGGTCCACGGCGGCGCGCACGTCGTCGGAGATCTGAATGGTGTTGGAACGGGCCTGGCGGACAACCCCAAGCCCAATGACCTGACGACCGTCCAGGCGGGTGTAGTTGTAGGCGTCTTCCGGCCCGAAGAAGACGTTGGCAACGTCTCCGACCCTGAGGGTGCCGCGAACGATGATGTTGGCGACCTGGTCGGCGGTCACCGTGGATGCGTCAGCGCGGACGATCAGCTCCTGGTCTTCCGACCGGAAGCTGCCGGCGGGCACGTCAAAAGCCGCCTGGCGCAATGCGGCCGCCACTTCGCTGACGGAGATCCCGTAGCTGGTCAGCCGCAGTGGGTCCACGACCACTCGCAACTGGCGCGCACGGGCGCCATAGATGTTGACGTCCGCCACCCCTTCAACGGAGATCAGTTCGGGGATGATGTCCTTCTCGGCGAGTTGGGACATCTCCTCGGCCAGCAACTCGTCGCTCATCATCGCGATGTTCACGATGGGAGAGGAATCGGCGTCTGCCTTGAGAATGATGACCTCTTCCACACGATCCGGCAGGCGGCGTTCCACCCGACTCACCGCTTCTCGCACGTCGGAGGCCGCAGTGTCCAGATCCATTCCAGGCTGGAACTCGATGCGAACCCGGGCGCTGTTTTCCTCCGAGGAGGTGCTGATGTCCTTGACGCCGGAGACCCGCGCCACGGCGCCTTCCAGAATGCCGGCGACTTCCGAATCCATGGTTTCGGGAGAGGCCCCCGGGTATTCAGCGCGCACCATCACGATGGGGCGGTCCACGTCCGGGAGTTCGCGCACCTCCACGGCGAGCAGAGCCGCGATACCGGCCAGGGCGATCAAGAGGTTAACCACCAGGACCAGAACCGGGCGTCGGATACTGAGGCTGGGAAGGTCGGAGGCGAGTTCGCCTTCCTGCTCGTCGCCGCCGCTGTTGAGGATTTCCGCTTCGGTGACCAGTTTCTCGTCGCCGCTGCCGTGTTTCTTGTCCTCAGTCATCAGCCGGGACCCTTCTGCATGTTACGGGACAGGGTCGCCCCCACATCACCGCCCGGGGGAGCCAGTTCCGGCTTTACTTCAATGCCGGGGCGCATGCGCTGGATGCCTTCGACCACGATAAGGTCGCCGCGGGCCAGCGGCCCGTCCAGCAGGACGACACCCTGTTGGCGCTGAATGACATTGACCGGTACGCGGCGGCCCTCTTTTCCGACCACGGACCATACATAGGCACCATCGGCGCCCCACTGGACCGAAATTTCCGGCACGACAAGATAGTTGTCTCCCAGAACCTCCAGGGCCACCCGGAAGCTCTGCCCCGGTCGCAGCCGGTCGCCCTCGTTGTCCACCCGGGCGCGGGCGACAAAGGTGCGGCTGGTGGGGTCCACACGGCTGTCAATGTCCACAATGCTGCCGTAGGCGCTGGGCTGGCGGCTGTTCCAGGTGGAAATGGCCACCTGGTCGCCGCTGCGCAGGGTGCCCACCAGCATTTCCGGAAGTTCGAAGCTGACCAATAGGGCGCTGCGGTTGTCCAGGGTGGTGATTGCGGTGGACGGCTGAATACGGTCGCCCGGGTCTACGTCAGTGATACCCACGTAGCCGTCAAACGGAGCCTCGATGGAGCGGTCGTCCAGGGCGATGCGGGCCTGGTCCAGCTCAATGCGGGCTTCTTCCAGGGCGGTGTGGGCGGCATCCAGCGTAGTGGGAAGTGTGGCACCGCTCTGGGCGGAACGCTTGTATCGCTCATACAGGCGCTCGGCATCTGCGACCCGGACTTCCGCCAGTTGGACGGCCAGGCGCTCGTTGCGTTCGTCCATCTCCACCAGGACATCACCCTTACTGACGGCCTGACCGGGTTCGAAGTTGACCGCGACCACTTCGCCGGAGGTGACCGGATACAGAGTGACAGACTGGACGGCGCGGGACGTACCCACGGCCTCCACGCGCGTGCGTTGTGGGGTTTCCTCCACTGCGGCGACAATCACACGCAACGGCCCCTGGCTTCCGCCATTTGTCTGCTGGGTTTTACCGTCGTCCGAACACGCTGCAAGCAATGTTGCGGTTGCAACAAGCAGGGCGGTGGGAATTAAAAACCGGGGTCTTTTCATCAGAGACGAATCTTCTTCTTTATATGGAGGTAAAATTCACTGCCTGGAACAACCGTGCCGGGTTCCGGGAACAGCTTGACCGCGCCATGTTCTTTGTTCACGTGTGACCAATGTGCCATGCAGTGGCGCAAGCCTATCTGGAATCGCCGGGTTCATCCAATCAAGAAAAGTCAACAGGATGCCCGCGACGCCTTCCACCAATGGAGCGCCAGGCGATGCGTGTTGGACCTGCGCTACAAGGGTAGTTCATGGGTTACGTACCTGCATATGTTAATAAATGTTTAGCCCGGCGTCCCGCCGCTTGATGGATACCGGCGTCCCGCCGCTTGATGGATAATAGGGACTGCGGGTCCCGAGCAGAGCACCGGCACTGATTACAGACACCCTAAAATTCAGATGGAGGAGATCGGTATGCGAAATTCAGTTCCACAAATTTGCCGTTGGGTATTCCTGTTGATTGCAACAGCGATGTTGAGCGGAGTCGCACACGCCACGGAGGATCGCAACGAGCTGCAATCGGAGTTTCTGATGGATTTTGTCATCGATACCACCGAGCCCCAGCAGGTCGGCAGTCGCCGCGTCGTGCCCATTACGGGGGGTTACTTCGAGGGTCCGGGGCTGAAAGGAACGGTATTGAATGTGGGGGCCGACTGGATCAAGGCGCGCCCCGATGGCACCAGTGAACTGGACGTGCGGGTAACTCTGGAAACGGAAGACGGGGCCCTGATCTACATGTCCTATGCAGGAATTCTCAGCCGCACTGACGAGAGTCTTTACTGGCGAGTGCTGCCCCGTTTCGAGACTGCCTCCGAGAAGTATGCCTACCTCAATAACCTGCTGGCTGTGGGCATTGGCAAACGCGTTGACGGAAAAACCGGCTACAGCATCTATCGTATTCTGTAGCCGGTTCTTCGCCCTGCGGAATCAGTCCCCGCGGGGCAGTGTATCGCCCTGGCCCTCGTTGTGCGGGCAGGCTGCTGAGGGGCTTCTTCAACGGTCTGCCAGTTCCTGCTGCTCACGGGCCAGTTGCGTGAAATACTTTCTCGCTGCCGCGTTGACCCGCGGAGCCAGTACGAGCGTTGAGGTCATGGTCGGTATGGCCATGACCGCATACAGGCCCACGATAAGCCCATTCACCGTGTTCATGGACGCCATGGATCCGAGCACAATCAATATAAGATAAGCCGGGGTGTACCAGTGCTGCCGCTCGGCGCCCAGCAGAAAGCCGAGGCAGGTGGCGCCGTAATACCAGAAGCTGACAATGGTGCTGAAGCTCAGCAAAGCGACCATGACCAACAGGATGTATATACCACTGCCGGGCAGAACCTGAGCCATGGCCCGGGCGGTCAGGGATACGCCCTCCGCATCGCCGCCGTTGTCCCACACTCCGGTGAGCAGGATGATCAGGGCCGTGCAGGTACAGACGACCAGTGTGTCGACGATGGGGCCGACCATGGCCACAACCCCTTCCCGAATGGGCTCGTCTGTGCGCGCCGTACCGTGGGCCATGGACTCTGTGCCGATGCCCGCTTCGTTGGAGAAAGCCCCCCGGCGCACGCCCACCATGATCACCGAACCCACCGCTCCGCCGGCCACCGCGTTGCCGGTAAAAGCGTCCTCCACAATCAGGGCCAGCGCCGCCGGTATGTCGCTCGCGTAGCGAATCAGCACATAAGCGGTGACCGCCAGATACAACAGGACCATGGCAGGCACCAGTCGTACCGTAATCTTGCCGATCCGCTGTATCTGGCCCGCGATGACCAGTCCCGTCAGGGCCGCGACGGCAGCGCTGGTGAGAAGATCCGACCAGAGGTGCTCTTCGGCAGTGGCCCAGCCGTTGGGGATGACCACCACGTTCCGCAGCAACTCCACCAGTTGATTGGCCTGGAAGAGGGGCAGGGTGCCCACCATGCCGGCCACGGCAAACAGCCAGGCCAGGGGGTACCAGCGCGGGCCCAGTGCTTCGCGGATCACGTACATGGGGCCACCTCGGATGACACCCGCCGAGTCCGTGCCCCGATACATGACGGCGAGCGAAGCCGTGTAGAACTTGGTGGCCACACCGATCACTGCGGTGACCCACATCCAGAACACGGCGCCTGGCCCCCCGGCACTGATCGCAATGGCTACCCCGGCGATGTTGCCGAGCCCGAGGGTTCCGGACAAAGCGGTGGACAGCGCCTGAGAGTGGGGGACCTGACCCGGGTCATTGGGGTCGTTGTACTTGCCCCGCAGCAAGTCGAAGGCGTGGGGCAGGTGACGGTAGGGTCGCGCCCCGGAATAGACAAGCAGATACAAACCGCCGCCCACGATGAGCACGACCAGCGGCGTGCTCCACATGAAGTCGGCGAAGGCGTTGAGGGCGGCTTCCAGATTATTGAGAAATGGCATCGTTATTCTTAAGTTGAGTGAAGGGTGGTGAGGCTGAGGTGGAGCACAGCCGCATCAGTCTACGGCTTTTGTTTTCCGCGTCAAACGGGCCCGGGGTGGCTGCTGTCGATTGACCCTGTCTTCGCCTTTGCCCTAGAATGAGCCTGCGCCGATTTGAGTCAGCTTGCGGGCGCGTTAAAAATGCCGCTAAAGAGATGATGGCCTTCCGGAAACCTACTTTAGCGGCACGATGTTCAGAGCCGAGAGAGTGGGTTTTTTTACGCCCTTCCTCCGCCTCCCGGTTACTTCAGTCGTCTTCTACTGCAAGGAAAACAAGGCATGCCCATTCGCTTACCCGGAAATCTACCCGCCGCCGATGTGCTCCAGCGGGAGAATGTTTTCGTGATGTCCGACCAGCAGGCCCAGCATCAGGACATTCGTCCCCTGAAGATTCTGCTGCTCAATCTCATGCCCAAGAAGATCGAGACGGAGATCCATCTGATTCGCATGCTCTCGAACACACCCCTGCAGGTGGACCTCGAGCTCATGCGCATTCACGACAAGCCCTCGAAGAACACATCCATCGAGCACATGGAAACCTTTTATAAGGAATTTGAGGGAGTCAAAGACCGCAAATTCGACGGCCTGATCATTACCGGCGCGCCTCTTGGCGCAATCCCGTTTGAAGAGGTGATCTTCTGGGAAGAGTTGAAAACGGTCATGGACTGGAGCCGCACCCACGTGACCTCCACCCTGTTCCTGTGCTGGGCGGTGCAGGCGGCCATGTACCACCACTACGGCATCATGAAACGGGTTCTGGACAAGAAGGTGTCCGGGGTCTTCGCTCATCATCTGGTGAAGCCCCACTCGCCCATCGTGCGCGGCTTTGATGATGTGTTCGATGCGCCTCATTCGCGCTATGCGGAGATCAGCATGGAAGCCATCGCGTCCCGCCCCGAACTGGAAGTGGTGGCCGCCTCGGAGGAGGTGGGCGCCTTTCTGGTCGCGCGCAAGGACGGACGCCAGGTGTTCGTGATCGGTCACTCGGAATACGAGCCGAACTGCCTCAAGGACGAATATGAGCGGGATATGAAGGCGGGGTTGAATCCCTCGATTCCGGAAAACTATTTCCCGAACGACGATCCGACCCAGCAGCCCACCGTTACCTGGAAGAGCCACGGCAACCTGCTGTTCAACAACTGGCTGAACTACTACGTTTACCAGCTCACGCCCTTCGACATGGAAAAGATTGGCGGGGAATGGTAACCGGTGGCTGGCAGTGCTCGCTCTGTCAGCCCGGTGAACCACCGCTTGCGCGCAGCAGGTTGAGAAATTCCCGGCGGGTTTTAGGTCCGTAGGTCTTGTAATGGGGTCTGGGATCATTCAGGTAATTCTGTCGTTCCAGGGCCACCCGGTCGTTGCCGGCCCGTTGCAGAACTTCCTCCATAGTGATGTTGTAAGGCTTCATTGCGTTGAGCCCAAAGACCTTGGCCCGCAGTTCTGGTGTTATCTCCGGGTAACCGAACTGTTCACGCAGTTGCTCGCCGATCTGAAAAGTCCGGAAGGCCTGAATCTGATCCTGGGGTGAGCCATACCAGATGGAATCGGTTCCCCAGAGCACATTATCCTCGCCGATATACTTGAACAGCTTGCCCAGACCATGGGCCGCGGAGTCCGGGTCGCGCAGCAGATAGCGCCAGGTGCTCCCGAGCTCCGCGTAGACATTGCTGTTGGTGCCCAGTTCGTTGTCCACCACCGTCTTGATCAGCGAGTCGATACCCTCGTTTCGCTCGGGCCGGAACTCCCGTTCCGGCTGGCCCGGCACAAAGCCCGAGTGATACACAAGGAAGTTCACGTCCGGGAAGCGCTTGGCCACTACGCCGATATCATCGCACAGGGAGTGCTCGTAGGATTCCTGCCCGAACGGCAGGCCCTTGTGGATGCAGATATTCCTGATGCCGAGGCTGCGGGCCTTTTCAATAAAGGCGATGCCCACGTCGTCATGTAAAAAGAAGCCTTTGCCGTCGGGGCCCCATTGGGTGTAAGTCTTCCAGGCGGAGATCCGGTAGCGCTCGGCCAGTTCGTCCATGCCTTCCAGGTCGCCGTCCTGGTTTGGATTCACGCGCCCGTGCACCATCAGACGGTGGGTGCCGTCCATCCGTTCCACGATGGCCTGGGTCTCCGCAGCCTCCTCGATGGTCAGGGGTTCGGCATCCCGGCGGGACGGCACGAAAGACAGCACGATCATGTCCGTATCGCTGTCGAGGAACACATCCTTGATGAATTCCTGGCTGCCCAGGCATTGCAGATAGCTCCGGTCCCCCGGCTCGTCGCCCAGCGCGCAGCCCGCCTTGGGCATTTGCCGCAATGGCCGCGCGGAGGCGGGCAGGTTTTTCAGCCAGGCACCCTGAGGATTTACGAAGTGGCCCTGGACGTCGAAAATGAATTCGCGACCGCCGAGTTGCTCCGCAGCCAGTTGCGGGTCCACCGCGGCATCATCAGCCAGTTCGAACCGACCGCCGATGGCACCGGCCTGGGCCTGCACACGATTGAAGGTCAGTAGGGTACTGGCGGCCGCGCAGGCCGAAACCAGAAACTTCCGTCGATCCATGCCCGCGCGCCTGGCGTCCCGTCCAATGGCTTCCCTGGCCAGGCTGTTGGCCTGCCGGTTCAGCGGTGACAGAGGGATGGGGGCAAACTCCCCGTTGGAGGTACTGTCCACCTTGATCGGCAGACGATGCTCGAACTCGCTCATGGTCGACTCCTCGGAAGCACGTCCTCCAGACGCTACAACCGGCTTCGGGAGGGGTCAAGGAGGGAGCCGCGCTCCCCGCGCCAATATGTTGCGAGGTCCGTTCGGTTCATGGCTCGACCCCCAAATTGCGGACATAAAAAAGCCCGGCCGGGGCCGGGCTTTTTTTCGATCGGACGAGAGGATCAGTCTCCGAACGCGCGTATCAGCGTATTCAGGGTTTCCTTCGCGTCACCGAAGATCATGCGCGTGTTCTCCTTGAAGAACAGCGGATTGTCCACGCCGGCGAAGCCGGAAGCCATGGAGCGCTTGAGCACGAACACGGTACGCGCCTTGTCCACGTTGATCACCGGCATGCCGTAAATGGGGCTGCCTTCCATCTCGCGTGCGGCCGGGTTTACCACGTCGTTGGCACCGATCACGATGGCCACGTCGTAGGTTTCCATGCGCGGGTTGACCTGGTCCATTTCCAGCAGCAGGTCGTAGGACACGTCCGCTTCGGCCAGCAGCACGTTCATGTGCCCGGGCATGCGGCCGGCGACCGGATGGATGCCGTAGTGAACCTCGGCTCCGTTGTCCTCGAGCAGCTCCTGCAGTTCCTTCACCGCGTGCTGGGCCTGGGCCACAGCCATGCCGTAGCCGGGTACGACCAGAACGCTGGTGGCGGCTTCCAGCACGTAGTACGCGTCATCCGCGGACAGGGGTTTGACCTCGCCTTCGATTTTCTCGGCAGACTTGCTGACCTTGCCGAAGCCGGAGAAGAGCACGTTGGTCAGGGAGCGGTTCATGGCCTTGCACATGATCTGCGTGAGGATGATACCGCTCGCGCCCACCAGTGACCCGGCTACGATGAGAATGTTGTTCTCGATGGCAAAGCCCGCAGCCGCCGCGGCAACACCGGAGTAGCTGTTCAGCAGGGAGATGACCACCGGCATGTCCGCGCCACCAATGGGCAGAACGGCCAGAATACCCAGGGCCGCAGCCAGGCCAATGGCCAGGTAGAGCCAGGTGGGATCGGCCGGTTCCATCACAAACAGCACACCGCACACCAGGATGGCGATCAGGATGGCGGCATTGACGAAGCGCTGGCCCACGAACTGCACCGGGCGGCCGGTGACTTTCTCACTCAGTTTGCCCCAGGCGAGAATGGAACCGGTAAAGGTCACGCCGCCGATGAGGATGGACAGGAAGATGGTGATCAGCACGAAGTTGCTGAGGCCTGTTTCCACCGCGGCCCAGCCCACCAGCAAACTGGCGAGACCACCGAAGCCGTTGAACAGGGCCACCATTTCCGGCATGGCCGTCATGGCCACCAGACGTGCAGCCAGGGCACCAATCACGGCCCCCACCAGGAAGCCGACAATGATCCAGGAGAAGTCCACGATGCCACCGGCGAGCAGGGTAACCACCACGGCCACCAGCATGCCCAGGGAGGACAGCATGTTGCCCTTGCGAGCGGTTCCGGGATGTCCCAGCAGCTTGAGGCCGAAGATAAAAAGAACCGTGGCGACGACGTATGAAGAGTTAACGAGAATATCCATTACTTACCACCACTTTCTTTTTTCTTGAACATGGCCAGCATGCGGTCGGTCACCATATAGCCGCCCACCACGTTGATGGTGGCGAAGGCAACCGCTGCGGTTCCCAGGTACTTGGCGAGGGTGGGCTCGACGTTGCCGCCGGCGGCAACCAGAGCACCCACCAGAGTGATCCCGGAAATGGCGTTGGCCCCGGACATGAGGGGAGTGTGCAGAGTAGCCGGCACTTTGCGGATCAGCTCGAAACCCACGAAGATGGCCAGCACAAGGACGAAGACCTGATAGACGATTTCCATTGTTACGCTCCTTGGTAATGCTTGCTGATCACTTCGTTGACGATCTTGCCGTCGTGGGTGATGACCGCACCCTGCAGAATGTCGTCTTCAAAGTTGAGGGTGAACGCCTTCTTCTCCTCGTCCCAGTAATCGGCGATGAGGTTGAAGAGGTTGCTCGCGTACATTTCGGTGGCGTCGGTAGAAACCTGGCTGGGCCAGTTGCCGCTGCCGATCACAGTCACGCCGTCGATCTCAACGTCTTCTCCGGGCACGGAGCCCTCCACGTTGCCGCCGGTTTCCGCAGCCATGTCCACGATCACACTGCCAGGCTTCATGCCCGCGATCATGTCCTTGCTGACCAGCACCGGAGGCTTGCGCCCGAAAACCTGGGCGGTAGTGATGACGATGTCGGACTGGGCGATCTCGTCCTTCTGTCCCTGCTTCTGCTTCTCGATCTGTTCCGGGGTGAGCTGGGTGGCGTAGCCGTCTTTGGTCTGGCCGGTTTCACCCAGGTCGATGTGCAGGAATTTACCGCCCAGCGATTCCACCTGTTCGGCAACGACGGTGCGCGTATCAAAGGCGGTGACCTTCGCGCCCAGGCGCTTGGCGGTCGCGACGGCCTGCAGGCCCGCCACCCCGGCGCCGATGATGAAGACCCGCGCGGGCTTCAGTGTGCCGGCCGGGGTCATCATCATGGGAAGAATTCGGTTCAGACGCTCGGCCGCCAGGATCACCATGACGTAGCCCGCCAGGTTGGCCTGGGAGCTCAGCGCGTCCATTTTCTGGGAACGAGTGGTGCGGGGAATCATCTCCATGCTCAGGGCAGTGATGTTCTTCTCCCGGAATGCGTCCACCAGCGACTGCTCGTTGAAGGGGTCGAGGAAACTGATGTGAATGGAGCCGGACTTGAGCGCAGCGACTTCTTCGATGGCCGGCTTCTGGATGCGCAGCACAATGTCGCCATTGCCGAGCAGGGCCGTGCGGTCGGCAACGATCTCGCCGCCTGCGTCAACAAAGTCCTGGTCGGCGTAGCCGCAGTTCATGCCTACGCCGGCTTCCAATTGCACGGTAGCGCCGAGGCGTACCAGTTTCTTCACAACAGCTGGCGAGAGCGGTGCCCGCTTTTCACCCGCACGTTGTTCCTTGGGTATTGCAATCACTGTCATAGTCAGTCACACAGGTTTTATGAGCCTTGGCTATCCTGAAGTGTGTAGGGCGTCCAGCTTGCAAACCGGGGCTTGCAAAGTTATTGCGGGAAAACGGGAAAAACACAGGCGATGTGCCTACTACCTGTTTACAGATGCAAGGTGCTTCGCTGACTTGACGGGTTGTTGAGCAATCCCGCCAGCCAAAAGCCGCAGCCTTGCAGTGACTCCCTCGAAGCGGTGTCTGGACGTCTGAACCTCAGGGTTGAATCTCGATGCTTTCCGCTCAGCTCTGAACACCTGTCTCCCATCTCGGATGGGGGTGGTTTCCAGAGTGCTGCAGGGCCATCTCGATGTCTAGCGTCTGGTCTCCGATCAGATTCAAGCATGCCCGCGGGCACACTTATTTTTGGTGATACCCGGCCTCGAGGACCAGGCTTGTGCTCTCCAAGCATGGTTCACAACTGCCACGCAAACAAAGATTTCCTCTTGCAAAACAAAGGGATACGCTTGTTCTGCGGGTGTGAACCAGTGCGCTATCTTAAAAAATACCCATGAGCTAGGCAAATAACCTATAGCTATGGTCGCTATCGCAAGTCCTTATGACTCGCGGGAAAACAATAACCGGGGGCTATGACGAAGGGTTTTCCGAGGCCGCGTCCCCAACGCCAGCCGGCGCAGCGATGCATTCTCCGCGAGAGTCAGAACGTTGCAGCGCAGTGAAAAAGAAGGGAGCCCCTACATGGAAATCACCCGCAAATGGTGACATGATTATCGGCTAAGCAGAATCGTTCCGAGTGATAGGTGATTATGGCTAGCTCCTTCTGGTCCCGATATAAAGAAGCTCTCAATGTAAAAAAAGACCTGCGGGATGTGTTCATTCGTCCCCACGACCGCTACGCCACTCTGGATGGCGTGCGGGCCATTACGGTGTTGCTCATGGTGCTGTTCCACGTGCTTTTTGGCGTCGTGGTGCTGCTCAAGGACAACTTCGATTACATCGATCGCTTCATCGCCGAGTTTCCCCGATACCTGGGGTGGATGTGGCAGTCCCAGGGTTCGGATCCGCTCTTTGTTCTGTGCGGCCTGCTGGTGAGTTACACCCTGTTCCGGGAATACGAGAAGACCTCGGGCATTCAGTTCATGCGCTTCTACAAACGACGCCTGATGCGCATCATGCCGGTGTTCATTGTCGCCCTGCTTCTTTATCTGCCCACGGACAAGGACAACATTGGCCACCTCTGGTCGAATCTGATCTTCATGAGCAACTACATCCCCGGCGAGCGCCACGTCATTCCCGTGGGTTGGTCGCTGGATGTGCAGCTTCACTTCTACTTTCTGCTGCCCTTTCTGATTCTGGTGATGTACAGCATCCCCTGGCGCATCACCTTCCTCACCACGCTGGTGCTGGCCAGCTTCGCTTGGCGTTACTATATTGTGGCGCGCAATCCGGAGATCTACGAAAGCCCGTTCTATCAGATCATTTATGACAGCGAGTACGGCTCCCTGCTGGCCAACCAGCTCTATTACGATCTGGACGTGCGGATCGGTGCCTTCTTCCTGGGTATGCTGGTGGCCTACCTGCACCACTACCATGGCAAGCAGATCAAGGAATTCCTCAGCCGGCACATGGTGCTGAACACCGTGCTGGTCCTCGCGGGACTGGGGATGATTGTCGCGTCTATATCCCTGCCGATCGAGAACCGCTTCGCGGACTTCTACGACACCTTTGACCCCCAGTTCAATCTGCTCTTCCTGGCCTTTGATCGCTACGTGTATTCGGTGGGGCTTTCCATCGTGGTATTGCTGGCCCTGTGCCCGGTGGGCATCAGCCGCTGGGTGGACTGGGTCCTGTCCTGGAAGATCTGGCATCCCGTGGCGCAGCTGATCTTTCCCATCTACCTGTTCCACTTCATCTTTATTGTGATTGGCGCGGTGATCGCGCTGTGGACCACGGATCGCGAATCGATTACCGCAGTGACGACCTACCAGGTGTTCCTGATTTTTGCCATCACGGTCGTGCTTACCATGGCGTTTTCGGCGCTGGTGCATGTCTACGTGGAGAAGCCCTTCCTGACCATGCGGGAGCGGGACGGCGTGCGGGATCACTCCGCCATACCCAACACCATCCCCACCAACCACGGTGGAGCACCCGCCGTTGAAAAAGCTCGGGTCTGAGCAGGAGGCGAGGGGTGGACGAAAGCGAGCTGGCCAAATTCCGCGAGTACTTCATCTCGCGCCTTAACGCCGCTCGCGAGAACCACGTGGCTGCCCTGGGGCTCAAATGCAGTTTCATTGAACCCGGCCGGGCGGGCATGTACATGGACTGGCAGGAAGAACTGGCCGTGAGCGGGACCAGCGGCATTGTGGCCGGGGGGGCGATGACGGCCCTGCTGGACAGTTGCTGTGCTTTGGCGGCGGCCACATCGGGCGAGGAAATCGCCTTTTCTCCCACCCTCGATCTGCGCATGGACCACATGGGGCTGCCAGACCCCCGCAAGCGTCTGAACGCCGAAGCGGAGGCGTATCGGGTCACCTCCTCGGTTATCTTCACGAGCGGCATCATCTTCCACGATGACCCCGAACGTCCCATCGTCCGGGGGCTGTTCAATTTCACGCCCATCAGTCAGAGAGTGGCGGACACCGGCACGGCTCCTTCCGGGGAGGGCCAGTCATGAGCGGCTCACCGGATTTTCAGGAGGTGTTCCGCCGGGCCCGGGAACAAAACCAGGCCCAGCTGTTGGTGGATGCCATCCCCTATGCCGGCTTCCTGGGCATACGGGCCCTGGAGGAGGACGGCGAACTGATCTTCCACCTGCCGCCGCGCCAGTTGAACGTGGGCAATCCGGTCCTGCCTGCTCTGCACGGCGGCGCGGTGGCGGGGTTTCTGGAGATGTCCGCGGTGGTCTGCCTGCTCATGTCCATCGATCCCGACAAGCTCCAGGGCCCTGTGCGCATACCGAAGCTGGTGGATTTCTCCGTGGATTATGTGCGTGCCTGCCGCCTGACCGACAGCTATGCGGCCTGCGAGGTGGTGCGGCAGGGGCGAAAGCTGGCCAACGTGGCAGTCCGCATCTGGCAGGATGATCGCAGTGTTACCACGGCAACCGCGCGCTCCCACTACCTGCTGGTCTGAATCTTCCCTCAGTAACCTTCGCCTGCCGGGTTGAATTCCCCGGTTGCGTCCCCATTTCTGACACTCTCTTTTTCAGCCCGCCCACGGAGCCTCCGTCGGACGGGGACGTTATACAGACTGCCAGATACCAGTTTCAGGAGCGCAACCATGTCCGCAGAAGCACTGAAGGAAACCCGGGGTTTCGAAACGGAAGCCAAGCAACTGCTGCATTTGATGATTCACTCCCTGTACTCAAACCGGGAGATTTTCCTCCGCGAGCTCATTTCCAACGCCTCCGATGCGGCGGACAAGCTGCGCTTTGAAGCCTTGTCCAAAAACGAGCTGTTCGAGGACGATCCGGAGCTGCGCATCCGGGTGGATTTCGACAAGGACGCCAAAACCATCACCGTCAGTGACAACGGCATCGGCATGTCCCGGGACGACGTCATCAAACACCTGGGCACCATCGCCAAATCCGGCACCGCCGAATTCCTGCAAAACCTTACCGGGGATCAGAAGAAGGATTCCAGGCTGATTGGCCAGTTTGGTGTAGGGTTTTATTCCGCATTCATCGTGGCCGACAAGGTGGAAGTGTTCAGCCGCCGCGCGGGCCTCGCACATTCCGAAGGGGTGCGCTGGGAAAGCCTGGGCGAAGCAGAGTTTACTGTCGAGAACATCGAGCGCCCGGAACGGGGCACCACCGTAGTCCTGCATTTGAAGCAAGACGCCCTGGAGTTTGCCGACCGCTGGCGTTTGCGCACCATCATCAAGAAGTATTCCGATCACATCTCTCTGCCCATCGAAATGCGCAAGGAGGCAGAGCCCGAAAGCGCCGAATCCGAAGACAAGGAAAAGCAGGAGGAGCAAGCGCGCCCCGAGTGGGAGACCGTCAACACCGCCACCGCCCTCTGGACTCGCGCGCGCAGCGACATCAAGGACGAGGAGTATCAGGAGTTCTACAAGCACATTTCCCACGATTTCAGCGAGCCGCTCACCTGGAGCCACAACCGGGTGGAGGGCAAGCTCGATTACACCAGCCTGCTCTACATCCCCCAGCGTGCGCCGTTCGATCTCTACAACCGCGATGGCGCCCGCGGCCTGAAGCTTTACGTGCAGCGCACCTTCATCATGGACGATGCCGAGCAGTTCCTGCCGCTCTATCTGCGGTTTGTAAAAGGTGTGGTGGATTCCAATGATCTGTCCCTGAACGTTTCGCGGGAGATTCTGCAAAAGGACCCGAACATCGAGGCCATGCGCAGCGCCCTGACCAAGCGGGTTCTGGACATGCTGGAAAAGCTCGCCAAGAAGGATTCGGAAAAGTACGCCACCTTCTGGAAGGAGTTTGGCCAGGTCCTCAAGGAAGGCCCGGCGGAAGACTTCTCCAACAAGGAAAAGGTCGCCAAGCTGCTGCGCTTCTCCACAACCCACACGGACAAGGCGGAGCAGGATCAGTCCCTGGACGACTACGTCGGCCGCATGAAAGACGGACAGAACAAGATCTACTACGTGGTGGCGGAAAACTTCGCCACCGCGAAAAACAGCCCCCACCTGGAAGTCTTCCGCAAGAAGGGCATCGAAGTGCTGCTCATGTACGATCGCGTGGATGAGTGGCTGGTCAACAGCCTCATGGAGTACGACGGGAAGTCCTTCCAGGACGTGGCCAAGGGTGCGCTCGATCTGGGCGATCTGGACTCCGAGGAAGAAAAGAAAAAGCAGGAAGAGGTCAGCAAAGAACTGGAGGGCCTGTTGGAGCGCACCAAAAAGGTTCTGGAAGACCAGGTGGAAGAGGTTCGCCTTACCCACCGGCTCACCGATTCGCCGGCCTGTCTGGTGGTCGGAGAATACGACATGGGCGCCCAGATGCGTCGCATCATGGAAGCTGCGGGGCAGACTGTGCCATCCAGCAAGCCCAGCCTTGAACTGAACCCGGAGCACCCGCTGGTGAAGAAGCTCGATCAGGAGCCTGATGAGGACCGGTTCGCGGACCTCACCCGCATTCTGTTCGATCAGGCCCACCTGGCGGAAGGCGGAGCCCTCGAAGACCCGGGCAGTTATGTGCAGCGCCTGAACAAGCTGTTGCTGGAACTCTCCCACTAGCCCGTCGCTGCTTCGCCGTCCGGACATGGATGTCCGGCGCGTGTCCGCGAATCGGCGGCGGGGCTCGACGGTTCAGTGTGTTCAAACCCCCGGCGCAGGTGTATCGAGGATCAGCTCAACTTGTAATTGCGCCTTAAGCTCACATAGACTCTCTTTTCTTGGGGCTATAGCGGCTCTTTTCCGTAACAGACTTATGCAGTAGGGCGCTTGCGCCGAGAGGAAAGTTATGGCGTCTGGGGACAGAATCACCGTTTTGGGCGGCGGCAGTTTCGGCACCGCCGTTGCCAACATCATCGCCACCAACGGCCATCCCGCTTTTTTGTGGATGCGCAACGGGGAGCGGGCCGCGCGTTGCCAACGCGAGCGCCAAAATGCCGACTACCTGCCGGGATATACCTTCAGTCCCAACCTCACTGTCACCTCCGATTTTGACGAAGCGCTGCGCGCAAGCAATATCGTGTTCATCAGTGTGCCCAGTGGAGCCTTTCGGGAGGTGGCCCGTCGTGCCGCCCCCCTGTTGCAGGAAGGCGCCATGGTGATCAGTACCACCAAGGGCATCGAAGCCCAGGGCTTCACCCTGATGAGTCAGATTCTGCAGCAGGAGCTTCCAGGTGTACCCATCGGAGTACTCAGCGGCCCCAACTTCGCCAAGGAGATTGTGCAGCGCCAGTTGACGGGCACGGTGATCGCCAGTGAAGAGCCGGCTGTTCTTGCCAAGATTCCCGCCATTCTCAGTTCCGACACCTTCCGGGTTTACACCAACGAGGACCTCTACGGGGTGGAGCTCGGGGGCGCTCTCAAAAACATGTACGCCATCATGGCCGGTATGGCCGCGGCCCTCGGGGTGGGACACAACAGCACCGCCATGTTGCTGACCCGCAGCCTGGCGGAGATGGGCCGCTTTGCCACCCGCCTGGGGGCCGACCCCATGACCTTCCTCGGCCTCTCTGGCGTGGGTGATTTGATTCTGACCTGTACCTCCGACCTCAGCCGCAACTATCGCCTCGGCTATGCCGTCGGCAAGGGGGAGAGCGTGGAAGCGGCCATGGCCGAGATCGGCCAGGCCGTGGAAGGGGTGAATACCGTCAAACTGGTCAAGCAGAAGGCCGAGGAATTATCGGTCTACATGCCTTTGGTGTGCGGGCTCTACGCCGTGCTCTTCGAGGGCAAGGCCATCGCCGATGTCATGCGACAGCTGATGCTTGGAGAGCAGAACAAGGACGTGGAGTACACCAGGGCCGCTGCGCGCGTCTGATCCCAACCTGATTCCTACAAAGAATAAATCGAATTATGAAACTGTTTGTACTTAGGCACGGACAGGCGGAAACCTTCGCCCCCAGTGATGCCGCCCGGGAATTGACCGAGGCGGGACGGCGCGAAGTGCGTCAGGTTTTAAGCAAGAGCTCGGAGGAACTGGCCGGCGTGAGCCAGATGTGGGTCAGCCCATTGGTGCGGGCCCAACAGACCGCCGACCTGGTGGGCGAGGTGACTGGAGCCGTTGCCCGGGAGACCAGCGAGGTGCTCCTGCCCGAATCAACGCCCACCGATGTTGTGGATCGACTACTGATCGACCTGGATCAGGACGGCGACTACCTTCTCGTGGGTCATCAGCCGCTGCTGGGGGAACTGGTCAGCGGCCTTTGCGGAAAGGCCAACGGCTACTATCCCATGGACACCGGTGCGCTGGCCCGCATCGAGCTTGATTGTCCCGCCCTGGGTTGCGGTGAGTTGATCTGGCTGCGGTAGCGCGGCGATGCGGTTTTGAAGGGCGGCTCACGGGCCGGCCAAACGAGGACAGAGATGGATTCAGTGACAGCAGTGGGCAACAGCCGCAACATCCAGTTTGAATTGCAGGACCTTGTGCTGGCGGGGCAGGAGTGGGGAATGCCGGGCGGCCTGCCGATTCTGGCGCTGCACGGCTGGCTGGACAACGCCGCAAGCTTCGATGTGCTGGCACCCCAACTGGACGATGTACACCTGGTGGCACTCGACTGTGCCGGACACGGCCTCAGCGACCACCGGGCCACCTACAATATCTGGGAAGACGTGGGTGAGCTGTTCGAGGTCGCGGATCAGCTGGGCTGGCAGCAGTTCGCATTGCTGGGCCACTCCCGGGGAGCCGCAATCTGTACCCTGGCGGCGGGCACCTTTCCAGAACGGATCAGCCATCTGGCGCTCCTCGACGGGCTCCTCCCCACCCTGACGCCCGCAGAGGAGGCGCCCCAGCAACTCGCGCGCTCCATCATTGACCGCCGGCGACACCGCCAGCGCGGCTTCGCCCTCTACCCGGACCCGGACAGCGCTGTCCTGGTGCGCCAGCGCAGCGAAATCCCCTTGAGCGAATCGGCCGCGCGCCTGCTGGTCCGGCGGGGCCTCAAGGAAGTCGACGGGGGCTACACCTGGCGCAACGATCCGCAACTCAAGGCCGCTTCCGGGTTCAGACTGACAGAAGATCATGCGGATGCTTTCGTGCAGCGGGTGACTGCACCTATTCATCTGACCCTGGCGGAGGAGGGGATTCCCCGCTTGAGCGCCCGCTTCGAACAGTTGGTGGCCCGCTATCCGCAGGTACAGGTGGATCGGCTGCCCGGCGGCCATCACCTGCACATGGAGCGCGAATCGGCGGCCCGCCTGGCACCGGTTCTGAACCGCTTTTTTCATCATCGATAACGGCTGATCATGCTTCGTACCGGACGATCACAATCTTCGCGTTTGCCCAAGTCCTGGCTGGCGATACTTTTGGCGGCGCTCTTCCCGATGGCCGGTTTCGGGGCTGTCTCCCAGGAGGCCCTCAATGAACTGCTCACCCCCTATCTGCGCTCCCAGGTGGTGGATAGCTCCGATGGGGGAGTGGTCGACTATCGCCTCGCCACTGGAGCCACCCAGAAAGTGAGCGGCCGCTGGGCCCCGGAGGAAGAACTGCGCCGGGCCGGGGAATTGAGCCGCGTCACCCTGCAGATTCCGAGCGGTCACGACGCGGAGGAGATCTACCGCTACTACCGCCAGCGTCTGGCCGCCCTGGATGCCCGCGCTCTGTACCTGTGCAGCGAGCGCAACTGCGGCAGCAGCAACAGCTGGGCGAACGATGTATTCCAGATCAAACAGCTCTACGGCCTCGACCAGGATCAGTACTACGGCATCTTCGAGGCCGTGGATCAGGAGGACCAGCTCAATTACGTGGTGATCTACACAGTTCGGCGCGGCAACGGGCGAGTGTATGCGCACCTGGAATTGCTGCGCACCGAGCAGGAATCCGCTCTGGGGGTGGCCCCCAATCCGGGGGCGATTGCCGAACAATTGCGGGACCGTGGCTATTACGCGGTCTCGGGGCTGCGTCTGCAGGGTGGGCGGCTGGAGTTTCAGCCCGAGCACATGGCAGCACTGGCCCAGGCCCTGCGCCGGGATCGTCTGCTAAGTGTGCGGGTGGTGGGCCACGATTACGCCCGGGGGTCGCTGGACGAGCAGATGGAACGCTCACGAGGCCACGCCCGCCGACTGGTCGAGCGCCTCGTGGAAGAAGGAGTCCCCGAAGATCGTCTGGAAGTGCACGGTGTGGGCAGTCTGGTTCCGCCCCGCAGCAGCGAAGGCAAGCGGGATCAGAGTTTCAGAGTGGAGCTGGTGGTGCGCTAACCTTACCGATTGATCAGCGACAGGAATTCCGTACGGGTGCTGGGGTTGCTGCGGAAGGCACCCAGCATGGCGGAGGTGGTCATCAGTGAGTTTTGCTTTTCCACGCCGCGCATCATCATGCACATATGTTTTGCTTCGATGATCACGCCCACACCCAGCGCGCCGGTGACCTCTTCGATGGTGTTGGCGATCTGAATGGTGAGCTGCTCCTGGATCTGCAGGCGGCGTGCGAACATGTCCACGATGCGGGCAATCTTGGACAGACCGAGCACCTTGCCGGTGGGGATGTAGGCCACGTGAGCCTTGCCGATGAACGGCAGCAGATGGTGTTCACAGAGGGAATAGAGTTCAATGTCCCGCACCAGCACCATTTCGCTGGAGTCGGAGGGAAACAGCGCCCCGTTGACGATTTCCTCCACCGTCTGGCCGTAGCCGCGGGTCAGAAATTTCATGGCCTCTTCGGCGCGGGCGGGGGTATCTTTCAGTCCGGGGCGGGTAACATCCTCGCCGATGGCCTGGATGATGCGGGCGTAGTCTTCTTTCATCGTCGATCTCTGAGAATCAGCCGTGGCGACCCACGGCGCAAGCAGGCGCAACCCTACGACAAGTTTTCGTGGCCGTAAAGGCCTTTTCCAGTATCACCGGGAACGATCGCACTCATGGCAACCACATACACCTGGCCCAGCGCCCCCTGCACTGTGCAAGAGGCCCTGGGATGCGCGGAATACAACTTCCAGCAAGCAAACCTTTACTTCGGCCACGGCACCGACAACGCCTGGGACGAGGCAGTCGCCCTGGCCCTTCATGGTCTCGGCCTTTCCTGGATGGATGAAAGCTGGGACCGGGAGGCCATATTGCAGCGGCCCCTGGATCAGGCTGAGCTCTCCAGGCTTGTGGAACTGTTCGAGCGCCGCATCGACGAGCGCATTCCCGCCGCCTACATCACCGGGTCCGCCGTTTTCGCCGGGCTGGAATTTCGGGTCACGGAGGACGTTCTGGTGCCGCGTTCGCCCGTTGCCGAGCTGATCGAAAACCACTACGCCCCCTGGGTTCAGGAGGCGCCGGACAAGGTTCTGGATCTGTGTACCGGCTCCGGCTGTATCGGCATTGCCACGGCCCTGGCCTTTCCGGAGGCTCTGGTGGACCTCAGCGATATTTCTCGCGCGGCCCATACCGTCGCGGAACACAACCTGCTGGCCTACGGGCTGCAAGACCGGGTGCGGGCGGTGGAAGGGGACCTGTTCTCCGCAGTGGAAGGGGAGCAGTACGACCTGATCGTCTGCAACCCGCCCTACGTGGACGCAGAGGACCTGGCCGCCATGCCCGCGGAATACCAGGCGGAGCCGGAAATCGCCCTGGGCTCCGGGCCGGACGGCCTGGACTTCTGTCGTCGCCTGCTACGGGAGGCGCCGGACTTCCTGAGCGAGAGAGGTTGCCTGATCGTGGAAGTGGGCAACAGCTGGGAGGCTCTCGAGGCGGCCTATCCCCGGGTTCCGTTCACCTGGCTGGAGTTTGCCCGGGGCGGTCACGGGGTATTTGTGCTGACCGCCGAGGAACTCCAGCGGCACTTCCGCTGAGCCTCAGGGACCGCTCAGTTCCCGCGGTGGCCAAAATGCTATAATCCGCCCCCTTTTGCCGCCGGGCGGGCGATTGCCAGCGGGCCGGCAGCGTACATACTCAGTCATTCAGCAGACATCCGGGAAGCACGATTATGGCCGGCAACACCATTGGCAAACTGTTCACCGTGACCACCTTCGGCGAAAGCCACGGGCCGGCCCTCGGCTGCATTGTGGATGGCTGCCCTCCCGGGCTCGCCCTGACGGAAGCGGACATCCAGGGGGATCTGGACCGGCGCAGGCCAGGCCAGTCCCGCTACACCACCCAGCGCCGGGAAGCGGATGAAGTAAAAATCCTCTCGGGCGTCTTCGAAGGCCGGACCACCGGCACGCCCATCGGGCTGCTGATCGAGAACACCGACCAGCGCTCCAAGGATTACAGCGATATCAAGGACACCTTCCGCCCCGCCCATGCGGACTATACCTACCAGCACAAATACGGCGTGCGGGATTACCGGGGCGGCGGCCGCTCCTCGGCGCGGGAAACCGCCATGCGTGTGGCGGCGGGGGCAATTGCCAAGAAATACCTGCGCGAGCACCTGGGGGTGGAGGTGAGGGGTTACCTGTCTCAACTGGGCCCCATCAAAGTGGACACGGTGGACTGGGCCGAGGTACACAACAACCCTTTCTTCTGCCCCGATGCGGACAAGGTGGAAGCCATGCAGGACTTCATGGCGGCACTCTCCAAAGAGGGGAACTCCATTGGAGCCAGAATCACCGTGGTCGCCACCGGCATGCCGCCGGGCCTGGGCGAGCCGGTTTTCGATCGCCTGGATGCCGACCTGGCTCATGCACTCATGAGTATCAATGCCGTCAAAGGCGTGGAGATCGGTGCAGGTTTCGCCAGCATCGAACAGAAGGGCACCGAGCACCGGGATGAAATTACCCCCGAGGGCTTTGCCAGCAATAACGCCGGCGGTGTTCTGGGGGGCATCTCATCGGGACAGGACCTGGTGGCCAGCATCGCCCTCAAGCCCACCTCCAGTATTCGCCTCCCGGGCCAAAGCATCGGTATAGATGGACAGGCGCGCGAAGTGGTTACCAAGGGCCGTCACGATCCCTGCGTCGGAATTCGCGCGACTCCCATCGCCGAGGCCATGACAGCCATCGTGCTGCTGGACCACTACCTCCGCCACCGGGGGCAAAATGCGGATGTGAACAGCGGCATACCCCGTATTCCTTCCGAGCTGAACAGGTAAACCGGCCCATGCAGGATCTGACACTGACCATTGTTCAGGAATCCCTGCTCTGGCAGCAGCCCCAGGCCAACCGCGACCGTTTTGAAAAGCTGCTGGAGAAGGAAGCCCAGGGCAGCGACCTGATCGTCCTCCCGGAAATGTTCACCACGGGCTTCGACCTCAGCTCCACCGCCCAGGCCGAACCCATGACGGGGCCGACCGTTCAATGGCTGAAGGCGCAAGCGGCGAAACTGAACGCGGACATCACCGGCAGTGTAATGATCGAAGAGGGCGGCAGGTACTTCAACCGGCTGCTGTGGGCCAGACCCGACGGAACCCTGCACAGCTACGACAAGCGCCACCTGTTCAGCTTCGGCGGGGAGGACAAACTCTACACGGCGGGCAACCGGCGGCTGGTGGTGGACTGCAAGGGCTGGCGTTGCTGCCCGCTGGTCTGCTACGACCTGCGCTTCCCGGTCTGGAGCCGCAATCGCAACGACTACGACCTGCTGCTCTACGTGGCCAATTGGCCCAAGGTGCGCATCAACCACTGGTCGAGCCTGCTGGTGGCCCGCGCCATCGAGAACATGAGCTACGTGGCCGGCGTCAACCGGATTGGAGACGACGGCAAGGGGACCGCCCACAACGGCCAAAGTGTGGTGTTGAGCCCGAAAGGCAAGCCCATGGTGGAACCCGGAACCCGGGCGGGATGCTACACCGTCACCCTCGATCACGCGCAACTGCAGCGCTACCGGAACAAATTCCGCGCGCTGGATGATGCGGATGATTTTGTGATTCGCTGAAGGGTGGGTGCGAAAAGTTGTTGGGTTACGGCCTTGCGGCCTAACCCAACCTACGGTGCGGAGTTGCGGGTAGGTTGGGTTAGCGAAGCGTAACCCAACAAGCAAACAACCCGTGCTACCGGAAAACTGTTGGGTTACGGCCTTGCGGCCTAACCCAACCTACGGTGTAGAGTTACGGGTAGGTTGGGTTAGCGGAGCGTAACCCAATAAATACCACGTGCTACCGGAAGGTTGTTGGGTTACGGCCTTGCGGCCTAACCCAACCTACGGTGTGGAGTTACGGGTAGGTTGGGTTAGCGAAGCGTAACCCAACAAATACCACGTGCTACCGGAAGGTTGTTGGGTTACGGCCCTTGACTAACCCAACCTACGGTGAGGAGTTACGGGTAGGTTGGGTTAGCGAAGCGTAACCCAACAGCTACGCCGCGAATCAGAAGTGCAGATAAATGGAAGCGAAGGCGCCTTCCAGATCCAGGTCCGCATCCAGGTCGCTCACGTCGTCCAGCTGCACGGAGAAGTTGCGAACGCCCACCTCGACACCGAAATCCAGCACCAGACCATCGGACATATAACCCACGGCTGCTTGCAGATCACTCATATCGCTGTCGTCGTAGCGGGTGAAGTTGCCGCCCGCGCTTACGTAAAAGCCGGTCAGCGGCAGATTGAACTGGGCTTTGCCGTAAACCATGGGAACCGTCTCATCCAGAGTCTGGTCACTGGAAGCGCCGGTCGTCTCGCTGCGGAATCGAACCTCGCCGTCGAACTTGCGGAAGGTCAAACCCAGATCCAGGTTCACCCAGTTGTCCAGCAGTTCGTAGTAGAGGGTCGCATCCAGATGGCTGAAGTCCAGGTCCGAGGCGATTGTCTCGCCAGCCGTATAGGTCTGCCCATCCAGATCAAAAGTCCGGCTGATGGAACTCAGCTCCGACATGGACATATCCGTGTTCTGGAGGCGGATGTTGGGAATCAGCGGAATCGGATGCTCCAGTGCAACGTAGTAGAACTCGTTGTCCTGTTCGTCCAGCCCGAAATCCTCCAGGTTGGCGCCCAGCCGATCCACGTCGCCCACCTCACCGGAGAGATCCGTTTGCCAGACACCGCCGCCCGCGTAAATGCCGAGGATGGTGTCGCTGAATGCCAGAGGCGAAGCGCTAAGCAGGCCGGCCAGGCAAAGGGGTTTAACTAGCTTGTTCATGGATCCCTCTCTTGCGTTTTCAGAGTGTCTTATTTGCCAGATGTGAAAAATCAGGTCTGTGAAGCAGACCGCCCCAAAAGAGGCAGTTGGCGCGCAATTTACCAAAATAGCTGAGCTTTGTGGGTTAAGCCAGCCAAATCGTCCAACAAATGTGACGGGGTCACCGGTTATTCAGCGCTGTTAATCCGGCCCGTCAATCAGCTCAAGAAAGCGGCGGGCCGCATTACTCCGGCTTCTCTCTTTATGCAGGATGCAGCCCAGAGTCCGGGCGAGCTGAATGCCGTCCACGGGCAGCACCCGCAGCTGTTCGTCGATCAGAGTCTCCGGCAATACGCTCCAGCCCAGCTCGATGGACACCATCATCTTGATCGTCTCCAGGAAATTACTTGCCAATTTGGTGGTCAGCGGCAGCCGGCGGGCCTCAAAGAGCTGGTTTACGATCTGCGCCGTATAGGTGTGAGCCTCCGGCAGTATCGCCGGGTAGTCGCAGAGCTCACCCAGAGTCAGCGAAGTGCGCCGGGCGAGGGGGTGACTTGGCGACGCAACAAAGCGCAGCGGATCGTCCCAGATGATCCGCGACTCGATCGAGGGCGGCGGATTGGGGGACAGGGTCACAACGGCCAGATCCAGCCGGCCGCTCTGCACTTCTGCGTAGGCCTTCTCGGAGTCCAGAAAACTCAGCTGTAAATCCACATCCGGATACTGCCGAACGTATTGGCTCAAGACAGGCGGCAGCCGGTGCAGCCCCACATGATGGCTGGTCCCCAGGTTAAGCTCCCCGCCCACCTGGCCGGACAAGTCGTTCAGGTGTTGCCGGGCCTCTCGCACCGTTTGCAGAATGCGATGAGCACTGGGCAGGAGCACCCGCCCGGCTTCCGTCAGCCGCACCTGCCGCCCCACGCGGTCAAAAAGCCGCGCGGACAACTGCTCCTCAAGGGCCGCCACCCGCTTGCTGATGGCCGGCTGAGTGAGGTGCAGCGCCTCAGCGGCGATGGAGAACGAGCCGCTTTCGGCAACCCGTACGAAGGCCAGAAGGTTCTGAGTTTCCATGCAAATTTCCGCAGATCATGGGGAGCGCGTCGGCGCGTTGATCTTTTATGGGAGCACCCTAGCGAATTCCAAAAAGGAATGCAAAATATTAAAAATATGAATTTGTGTTATTCATCCGTATCGCCTATCTTCTCAACTCCCAAACAAAGAACCGGAACAGGTGCGACATGGCAGGTAAAACCCTCTACGACAAACTCTGGGACGCCCACTTGGTGAAGCAGCGGGACGACGGCTCCGCGCTGCTCTACATCGACCGGCACATCATTCACGAAGTCACCTCCCCCCAGGCGTTTGAAGGGCTGCGCCTGGCCGGCCGCAAACCCTGGCGGGTGGACGCCAACATCGCCACGCCGGACCACAACGTACCCACCACCGCCGCGGAGCGGCAGGCGGGTGTGGAAGGGATTGCCGATCCCATCTCCCGGATCCAGGTGCAAACCCTGGACGATAACTGCACCGAGTTCGGGATTCAGGAATTCACCATCAATGATCGCCGGCAGGGGATCGTCCATGTGGTCGGCCCCGAAACAGGCGCCTGCCTGCCGGGCATGACCATTGTTTGCGGCGACTCCCACACCGCCACCAACGGCGCGTTGGGCGCACTGGCCCACGGCATCGGCACCTCCGAGGTGGAGCACGTGCTGGCAACCCAGTGCCTCGTCACCAAGAAGATGAAGAACATGCTCGTGAAAGTGGACGGCAAACTGCCCCTGGGTGTGACCGCCAAAGACGTGGTGCTCGCCATCATCGGCAAGATCGGCACCGCCGGCGGCACCGGCCACGCCATCGAATTTGCAGGGGAAGTCTTTCGGAACATGTCCATGGAAGGCCGCATGACCGTTTGCAACATGGCCATTGAGGCGGGCGCACGCGCCGGCATGGTGGCCGTGGATGAGAAGACCATCGACTACGTACAAGGGCGCACGCTTGCCCCTACCGGGGAAGCATGGGAGCGCGCTGTAGAAGACTGGAAGAACCTCCACAGCGACCCGGACGCGCACTTCGACTCCGTCGTGGAAATGCGGGGCGAAGACATCGAGCCCCAAGTCAGTTGGGGAACCTCTCCGGAGATGGTTGTACCGGTTAATGGCCGCGTGCCCAACCCCAACGATGAGCCGGACCCGACCCGCAAGGAGAGCATCAAGAGCGCACTGGCCTACATGGATTTGCGGGCGGGGCAGGCCATCGGCGACATTCCCGTGGACGTGGTCTTCATCGGCTCCTGCACAAACTCCCGCATCGAAGACATCCGCGAAGCGGCCGAAGTCGTCAAAGGCCGGCAAAAAGCACCGTCCATCAAGCGGGCCATGATCGTCCCCGGTTCCGGCGCAGTGAAAGCCCAGGCCGAACAGGAAGGCCTGCATGAAGTGTTCACGGCCGCCGGTATCGAATGGCGTGAACCCGGTTGCTCCATGTGCCTCGCCATGAACGCGGACAAACTGGAGCCCGGCGAGCGCTGCGCCTCCACATCAAACCGCAACTTTGAAGGGCGCCAGGGCTACGGTGGCAGAACCCACCTGGTCAGCCCGGCCATGGCAGCGGCCGCAGCCGTTACCGGACACTTTGTTGACGTGCGCACTCTCGATTAAGGAAAAGACAATGAAAAGCTTTACCACACTCACCGGCATTGTCGCTCCCATGGATCGCCCCAATGTGGATACGGATCTGATCATCCCGAAACAATTTCTCAAATCCATCAAGCGCAGCGGCTTTGGTCCCAACCTGTTCGATGGCCTGCGCTACCTGGACGAAGGACAACCGGACGCGGACAACAGCGGCCGCCCGCTGAACCCCGAGTTCCCGCTGAACATGCCCCGCTACCAGGGCGCCCAGATCCTGCTCACCCGCAAGAACTTCGGCTGCGGCTCCAGCCGCGAGCACGCCCCCTGGGCGCTGGACGACTACGGCTTCCGCTGCGTGATCGCCCCCAGCTTCGCGGACATCTTCTACAACAACTGCTTCAAGAACGGCTTGCTCCCGGTCGTATTGACCGAGGCTCAAGTGGATCAACTCTTCGCCGAGCTTTACCCCAGCGAGGGCTACGAGCTCACCGTGGACCTGGAGCAGCAACAGGTAGTAACGCCCAGTGGCGATGTCTTTCACTTCGATGTAGACGACTTCCGCAAACACTGCCTGCTGAACGGATTGGACGATATCGGCCTCACCCTGCAGGACGCGGACACAATCAAAGCCTACGAAGAACGTCGTAAGCAGCAAGCCCCCTGGCTGTTTGCCCGCGCGTAACGAGCCCTACCCTTCAGGGCCGGAGTGGATGTATCCGTGCATCCGCTCCGGCTCACCCCTTCCGCTCACCCTTCCCGCCCTCCGGCAATCATCAGCGCAAACCCCTCCAACCTAAACGGGTGTGACCGTGCCGTTCAGCAGCACAGTGGCCGATCGACATCACTCCACCGTCTGCGCGTAAGATTGGTCTCTGGGTTCCGGCTTTCGTTCTCACGCCGTTTTTCATCGACACTTTGTCGAGTATTATCCGAAAGGCGATAAGTTATTGTTTTTTTTAAATATTTCTAAGCGTCTGTGCGCATGAGTATTACGGATGCGTTGATCTACGCTCATATTTACGGCCGAAATCCCTTGAAGAAACCCATCCAAGTCGTTGCCAGACAACAACTTTCAGTCCATCGGACGCCGCCCACTTGAGCGTGGATCAGCAACATGTAAATATGAGCGTTGCGCCAATGATTAAACTGTTATGAGTTTTTGGGATTAAAATGCTAACCGTAGAAAAAGATAAAAAAGCAGAGCAGGTGTTCATTCACGGTTCTCCTGAAAAACTCCGGTGGTTGGCTTCCCGTCTAGAGGCCATAGCAGTGGAAGCTGAAATATCTGGCCACTCACACGACCACTTCATGACCGAGGCATGGGGTGGCAATGAGTTATCGGGCGAAGTTCAGGGTGGCAAAGAGTCCCATGCATTAATCAATCACTTAATAGTCTATGGTTGGGGTAGTAGGTGATGGCAACTCATAACAAGGCGCACCAATTCGCCACCGCAAGCGGTGGCCGGACGCTCGCAAGCTCGCGCCGTTGTGCGCGGCGTTATGTTTGACGAGATCGCATGAAGAAATCTGGAATAATTGCCGGAACGCTAGTCGGAACCTTCTTGGTTTCTGCAATCGTAGAGGCGAGGTGGCCTTTGCTGGCCGAAGCCGCGCTCGTGACCCATGTGTTCGTAATTGCGTTCATGCTTTATTGGTGGGTTGGCCAGCACGCACTCGAGCAAGGCCTAACGTCCCCGCCAGCAGGGGCAAAGCTTTCGGCAGCGCTCATCGCCCCTATTGGACTTGCCTACTATTTCTATCGCGGCTACGGTTTCCAATCCGGTACCATCAAACTGATGTTGGCCATCGTGCTATTCGTCCTCTCTTCAGTGCTATACATGGTTCCATTCTATGTGGTTCAGTGGCTCCAAACATAACAAATAAGGATATGTTGCGCTTGCCGCAACATATCTGATTGTTGAACGAGCCCGGTGGTCCTTATTAAGTAAATAAATTGAATGCTGGCTGGTATCACAATGCCGCCCGCGGAAGGGCGGCGCGAACGCTGGGCGAGCGTGGACCTCGCCCGGAAGGCGATAAAAATTGATGCCAATGTCACATAGAGATGGTCACCCCTGTCGCTACAGCCTGTTCATCCTCGCGTACTTTGGCGTCCGTGCTATCGCCGGCTTTATCCCGGCCTGTTTTTGGGGTGGACGATACCGCTCACACGCATGGCGGCGCTGCAGTGCGGGCAAGGCCGGCTCACAGTTTTCTTAAGCGGTACGGCGGACGGCTGTATACGAAGCACCCACTGTAGAACGCGAAGCACAGCCTTCGCATTGCCATGCAAAAAGCCATAATCGCGCGCACGTCGAAACCCCTTGGGCAGACAGTGCTGCAAGAGCAGCCCGATAAACTGCTCACCGGTCACAGTGCGGGTTTTCCACCGATTGGTCTTGGCGTCGCGATAACGGAAGGTGACATTGCGGCCATCGTCAGAGAGGATGTTGGCGTTGCTGAGGACGCCGCGGTAGAGGTAGCGCGCGAGGTAACGCAGAGCTTCTGTGCCTTTGCCGACGCGGTTGCAGTGGGCGACCCATTTCCTGGGCGTGGGGCCGGGCGCGATGCCGGCCTCCGACAATGCCCGTAGGAAGGCGCCACGGAACGCTGCGGCCAGGGCGCGGCCGTTGAACAAATAACGTCCGCGAACTTTGCGCCACTGTCTGCGGGCTTTATGCACGACGCCACCCGGAACGACCATGTGCACGTGCGGATGGTAGTCCAGGCAGCGGGTGTGGGTGTGCAGCACCGAGCAAAACCCCAGTTCGCCACCCATGGACTTATCGTTTTGGGCAAAGGTCTTGA
>NZ_JBTIYG010000014.1:0-102759 GCF_054401055.1 Gilvimarinus sp. F26214L | reverse complement strand
TTTGAAACACCAAACCGCATACGACCCGCATTGGGCAACATAGCCCGTTGCGGGAAGTTAGGGCAGATGGTATCTACATTCACGCGCGCGGCGGGGAGGACGGTGCCGCGGAACCAGTAGGTTGGGTTAGCGCAGCGTAACCCAACAGCGCCATGGCCGCCGAGCAGAGCCTGCGTCCTAGACAAGGTTGGCAATGACAATCAGCAGTATCATCAAACCAATTAACGTGCCGGCCACAATCAGGGCATTGCGCAGGGCGGCTCCTTCCTTTCGCATGGCATTCTCCACAAGCGGTTCATGCCCAATGTAAGCACTCCGACTCGAACCTGTTTGACCCAGGTCAAACAAGGCGGCCGGCGACAAGGTAAAAAAAACCCACGCAAGCGTGGGTGAGTAGAGAGATACGGCCAAAACCAACGGTAGATGAGGGCTGTATCAGAACCGGTATTCCATGGTGAGGTGGTAGGCCCGGGGCTCGAAGATGTGGAAGTGGTAATCCTCCACGGGCGCGGGCTCGCCGGGAAGGCGGGATTCGTAGTAGTACTGAATGTCCCGATCGTCCGAATCCAGCAAATTCAGCACATCAAAGCTGAGGGCCAGGTTTTCCGTCAGGTCATAACCCAGCCGCAGGTTGACGATGGTGCTCGCGTCGGCGGTCATGCCGCCGTCGAGCGGGTACTCGCCAAAGTGGCGCACACGCAGATTGCTGTAGAAATCGGGCGTCCAGCGGGTGTTCACTCCCGCACTGAGCACGTGCTCCAACGCCCCGGGCACTTCGTCGTGGCCGTCCACTTTGTGTTCAAAGCGGGCATGGGACCAGGCGTATTCCAGATCGAAGGTCCAGGCGTCATTGAGATAGTAGTAAGCGGTCGCTTCGATTCCGTAGCGCTCACTGCCAACCCCGGTGTCCTCGGTGCCACCGGCATCGCCCACGAAGATCAGCTCTGAATCGATATCAAGCGCCCAAAGGGCGATGGAGGCATTCAGTGAATCCCAGTAGCCCCGCAGACCCAGTTCGTAACCGAGGGTGTCCACCAGTGGGTCCACCTGGGCCATGGGATCTCCGGAAACCGGATCCATCCGGATGGTGGTGCCCCGGGCATCGTTGCTGTGGAAGCCCTGGCCGACACTGGCATAGGTCTCCAGGCTGTCGCTGAGGGTGTAAATGAAACTGGTGGAGGCAGTCACGATATCGGCGTCACTGTTGCCACCGTTCACGTCCAGAGATGGTGAATGGCTGGCCTCCAGAGGCTTCACGCGGAAGTCGTAGTAGTCGTACCGCAGGCCGGACACGGTACGGAAGCGCTCACTCCAGCTGATTTCGTTTTCCCAGTAAAGGCCCACGCTCCACTCGTCCACCGCGTCGCTGCGAATCGCTCCGCCAATCTCTCGGGCGCGGCTGCCGTAAAGACCCACCTCGGCGATGTCGTCGTAGCGCATCTGGCTGCCGAAGGTGTTGCGCACGTCGAGGCCGCCCCATTCGTCGTTCTGGCTCCAGGCCAGCTCCCAACCGTAAATTCGCCGGTCGTCCAGCTGGGCAAACTGATCGCCGCCCGGCTCCAGAAAGTAGGTAAAGTTGCTGAACAGCTCCATCTCGTAGTCGATGACATAGGCGGTGCTGTGCCACTGGCCTGCCGCGGTGTCCCGGTCCCAGCTCGCCGACAGGCTGTAGCGGCTGGACTCGCCCCCGGTGGTGGTGTCCACGGACCCGAACTCCGTGATCAGCCCCTGGTCCACCGCCCGCTGGGGAATCTGATCGGCGGAGTTCCAGCTATTGTCGTAGCCCATGAAGGTGAGCGCGAAGCGGTCTCCTCCGGTGCCCCATTGCTGCCTGAGCCACAGGTTCTTACGGTCCACATCAGTGTCCACGTCGTCCCAGTGGCCGTCGGTGGTTTCCCACTCCACGCCATACAATAGCGAGCTGTTCGCACTGGTCGGCGTCTGCCCCGTAGCCAGCACACGGCGCCAGTTCTCGCGGCCAAAGTCGCTGCCCACCTTGAGGGTATGGCCGTCGAGCCGATCCAGAACACCCATACGTGCCGTGCCGGTCCCGGAGAAGTCACCCACGGCGGGATAATAGGAGCCCTTCTGGTAGGCAATCTGCCCCACCAGCTCGGGAATGATGAAGTTCAGGTCCGTGTAGCCCTGCCCGTGCCCATGGGTTCGCATGTTCACGGGCATGTCGTCGATGATCGTCGAAAAGTCGGTGCCGTGGTCGAGATTGAATCCGCGCAGGTAGAACTGGTTCGCCTTGCCGGGTCCGCTGTGCTGGGTGGCCACCAGGCCGGGCACCGTTTCCAGCACTTCGCCGGTGCGCAGGAGGGGGCGGATGGCGATCTCCTCCTGGGAAACAACGCCTTCGGAAGCGGATGATGCCTCGCCCACCAGGTTGATTTTATGACCGCGAACCACCACTTCGTCCATGGTCGCGTTGTCTTGACCCAGGGCAAAGGCGGGAACTATGCTGGCCGCCGCTGCCGTCGATATCGCTAACTGCCTGATCTTCAAATCCGCTTCCCCCTGCTGCCGATCCCCGCCGCTACCCCGAGGCTCCGCCGTGCGTGTGTCGTTTGAAGTATTATCGACAGCGAGGGCCTTCAACGCAGCTAACCCTCTGTTTTGTAACTGTTTGTTTAACGTTAACGGTTACGTTAATATTTGCCGTATTGTTTATTTTTTAGCCGCTTCGCCTTCTCAACCGTTGATGACCCGCCTATGACCAGCACCCCCTATGACGCCCCCGAGGCTTTGCAAGCAACAGTTGAAGAGATTATTGCCAGCGGTGTGCTGGGCAGGTCGAAGGTGTACGGAAAGCTACTGCGCTACCTGGCTGATTCCGCTGCCCGTGGCAGTGCCCCCAAGGAGATCGAGATCGCCATCGATGTGCTGGGTCGGGACACGGATTTTGACGTGGCCAAGGACTCAGCCGTTCGTGTCTACATTCACCAACTACGCAAGAAGATCGACAACTATTATGAGGTGCACGCGCCGGATGCCCCTCACCGCCTGACAGTCCCCAAGGGCGAGTACACCGTGGCGCTGGTACCCACAAAAGGCTCGATTCCGGACCCGGCCACGGACAGGGCGAGCCCGCTGCCAGGCAGCGCGGATGATCGCCCTCGCGGAGGCGCAGTACGTTTGTGGGGGCTGGCCATCGGCCTGCTGCTGGCGGCCAACCTGGCAGTTTTGTTGACCGGTGGCTGGGAGCGCAAGAGCGGCAGTGAGTCAGCGGCGGCCGGGCATTCACTCTGGCGCGGCATTCTCGAGGACGAGACGCCGATTCTCGTGGTGACGGGGGACTACTACATCTTCGGTGAGTTGGACGAGGCCGGCAACGTCAAACGCATGGTCCGGGATTTTGGTATCAACTCGCGGCAGGATCTGGACAACCTCTTTGCCGAGAAGCCCGAACTGGGCTGGCAGTATTACGACCTCAACCTCAGCTACCTGCCGGAGGGCACGGCGTTCGCGCTCAACAGCGTGCTGCCACTGCTGCACAGCAGCGGAAAGAGGGTCACGATCAAGATGATGTCCGAACTGACGACCCGCGACCTGCAAAGCGCCCACGTGGTCTATGTAGGCTATGTGAGCGCCCTCGACCGCATTCGCAACATGGTCTTTACCGCTTCCAATCTGCGGATTGGCGAGAACTACGATCAATTAATCAACACTCAAAGCGGCGTGGCCTACACCAGCGACGCCGGTTTGCCTTCCTTCGACGAGCCATTCAATGATTACGGCTGGGTTGCAACCCTGCCCTCCACGGGCAAAACGCGCGTGGTTGTGATTGCGGGAATGCGCGATGCCGGGCTGATTCATGCGGCGCAGGCGGTGAGTGACCGGGACGCCCTGGCGCGCATCGACGAGCGGCTGCCTGCCACCGAGGGGCCGCCGACCGGGGCATTGGAAGCGATTTACCGGGTTCGCGGGCTGGACAGGATGAATTTCAACGCGAAACTCGAATATGCCGGCTACCTCTCTGGTGGGCTTTGGGATGATCGGGCGCCGGGGTTTTGATTTCGATCGAAGAAGAGATGCTAACTGGCTTTACAGCGTCGACAACGAAACA
Organism: Gilvimarinus sp. F26214L; assembly: GCF_054401055.1. Lineage (NCBI taxonomy): Bacteria > Pseudomonadati > Pseudomonadota > Gammaproteobacteria > Cellvibrionales > Cellvibrionaceae > Gilvimarinus > Gilvimarinus sp. F26214L. The sequence goes on along the minus strand of NZ_JBTIYG010000014.1, from coordinate 98,690 downwards.
TTGTGTACAGATTTCGCGCCTGCCTGGCCGGCCCGGGGCTCCACAACCCGTGAGTTGTGTTGCTCTATTCGCTTCAACCTGTGAGTATTCGGCGCGTGATGACCTTGCCCCGTCCCCAGGACGTTTCTAAGGCTCGGAGCACTCAGTTCCCACCCGTCATAGACTGAGCCACTGAGATTATCGGGCATAAAAAAAAGGGGATGCCAATGGCATCCCCTTTTGCGTCTACCTCAGGTCGACAACTTAGAACTGGTAAGTAGCACCAGCCCAGTAGTAGCGACCCTTGAAGTCGTAGAAGCTGTTCCAGCTGGAGAGACCCATGTCCTGCGGTTCCTCATCGCCGACGTTGTCCAAACCGGCAGTCAGACGGAAGGCATCGTTGACATCCCAGCCACCACGCAGGTTCAGGTAGGTCTTGCTGTCGGCTTCGACGTAGGGCGTTTCACCGCTGTCGAAGTACTCGGTTTCCAAACCAACTTCCCAGTTGCTGCCGAACCACATGGCACTGGCCAGACCACGCCACTCGACGAACATCTCGCTGTTCGTACCGACGTATCCGAGATAGTCGGACTCCTGGCCGGTCTGCTCGTTGAACTCGGTGTAGTCGAGCAGACGAGATGCTTTCAGGTTCAGAGCCAGGTTGCCGGCGTCGAAGCGCATATTCTTGGCGACAGCGAGATCCACACCGCGGGTATCCACCTGCCCGATGTTCATCTTCGCACCTTCCAGATTAGTAATCTGGCCGTTTCCGGAGGTTCCGCCCCGAGTGATTGATGAACAGGCGCTTGCGAGGCCATTGCGATAGCAATCATCCAGGATCATCTGCAGGTCCGGAGAGGTGATGGCGCTTTCAACCTCGATGTCATAGTAGTCGAGAGTCACCGACAGATCTTCAGTGAAGGCCGGAGTCCATACCAGACCGAAGGTAAAGGTATCGGCTTCCTCGGGCCCCAGATCCGGATTGCCGCCGATGTTGGTCGGAACCTGTGAACCGGCCTGCACGAAAGCTGGGCCGGTGGGACAATGGTCGCCCCGGCCTTCAGGGTTATTAACGGCGGTGGTGTCACAGGGATCAACCAGATACTCGTAGCTTTGGGCGGTTCCACTGTACAGTTCGTAGATACCGGGTGCACGGAACGAAGTGGACATGGTGGTGCGGAAGCGCAGGTCTTGCACCGGCGCGTAAACGAGACCGATCTTGCCCGTGCTTTCGCCACCGAAGGTATCGAAGTCCGAGTAGCGGAGTGCGACGTCAGCGGTCAGCTCCTCGGCAAATGCCGCTCCTGCGAAAATGGGCAGGCTGAATTCCGCAAAAGTCTCCGTCACGGAGTAGTCACCGGAGGTTGCTTCCTGCTGGTTACCGAAGGTCGCACCGCTCTGGGTTTCGGGGCTGGGATTGAACTCGCCGGATTCCTTGCGGTATTCGATACCGGCGGCAAAACCTAAGGCGCCGCCCTGCATCTGCACAGCGTCGATGTCGCCAGTCAGTGATACGCCGTAGTTCTGCAGCTCGTACTCGTTGTCTTCACGGTCCACATAACGCATGTGGTTGATGACTTCGTCGCTCCAGCCACCCGCAAATACGGGGGCAATGCCCGCGGAGCCGTCGAGAATCTCCTCCATCGCGGTTTTGCTGTAGTTGCCGTCGTTGGTGTTTTCACCTTCGTTCTTGCCATAGTTTGCAAAGGCATCCCAGCTCCAACCGTTGGCGAGATCGCCGCGGAGGCCGGCCACGAAACGGAAGGTATCGGTCTCCTGCTCGGAGGCACGAGGACCACCCGCTACCGGTCGGGTGTACAGACCCCCAGCATGGTAGCCTTCGATCCAGTCTGCTCCCGGGTAGGGGTTTTCTGAATCTTCCGGGTCACTGCCAGCGGCAACCCAGTCGTCGTAAGCGTCCTGCCAGGCGTCCTGCAGTTGCGACTGAATTTCCGGCTGAAGGTGCAATGTCGGGTCCAGTTCCAGACCATTGGCCGCATACATCGGCTGCGCCGCCAATTGCTGATTGGTGGCTTTGGTGGTGTAGGCCGCCTCACCGTAGAATTCCACGTCGTCGGTCAGAGCATAGTTGCCGGAGAATGTGAGGCTGGTTCGCTCCATGGCGCCCGAAAGCCACATATACTGACCGATGTCGTGGCTAGTGGCAGCGCCCAGTGATAGATCGTCTGGATCGACGCCAAAACTGCCGTAGTTGGTGAAAATGTTCCCCTCGGGAGTCAAGGAGCTGGTAAGACCCGCCCAATCGCGATCGTCATACTTGATTTCGTCGCGCTGGCTATGGGTGATGTTGCCGGTGAAATGGCCGCGCTCACCGCCGGTACCAAAGCTCAGGGACAGCTCGCCGTTCTCGCCACCACCCTCGGAGGTTGTGCCAGCCCGTGCGTTGATGCGGACGCCTTCGAAGGAGTCTTTCATCACCACGTTGATCACGCCGGCTACCGCGTCGGAGCCGTAGATCGCGGAGGCCCCATCGGTCAGGACTTCAATGCGCTCGATCATGTCCACCGGGATGTTGTTCATGTCCACAGCGGAGCTGACGCCAGAAGCAGAGGATACGAAACGACGGCCGTTAACCAGTACCAGGGTACGTGCCGAGCCGAGGTTGCGCAGGTCGACGAATGACAGGCCGACGCCGCCGTTGTTGTCGTTGGCGTTGATGCCGGTGGTACCCATGGACGGCAGCTGGTTCAGCAGCTCATCGATGGTGCCAACACCGGAGCGGCTGATGGCTGCCGAGTCAACGATGGTGATAGGGCCGGTAGTGGACAGCGGATCACGGGCAATACGCGAACCGGTCACAATAACTTCGTCGAGAATCTCGCTATCGGATTGCGCGAACGCAACGGGAACCCCGGTGGCGGCCAGGGCAGTAGCCAGGGTCGCCGAGCGGATCGCACTTGCTAACGGGTTGGTCTTGAACATTTCTGTTTCCCCAAATGGTTGGACAGGATGAATGGTTATCTCGATTACTTCTAATAAGTCGTAAAGACAAAACCAAACTATTACATACTCGCAAGCCGCGATTCCAAACGAATCATCCAGCTGGGCGTGTTGTAGGGAGATATCGCGCCGCCGCCAGCGGATCGTCCATCGGGAACAGCAAATACTCGCGCGCACATCGAAGTGCGAAGCTGTCCACGCTTTGCTTTTTATTAAAAGGTGGTGGCCAAGTATGCGTTAGTTGTGCTTTTTATACTGCAACTGAAGTGGCGTCAAGGATGGGCTTGTGTCCTATTTCATTTTTATTCGGAGGGCGACGCGACGGAATGTCAATTTAGCCGTATTTTGAAAGGGTTTTTCTCGATTTTGGGCGCCAATGATCCATTATTAGGATAAGCAGTTCTGACTTTTCGGTCTAAATATTTTAATCGCCATGTCCAGGGACTTTTTCCGGGCGGGGTGATTGTCGAAATTTCGAAGTCGTTCAAAATTTCCACGAAATCTTTGCGGGACTTTGCAGTTCCGAGAGGTGCTCCGCAATGGCGCAAGCGGTCCGGGGATCCGGGCCGCCTGGGCCATTCTGAAGCACCAGGCGGGACTCGCCTGGCGGACGGTTGTCGACAGGCTGCTAGAAAGAGACGTTGACCCCCACAAAGTAAGCGCGACCCAGCACGTCGTAGGTGGACGGGTAGGTATTGCCGCTGTTCTCCGCGGTGCCACCGTAGTCCGTTCCCACCACGGGTGGCTCTTCGTCGAGGACGTTGTCCACGCCGGCCCGGATGGTCCAGTTGTCGTTCAGGGCGTACCGGCCGGACAGATCGAAGTAGCTGTAGTCGTCAATGACAGGTTCCGCCCAGTCCGCGGCGGTGGAACCACCCAGCTCGATGGAGTCCTGCGTCAACTCATCCAGATAGCGCCAGGTGAGGTCGAGGCGCAGACCGCCCATCTCCCAGGTGGTGGTCTGAGTCCAGCGCCATTCCGGGTCCGGGCGCACACAGGTCGTGCCCACCAGTCCCGCGCAGTCGTATTTGACCGAACCGGGGGCGGACTGAAACTCATGTTCCGCGGTGTAGGTGGCCACCAGACCCAGGGTCAGGCTGCCCATGTCACCCAGCTCGAAGCCGTAGCGGGCATTGAGGTCCCAGCCTTTGGCTGTTTCTTCCGCGGAGTTCAGCAGAGACACATCCACCCCCACTGTGCTACCCGCGTTCAGGCCGCCGGTGGTCGGGCTGCGGACGATCCGCTGGCAAAAATCGCTGTTGGGATCAGCCGATGTGTAGCAGCCGGTCACGATTTCCTGCTCCGAGAGCTGAGTAATCACGTCCTCGATGGTGATGTCGTAGTAGTCGAGGGAAAGCTCCAGGCCGGGAAGCGCGCTCGGGGTGTACACCAGGCCCACAGTGACGGTGTCCGCCTCTTCCGGGTCCAGTTCCGGGTTGCCGCCCAGGAAGTTGCCGATCTGGCCGGAGATGATGCTGGTCACGGAACCCAGGTTGGCGGCGGGTACGCCGGTGGCCAGACACAGGGCCTCCAGCTCCGGGTTGCCGATCGGGTTATCCCCTTCACAGGGGTCCACGTCCAGGTCGCCGATACTCGGCGTGCGGGGCAGGCCGATCTCCGCGAGATTGGGGGCGCGTACGGCGCGCTGGAACATGGCACGCGCCCGCAGATCTTCGATGATCTGCCAGTCCAGTCCGACCTTGTAGCTGGTATTGGTAAAGTCGTTACTGGCTTCGGGCTCGCCGGCGAAAGTCGCGCTGTTTTCATACCACGAATAGCGCGCGCCCAGTTCGAGGGTGACGGGCTCCAGCACCGGGACCAGAGCTTCGGCGAAGATCTCTTCGATGTCGATCTCCGCTTCCACGGGCGAACTGCTGCCGAAGCCCATGGCGTCGCCGCTGGCATAGGCCGCGTCCGGCTCGGCGGTACCGTCATCCTGACGGATCTCGAAACCCAGCGCATAGGAAATGTCGGTATCGGCAGTGGGCAATGTAAAACCAGTGGCACCGCTGATCGAACCACCGAACACCAACTGCTCGGTCTCGTTGACTTCCTCCAGATCGATCCGGATGTAGGAAGCTGCTTCCGGGCTTAAATTGCCCGGCCCGAACAGGTTGGCCGGCGCGCAGGCCGGGTTGCCGCTGGAACATACGACCTCCCCGCCAGACAACTCGGCAAGCAGAGCCTCCTGGGTTCGCTCGAACGAGGCGTCATTGACAAAGTTCTGGCTGCGGTCGGTCTCGCCGTATTGTGCAAACACCTCCCACTGCATCGCCTCACTGAACTCGCCGTTGAGGCCAAACACATATTGCAGGGTCTCGTTTTCGAAGATCGAATCCCGGGTACCCAGTTCCACAAGGCGACGACCCAGGTTGATGTCCACCAAACCGTCTCCCGCTCCTTCCCCCTCTTCCGCCGCGTCAACGGCCGCGAAGCGTGCTACCGCGTCGGGACCGAGAAAGGGGTTGGTGGCGTAGTTCAACGTGAAGGGGAAAAAGAAGGTGCCCGTGGGCGCAATAATCGTGTCCACTTCGTTCTTGGCGTAGGAGATCCGGGTATAAGCCGTCACCGCGTCGGTGAAGTCGAAGTGCCCGAGAAGGGTGCCGGTGGTTTTTTTCTGGGGTGTCTGGAAGAGGTTGAAGGGATTGAAGTTGAAGGAGCTGGTGAGTGGCACCACATTGCCGTCCGCGTCGAACTGTGCCGCCCCGCCATCCGGGTCACCCTCGAAGGGCGTGTAAAGGACGCTGCCCTCGGCATTGGTTGCGCTTCCGAAGGGCGAAAGGTCTTCGGCGCTGAGCGCTTCGAAGCCGAAGTCCCGCTCCTCCTGAAATAACTCATCCTGATCGGTGTACCCGACGTTCAAAACAATGTTGCCGCGCTCGTCGGCGAAGTTTCTGCCCAACGTAACGCTGTAGTCCTGCCGTTTGGCGTCACCTTCGGAGGTTTGAAAGGCGGAGACATCCACCTCGATCCCTTCGAACTGATCATCCATGATGAAGTTGACCACCCCGGCGATGGCGTCGGTGCCGTACACGGCGGATGCGCCACCGGTGATCACCTCCACCCGGGATATCAGGCTGGGGGGAATCATGGAAAGGTCGACCGCGCCGTAATAGTCGAAGGGAGTGAATCGTTTCCCGTTGACGAGAACGAGCGTGCGTTCCTCACCCAGGTTGCGCAGATCCACGGTTGCGGCACCCGGGTTACCGTTGTTGGTGCTGGCGCCGAGGGCCTGAGTGAATTGCGGGCGTTCCCGGAGAAATTCTTCCAGGTTAGTGGTATTCGCAACGCGGATTTCGTCCTGGCCGATGATCTCGATTGGAGAGTTTGCGGTCAGATCCTCCCGTTGGATACGGGAGCCGGTGACGACTACCTCCTCGATTTCCTCGTCCTGTGCGAATGCGGGCGGCGCGCTCAAGGCGGAGAGCGCGGTGGCCCAGGTGACTACATGAATTGCATGAACCAAGGGGCGTGTGGTGAACATTTCCTTGTCCCCCATCATATTGGAAGGGTTTGGGTTACGCGTGGCGCCGGGTGTGGAGAACATGAACACGAGGCGAACGCGAGTTCGGCTTGCCCGATTAGAGTGGGAGTTTTATCGTCTGTTCGTTTCCCTGAAGAAATTGTCGCGCTGGATTGAGTACGCAAACACAAGATGAGTTCGTGCGCGTACGGAACGAATGCAAATGCAAAAGAATTGTGAAAGGGAAGGCGCGAAGTTGAGTTGTCTGCTTGCAGGAAATGAGTGCGCGCAGCGCTTAACGGACCAGCATCGACCAGAGTTTGCTGGCTGCTTCGCGGCTGTTCTCGCGCTGGGTATAGTAGTCGACGTGCTGGTTCGGCCCGGCGTCCGGATTCAGCTCGATGCCCCACAGGGCATCGATCCGGTGGGGCAGGAGTGAGTACCGAACATCGATGACCCGCAACGGGTCCTCCGGATCCAGGGCCGTGTATCCAGCGGAAAACCAATCGAAACGTTCAAGATCCCGGCGCTGCTGGGAATTCGGATCGAGCCACGGCAGGTCGCGGTCCGGGTTGAGCTTGGCAAGGCTTTCCCCTTCCCACACCTGTCCGCCGAAGATTCCCGGGCGCACTGCATCCACGTAATAGCGCCCGCCGCTTTCGTAGATTACCTTCCAGACCACGATGTTGGCGAAACTCGGTTTTGCTTCCAGGCGCACGGGTTCATGTTGTCTCGCTTTGGCAAGATCCCGGCCCATTGCCAGTGCGCGCTCGTGCTGAAAATAGCCCAGCAACAGATACAAGCCCGCCCAGGTGAGTCCGGCGAGCGCGAGATGGCGCGCCTGCCGGGAAGCGGCACCGATAACCAGTACAACCAGTGGCACAGTGAAAAGCGGGTCCACCACCGAGATCAGATCCCAGGCGAAGCGCGCGTCGCTCAGCGGCCACAACAGCTGGGTGCCGTAGCTGGTACAGCCATCCAGCAGGCCATGGGTTGCATAGCCCAAAGTGCTCCAGAGAACGGATTCGCGCAGTCGAAGCCCCCAGCGTCTGCGAAACACCCCATACGCCAGAAGGCCACAGAGCAAGCCGCCAATGGGTATGAAAAAAAGCGAATGGGTGAACTGCCGGTGGTACTCCAGAAAGAGCAGCGGGTCCTCCGCGGAGCGAATGAACACATCCAGGTCGGCCGCCATGCCCGCGAGACCGCCCAGCACCGCCGCTCCAAGCAGGCGGGCTTTTTTTGTCGCAGCCTGCGCAGCGGCAGCGCCCAATGCGGCCTGGGAAATTGGGTCCATGAGAGTCACTTCGGGTGGGTGAGAGCGGGGAGAGTCTAGCGAATGGCGCCGGGCATTGAAACTGTAAAAAAACGGCCTCATTGCGAGGCCGTGCAAAGGAGGCAGCAACCCGAAAGCGAAGGGTTGCACCCCTGAAGGTTGCCAGGCCCCATGCCGGTGAGGACCTGACAGCCTTATTACCCGATTAGAAGTGATAGCGCAGGTTGACGCCGTAAATGCGCGGGTCCAGCAGAGAGATGTTGCGCACCAGGCCCACTCCGTCGGAGCCGGTGCCGTAGTTCACGATGGTGTCGTCGTCGAAGATGTTCTTCACGAACACCTGCACATCCACCCCCAGGCCCAGATTGGAGAAGTTCAGGCTGGCGTTGGCGTTCTCCCAGGAGCGGAGCTCGTAGTTCTCGCCGTTGAACACAGAGGCATAGGAGTCATCCTTCCAGCTGTAGTCGAACAGGAAGCTGGAGTCCCAGGCGCCCATCTGCCAGCCGTATTGCAACAGCAGGGATGCGGACAGCTCCGGAGCATTGGGCAGCTCGTTGCCACCCAGGTCCTGGGCAATGCCGCTCGGCAGTGAACCCAGGTTGCCGCCGGAGCAGGGATTGAAGAACAGACTTGGCGGATAAACGTCGGCGGCCACTTGCTGAACGAGGCTTTCCACCAGAGCCACCGGCGCGATGCAGCCCGAGTCGTAATCCTTCAGCACCATGTAGTCGGGGTTGCCGGCCGTGCGATCCAGAGGATCGATGGACTCCCCGCTCTCGATTTCCGTCTTGAGCCAGCCCAGATTGGCACCCACGCGCAGACGGTCGAGGGGTTCGAAGGAGGCTTCCAGTTCCAGGCCCCAGACGGTGGCGTCGATGTTTTCGTTCCGCGCCGAAAATCCTTCGATTTTCGAGATCTGGTAATCCTGGTAGTCGTAGTAGAACAGGCTGGCGTTGACCTGGGCACGCGCAGCCGTGAACTGGTTTTTGGTCCCGATTTCATAGGCATTCACGAATTCCGGCTTGTAGGGCTGGAAGGTATCGATGCCCTCTTTTTCCGGAGAGTTGAAGCCGCCGGACTTGTAGCCCCGGGAGTAGGATGCGTAGACCAGCGTGCTTTCGCTGAAGGATGTGTCGGGCATCCAGTCCAGCACCACGCGACCGGTGTACTCCTGAAATTCCACTTCGTCGTCGCGAATTGCCGATTCCGGATACCCGCCGGTCCCGATACCACCCGCACCGAGAGGGCTTAAGAGTTGTACCGAGTACGCGGTGCGCTCCTTCTGGTCGTCCGTATAGCGCAGCCCTGCAGTCAGTTTCAGCGTATCACTCAGATCGGCGTACACTTCGCCGAACAGCGCCTGAGAGTCCAGTTGGTAGGGCGTCCAGGTGTCGAAGTACTGGTGGCCCGAGTAGTCCGGTACCGGATTGTTGTCGAAGTACACGCAACCCGGAGGCAGAGGCAAGCCGTCCACAACAGTTGCACACCAGCCTGCATCGTCCGCAGTCAGGTAAAGGCTGGTGGCGTTGGTGGAAACCCAGGTGTGCTGGTCCCGCTCCACGTCGAAGCTCAGATACCCCAGATTGAAGTTGAGCGGACCTGCAAAGTCGGACTGCAGGCGCAACTCCCAGGATTGCTGCTCCGTGTGAAAGTCGAAAATGTTCAGGGTGCGGATGCTGGTCGCGGCACCGCTCTGGGGATCCGTGAATACGCCACCGGGGGTAACCGCCGTGTCCAGAAAACCAATACTGCCTTCATAGCTTCCGTCCATGCGATAACTGCTGTCTTCCGAGGAGTGGCCGAGCAGGCTCATGGTCAGCTCTTCCGTCAGGGCAATATTCACTTCCAACTCGACGATGTCGTGCTCCACGTCGAGGCTTGGGTCCATGAATGCCGCTGTCTTGCGCAGATCGTATGGCTGGCTTTGCCCCGCGTAGAGGTCGCCGGAAAAGGGCAGCACCTGAGGAGGCGGGTTCGGGTTGCCCGGGTCCAGCGCCTTCAAGGTCAACAGTTGCGCGAAGCGGCCGCCGAAGGTGCCGACACTGTTCGGGTGAGAGTAGGCGGAGCGGTCGTAAATGGAGCCGCCGACACAGCCCTGACTCAGGAAGGCCTGTACAAAGGGCCCTGGAACCGGTGTATCGCCCACCTGAGTCGGGCCCGGGTCAGAAATACACAGGGACCGGGCGCCCGCGCTGCGCGAATCATTTTCCTCGAACTTTTCGTACAGGACCCAGCCGTCGAGCCAGTCAGTGGGTTGGAACGCGAAGGTGGCGCGGGCGGACCACAAATCCCGATCGTCGATGTCGTTGCCGGTGGTGACGTTCTCAGTGTAGCCGTCGCGGTTCAACCAGTTGGCAGCGAGCCGGAAGGCGTAATCTTCACCAAGGGGAATGTTGACCATGCCCCGCACCTTCTTGCTGTCGTAGCTTGCGAACTCCGTGGACACGGTGGCGCTCACCGTATCGAACTGGGGCTTGGCAGTGATGTAGTTGATCACCCCACCCGTGGCATTACGGCCGTAGAGCGTGCCCTGAGGCCCACGCAGAATTTCCACTCGCTCTACGTCAAAAGCTTCGGCGGCGGCAATACGGCTCTGCACCTGGGGCGCGTTGTTATGGTGGATGCCCACGCCCACATCACCGGTGGTGCCGCCCACCGCGTTGCCCACACCCCGTATCTGGAACCCTTCACCACCGGCAACCCCGGTGCCGGTGTAGTTGAGGTTGGGAACCGCGGTCTGCAGGTCCCGCGCGTCGTCGAGTCGGCGCAATTCCATGTCATCCCCGCTGAACGCGCTCACGGCAATCGGCACATCCTGAATGGATTCCGCCTTGCGTTGGGCGGTGACCACGATCTCTTCCAGGACCGCTCCCTCCTGCGCGATTGTGGGCAGGGCGGCGACGCCCATGCAGGAAAGAATGGCCATATGCAATGGGGAACGGGACACACGGGAATGGGAAGGTTGTTGGACGGACATAGGCTTGCACTCCAGTTTTGATTCTTGTGATTAATCAGGAGTCCCGGGCAGGGCTCACGGCCCGTTAAGCCCGGGGCGGGCTTGCCCGCGCTGGCGCACGAGCTCACGAATGCCTGGATTATATTCACGCCAGATTTCTACGGTCAACGCTGCCTGTCGACTTGCAACCGTTAATGGCCCCAAAATACGACGAAAGCATGGGCTTTTCTCATCAATACACTGCTTGACGGCAACACAGCTCGAACAGATGCGATCTATCTGCAATCACGCGTGCTTGCTGATTCGTACAAATAGCACAAAGGTCGGGGGTGCAGATGATGTGTAAGTCGGCGGATGTGGGACACGGCTAAGAGAGATGTGGGACCGGCTAAGATGTGGGACTGACTAAGATGTGGGATTGGCTAATGAAGAGGGTTGGTCGGCAAAGAACGGCGGGAGCTTAGGCAGGCAGTCAGGTATGCTCGTCCACGAAACGGTCGCGGTTGACCTTCAGCAGCTCGAATGCATCGTTGATATCATCTTCGTCCCACAGGTCGAGGCGAAGAATGGACAGCCCCCAGATGCTCGCCACCGTCAGGGTCGACAGCGCCATGATTGCGCGGCGGTCCTCGATTCCGGCCTTCACGCCCATGTGCACGGTTTTCTGGCGTTCCGCGTCCAGCAGCGTCTTGATCCGCCAGCCCATGCCCTCCGCCAGTTCCGGATTGCTGCGGGATGCCATGTGGATCTCGATCAGCGCCAGTGTGTCGGGAGACTCCCAGAGGGATTCCGTAAGGGCCTTGAACTGTGCCACGCCGGGTTCGATGTTCGAAAGCTGCCGGGCGGTGCGCTGCTGGTTCTTGTAGATCACGTACTCGGCAATCGCCAGCAACATCTCAGTGTGGGTGGGAAACTGGTGCAGCAGCGCCCCGCGACTGACCCCCGCCGTTTTCGCCACATGGGTGGTGGTTGCGGCGTGGTAGCCTTCCTCGTGAAGAATCCGAATCCCCGCTTCGAGCACCTTGACCCGAGTCGCCGCACGGCGTACCTGATGGCTGCCCCGGGGGGCACCGGGCCGGTCCGCCGAATCGAACCGGGCGCCCTGCTCGTCGCCGGCCGCAGGGGCGGACGTGCGGCTCTCGGATTTTTTTGCAGGACGATCGTTGGAACGGCTCAAGAAGACTCCACAGGCACTCGGAAACAGGGGGCTTTTTAACACAGAAGCGACGGGACCGACCAGCGCACTACCCTTGTGGCGTCTCTTTCCTTTGACGCGGTAATCCGCTAGAGTTTTGCCGAGGTCACCCGCCAGAGACGGGCCGCCAGGGCAATGCCCGCCACCGAGGGAAGGGCGAAGAACAACATCAGGGAGAACCCGGGATGGTTATCGTACCCACCGAGAAGCGCTTCGACTGGCAGCACAGTCCGCTGGTCCTCTTCGGCCTTGTCCTTTTAAATGTTCTTGTCTTCTTCGTCTACCAGTCCGGCGACGGCATGCGCCTGGAGCGGGCCTTTGCCGTTTACCATCAGCAGAACCTGCTGGAACTGGAATGGCCCCTATACCGGGATTATCTGACTGCCCGGGACCAACAGGCCCTGGTCAGTGATTACCAGTCCGCACTGGACGAAGGCTATGCCGTGGACGTGGCCCGGGCGCTGCTGCTGGACTTCGAGTTCAAACACTATCTGGCCCAGGAAGGGCGCGCTCTGTTCACCAACATCCGTTACGAAGACTGGGACCTCAAGCGGAGCATGGTCAATGACCACCTGGACTCCATGAGCTTTCTCAGCGGCGGGCTCATCCCCAGTGAGATGAATCTGCTTTCCCTGATCAGTTATCAGTTCCTCCACGGGGACATCATGCACCTGCTGGGGAACATGTTCTTCCTGGTGGTGTGTGGCTTTGCCGTGGAGGCCGCCATCGGCCATCTGCGCTTTTTACTGTTCTACCTGATCACAGGGGCTGTCGGAGGGGTGGCCCACGCATTCCTGGACACCACCAGCACCATGCCTCTGGTGGGCGCCTCGGGCGCAGTATCGGGAGTGATGGCCATGTACCTGGGCGTGTTCCGCCTGAAAAAGATCGAGTTCTTCTACTGGTTCTTCATTTTCGTGGGTTATTTTCGCGCGCCGGCACTGCTCATCCTGCCGGTCTATATGGGCAAGGAGGTGTTCGATTACTTCAACAGTCAGGGCTCAAACGTGGCCTTCATGGCCCACGCAGGGGGATTTGGGGCAGGCGCGCTATTGATGGGGCTGTCCCTTCTTGCCAACCCCAAACTGCTGAACAGCGATTATGTGGAGCAGGATCAGGAAAGCGACCCCTACCGGGAGGCCCTGGCAAAGGTCTACGAACACCTGGGCAGTTTTCAGTTCAGGCCGGCATTGCAGGCTGTGAACCGCATGATCAAGCAGTACGGATTGCGATCGGAGCTTGCCGTATTGCGCAGCCAGATCCTGAAGATCGACGGGGGCGAGTCGTTCAGAAAATCGCTCGCACAGGCCCTGTCGGTCAAGGACCAAAGCCCCCGCAGCCTGAACCAGCAGGCGAACCTGTGGCGCGAACACCCTGAATGCGGTGATCTGCTCAACGAACAGACGCTGGTTGGGCTCGCTTTCCGCTTCGCCACCCGCGAGCATCTCAACACCGCGGAAACCGTGCTTGCAGCCTTGCTGAAGAGGAACACCGCCAACCCCGAGGTGCCGACGCTCGCGCGCAAGCTGGCCAGGATTGCCGCCGAGGCGAAGGACTCGGGGAAGCAGCAGTACTTCCTGCGGCTGGCGCAACGCCCTGCGGGTTGACCCATCAATAGGAAATGCAAATGGACCGCCAACGCTAATGGACTATTGTAGCTACCATCCGCTGACACCGGCGACCTTTTCCTGCCTCGGCTGCCACACCCACAACTGTGATCGTTGCGTGAACGAAGGGGATCCGGGGCAGGACCCGACCTGCTTCAGCTGCGAGCAGGCGATGGAATCCCTGGGCGCGGTCAACCAGGCCACGCCCTTCTGGCGTCGCCTCGAGGAAAGTTTCCGCTACCCGCTGAACATGAACACGATGGTCCTGATCATCGGTGTGTCCTTTCTCTCAATCGTGTTTGCCAAGGTGCCATTTTCCTTCCTGTGGCTGCTCATTCTCAACGGCGCTTTTCTGAAATACTCCTTCAGCTGCCTGGAGAACACCGCTGGCGGAACGCTGGTGGCCCCCGACATCACCGAAGCCTATAGCGGCGGCCTGCGAATCATCCTGCACCTGTTCCTCATGACGGTCTTCGCCGGCGTGGTAATCGCCGGCGCGGCCCGGTTCCTGGGCATGCAGTTCGCGGGAGCTGTCGCGATTTTTCTGGTGGTGGCCACGCCGGCCATTCTTATCCTCTACGCACTGTCGGATTCCGTTGTGGAGGCCCTCAACCCCGCCAGCATCATTCGTCTTATCAGTGCAATCGGTCTGCCCTATGGCCTGCTGCTCGCTTTTATCATGATCATGACGGCCTCGGTCGGAGTGATTAACCAGCTGTTTGTTTCGTCCAGCTATTCGGCCTTGTCCACAGCCCTGCAATCCATGGTGGGCAACTACTACTCGGTGGTGATGTTCCACCTGATGGGCTACGTGATATTCCAATATCAGGGGGAACTGGGCTTTGTCGCACGGGAAGATTTTGGTGAGGACACGGAGCCCCGCTCCCAGCGCGACCGGCTGGCCGCCAAACTGGATATTCTGGTAAAAGAGGGCGATTACAACGGAGTTGTTACGCTGCTGGATACGGCCGCCAGGCACTTCCCGGACGATCGGGAGTTGAACCGCATGGCCTTCGAATTTTTCTACGCCACCCGGCGCAGAGTGGAAGCCGCCGCTTCGAGCTACCTGGACTACCTGATCCGCAGCGGACAGGATCACCAACTCGTGCTGATCTACAAACGGGTCCTGCATCTGGCGCCCGGCTACCGTCCGCCGTCTCCCGATACACGCTACCGGCTGGCGCAGGCCTGCAGGGACGGTGGCGATTCCCTCTCGGCCGCCAAACTGCTGAAGGGAATGCATCTCGAATTCCCGGACTATCCCCGCCTGGTACAAGCCTACGAGTTGCTGACCGAAGCCCTTGAAGACCTGCCTCACCAGGGCGAACAAGCCCGCAAGTGTCGTGAATTCACACGCAAACTGGCCCGTGTGACCGCACAGAAGCTGACCGCAAGCAAGGGCCGCGCGGTGTTTGGCACAGGAACATCGCATAACGGCAGCAGTTCGACGGACACTGGGGAGCCGAAAACTCCCGCAAAACAAGACAACGACAGCAAATCGGATTTGCCACCCATTGATTTCAAATAGCCCGGCGTGAATTGTCGACACTGTCGCGTGAAAATGTGACCCGCCTCTAAAACCTTCGATCGCCCCTTTCCTCGTCAACATCAGCTGACGCTCGGACCGCAATAGCGGAAACTCCGGCTATAGTGTGCGCCGCCACCCGCGTACTAAGATCCCGGTCGCCCAGAGGTGACGATTCGATAATTTCCATAACAACGAATCGGGTTCATTCACCGCAGTTTCTGATCTCTTCCCATGTCTTCTCCACCGGGACAATCCATTTACAGGAGGTTCTCCATGCTCACGAGACTGACCATATTGAAGGTTGTGCTGCTATTGATAGTCGGCGCTGCGAGCCCTCCGCTGCTCGCGCAGAGTGGCGTTGTTTTTGAAGAAGGTTTCGACAGCGGGACCGGGCTATTCACCGAGAGCGGGCGAGTCTACACCGGCTCCTACGGGGTCCGTATGCGAGGCGGCGCGGGTACCGCCACCATCACCTCCCCGGAGATCAGCACCCAGGGCTACACCGACCTGGTGCTTCGCTTCGAGCGCAGCACGTCCGGTCTCGACAGCGGCGAACAAGGCAGTGCGGCCATCTCCATCAACGGCGGGCCCTTCAGCACGGTCGAAGCGGTGAGAAATGCCTCCGGCAGCACCAGCATCGCACTCGATCCGTCTGCGGAAAACGCCAGTGTCCGGCTTCGATTCAGCCTGAGCGCCAGCTCGTTTTTCGAAACCTTTGAAGTCGATGAGGTCCGTTTGGAAGGAACTTCTGGCGGAGGCGGAGGCGGTGGCGACCTGCCTCCCGCGGGAGATTTCGCGACCTTCGAATCGGGCCAGGTGCGGCCGCTCGCCCTGTCCAGCGACGGCCAGCGGCTTTACGCCGTGAACACACCCGACAATCGAGTAGAAGTCTTCGATGTGAGCGGAGATACGCCGCAAGCCCTGGGGTCCATTCGGGTGGGACTGGAACCCGTGGCGCTTACCCTGCGCAATGACAACGAGCTCTGGGTCGTGAACCACCTGTCCGACAGCGTCAGTATCGTGGATGTGGGCACGTCCCCTGCGCGGGTGATCAATACCCTGCTGGTGGGCGACGAACCCCGGGACATTGTCTTCGGCGGCACCAACAACCAGTGGGCCTTCATTACAGCGGCCCACCGGGGCCAGAACGCGCCCTTCGATCCGCAACTCACCACCGAGGGCATCGGCCGCGCGGATGTGTGGGTGTTCTCCAGCAACAATCCCGGCTCCCGATTGGGTGGCGACCCCGCAACCATTCTGAATCTGTTTGGAGACACGCCCCGGGCCCTGGCCCGAAACGCCAGCGGCAGTCGCGTGTATGCGGCGGTGTTGCACTCGGGAAACCGGAGCACGGTACTGACCGATGACATCGGCGAAGGCGGCATCGACAAGCCACCGCCCTACGAGAGCGCCGACGGTGAGGAGCAGCCCGGGACGGGCCTCATTGTGCAGTACGACGGCGCAAACTGGATGGATAACGGCGACCCGGTTAGCGGCGTGTCTGCACGCAGCTGGGACGACCGGGTGCACTTGAGCCTGCCGGACTACGACGTGTTCACCATTGACACCACCGGCACCCTGCCCCAGGTAATTGGTGAGAGTTCAGGAGTCGGCACTACCTTGTTCAACATGGCCGTCAATCCCGCGAACGGCAAAGTCTACGTCAGCAATCAGGAAGCTTTGAATCTGACCCGGTTTGAAGGTCCCGGCAGCCGTTCCACGACGGTGCGCGGACACTTCGCGGAAAGCCGCATCACCGTCATCGACGGCGGCGCCGTGTTGCCTCGCCATCTGAACAAGCACATAGACTACAACCGCAATCTCGGCACTGCCTCCGAGCGCGAACGCGCTCTGGCCATTCCCCTGCAGATGGCCGTGAGCAGCGACGGAGATGAACTTTTTCTCGTGGCCATGGGTTCCGACAAGCTGGCCCGCTTCGACACCGGGAGCCTGGAGAACGACAGCTTCACACCGTCCGCGGCCAATCACCTGCTGCTGAGCGGGGGAGGCCCCACCGGGCTGGTGCTCGATGAGACGCGGGACAAAGCTTACGTCCTCACTCGTTTCGATAACGGTATCTCCGTTGTGAACACCAGCGGAACGCTCGCCGAAGTGTCCCATCTGAGCATGTTCAATCCGGAACCGGCTGTGGTGAAAAACGGACGGCGCTTCCTTTACGACGCCACCTACACCTCCAGCCGCGGCGATTCATCCTGTGCCGGCTGCCACATCTTCGGCGACATGGATCACCTGGCCTGGGATCTGGGCAACCCCGACGAAACCGTGGTGCGCAACCCTGGCACCTACAACGAGAACATCCCCCTGTTCGGGCGCAACCGCGACCTTCACCCCATGAAGGGCCCCATGACCACCCAGAGCCTCCGTGGCCTCAGGGGAAATGGCCCGATGCATTGGCGGGGCGACCGGACCGGCCAGAGCGCCGACACCAACGAGAGTCTGGAAGAGCAATCCTTCGAAGACTTCATTGTCGCCTTTGAAGGTTTACTCGGTCGGGCCGCGCCCCTGAGTGAGGCGGAAATGGATGCGTTCGCCCACTTCGCCCTGGAGCTCACCTATCCCCCGAACCCGATCCGCAACCTCGATAACAGCCTGACCTCGCAGCAAGCCCAGGGGCAGCAGATCTACAACACCGTCACCTCCGACACCATTACCACTTGCAACGGGTGTCACCGGCTGGATCCGGGCCAGGGGCAATTTGGCACCGACGGAACTCAGGCGATCGAAGGACCGGGCGTTGCGGAGGATATGAAAATCCCCCACTTGCGGAATCTGTATCAGAAGGTGGGCATGTTCGCCGAAAACACCCAGCTCAGCGAGCCCTTCCTGGGCCCGCAGGTTCGCGGCTTCGGTTTCGATAACGCCGGCGCCTCGGGTTCGGTATTTCGATTCCTAAGCGCGGCTGTATTCAGCCTCAACGACGCCGACACGCGGCTGGTGGAGCAGTTCGTTCTGGCTTTTCCGTCGGAGATGAATCCGATTGTCGGGCAACAGGTCACTGTAACCCCGGCCAACCGCAGCCGCAGCGACGTGAGTAATAGGCTGAACCTGCTGGTGCAGCGGGCGATGGTTACAACGCCCGTTCCGGAGTGCGACCTGGTGGCGTCCACAGTTCTGAACGGCGAGGATGTGGGCTGGGTGATGAGCGGCAGCCAATCCTTCATTCCGAGCGATTCGGCGCGCAACGCGCTTACTCTGACTCAATTGCTGGATGCTGCCGAAAGTGAACAGGTCCCAGTGACCTTTACCTGCACGCCGCCCGGCAACGGCACACGCGTCGGTGTGGATCGGGACCTCGACGGTGTCCTGGACAACAACGATGTGTGACAGGGTTTAAGCTCCTTAAGCAGGGTCAAGCCCGGGCAATCACCGGGCTTTTTTGTGTCCGGGTTGCAAACCGTTGAAGGCCATTCGGAAGGAGGCGGCGGAACAAAAAACAAGCAAGCCGCTCCCGCAGTCTGTATACTCGCCAGCCCTCTCCTGAGAGGGCCCCGATTATTCTTCCGCTTCAGGTTCCCGCCTTCATGACGATCCCCGAAACCCCGGCCCCCGCAATCGAATTTGCGGAACTGGGTCTGCCCGAATCCCTGCTCCAGACCGTAAAACAACTGGGTTATGAAACGCCCTCCCCCATCCAGGCCCAAAGTATTCCGGTGCTGCTGCAGGGCAAGGACCTGCTGGGACAGGCGCAGACGGGCACGGGCAAAACCGCCGCCTTCGCCCTGCCCCTGCTCGCCAACCTGAACCTGAAAGATCGCCGCACCCAGGCCCTGGTTCTGGCGCCCACGCGCGAGCTGGCCATTCAGGTTGCGGAGGCCTGCCAGAGCTACGCCCGCAACCTGCCTGGCTTTCATGTGGTTCCCATATATGGCGGCGCGGGCTACAGCCTGCAGCTCAAGCATTTGCGCAGTGGCGCGCAACTGGTGGTGGGTACGCCAGGCCGGGTGATGGACCACATTCGCAAAGGCACGCTCAAGCTCGACAGTTTGCAAACCCTGGTGCTGGACGAAGCTGACGAAATGCTGCGCATGGGTTTCATCGACGATGTGCAGTGGATTCTCGAGCACACGCCCGCGCAACGACAGATCGCACTGTTCTCCGCGACCATGCCCAAGGAAATTCAGCAGGTGGCCAATCGCCATCTGCGCGATCCCGAGCTCATCAAAATCGCCAGCAAGACCACCACCGCCACCGCGATTCGCCAGCGTTACTGGCCAGTGGCGGGATTGCACAAGCTGGATGCGCTGACCCGCATTCTGGAGGTGGAGGAAACCGAAGGCGCGATCATTTTCGTGCGGACCAAGGTGGCCACTGTAGAGCTGGCCGAGAAGCTGGTGGCCCGCGGGTTCGCCGCAGAGGCTTTGAACGGCGATATGGCCCAGGCCCAGCGCGAAAAGACCATCGACCGGATGCGCCAGGGAAAGCTCGACATACTGGTGGCGACTGATGTGGCCGCACGCGGAATCGACATTCCCCGCATCAGCCACGTCATCAACTACGACATCCCCTTCGATACCGAAGCCTACGTCCACCGCATTGGGCGAACCGGGCGCGCAGGCCGCAAGGGCGAAGCCATTCTCTTTGTTGCCAACCGCGAACGGCGCATGCTCAAAGCCATCGAGCGTGCAACCCGCCAGCCCATCGAGGTCATGAACCTGCCCAGCGAGAAGGACATCAACGAGCAACGCGTCCTCCGGTTCAAGCAGCAGATTCAGAGCACCCTGGAACAGAACCAGCTGGATGTGTACCGACAACTGGTGCTGGAATTACAGGAGGAGAGTGAGACGCCAGCCATCGAGATTGCGGCAGCGCTCGCGAAGCTGTTGCAGGGCGACGGCGAACTCCTGCTGCGGGAAGACAAAGTACGCCGGGAGCCGCGTCGCGAATCCGACCGCGAGCGGGCTCCGGCGGAAGACCGCTTCGCCGCACAGGGCAAACAGAAGAAAAAACGCGAAAGCCTGCAGGATCACCGGGCGAAGCCCTTGAAGGACTTCCCGGATGTGAAGATGCAGCGCTTTCGCCTCGCGGTGGGCTATGCCGACGGTGTTCGCCCCGGCCACATTGTGGGCGCGATCGCCAATGAGGCCGAGCTGGAAAGCCGCTACATCGGCCACATCGAAATTTTCGACGACTTCAGCACGGTCGATTTGCCGGCTGACATGCCCCGGGAGACCTTCCAGCACCTCAAGAAGGTCTGGGTGTGTCAGAAAATGCTGAACATCCGCCGAATGGATGATCGGGGAGAAGGTGGGGCGCGGCCCTCCCGGCCCGGGAAGCCCGCCCGCAACGAGGGGAACAAGAAGCCCGGCCCTCGTAAAAGCTTCGAGAAAAAGAAGCGCTCCAAGGCCTAACGGTTAACGAAACGTCCGGCCCCACGGGCCGGAGCCCGGCTGACGGGGCGGCTTTTTCGTCAGCCGCCCTGGGCCCAGTCCCGTGGGTCCAGTTGATAATAGTCGTTCAGTTGGTCGAACAGCTCCCGATGATGCTTGTGGAGCTTGAAAGGTTCTTCAAAAAACGTTTCCGTGGCCACGGCGAAGAATTCCGCCGGATCCGTCGCCCCGTATTCGTCGATAATGCCGCTCCCCTGCTCTTCCTGCATCCGCTCGAATTCCCGCCCCATCACATAGGCCCAGCTTTTGTAAGCCGCTCTGGTCAGAAGCAGGGGGGCGCCATTGGCCGATCCCGACTCGTGGTCCAGCTGATGGGCGAACTCGTGCAGCACAACGTTATACCCATCGCTGAAGTTACTCACCCCGTGTTCCACATTGTCCCAGGCGAGAATCACCTTGCCCGTGTTCCAGGACTCGCCCAGCAAGTCCCGCGTTTCGGTGGAAACCAGGCCAAGTTCGTCGCGCAGTTCATGAACCGCGCGGAATGCAGAAGGATAGATATAGATTGCCCGCAACTCCGGGTATTCGAAACTCGGGCGGTTGAGTATCAGCAGACAGGCCTGGGCGGCGATCAGAATCCGCATGTCGTCGGTGACCTGGAGCCCCGCACACCCCACAAACTCCTTGTTGCGAAGGAAGACTTTGATGAGATCCTTCAGTCTGTCCTGGAGGTGCGCGGGAAGGTGGGAATAGATCGAGAGGCGCTCTTGAAGTACCGCTTCCCATTGCGGGGGAAACTGCTCGCGCAAAATCCGCTGGCGGCGGTAGCGGGGCCAGAAGAACAAGTAAATGGCGCTACCCGTCACCAGCAGGAACAGGCCAAGGTAGATAAGTTCTGTGTTCATGAATCGTCCCGACGAGTGAAGCGGCGAGCTGTAACTCTATTGAGGTCAAACATTTCCCATCGCGCGCTAAGCGCATTGGCGGCGGGCGGCGTCCGTTTGCTGCTGCTGGAGCACTGCGATGATCTCCTCCGGGCAGCGCAACCGTTTGATGGCTTCGAACAGGGGCGCGGCCACCGCATACTGTCGGCGCAAATAGCCCAGCCACTGTTTAATGCGATTGCCCACGTGGCGGGGCTCGTACATCTGCTCGGTGATGCGGGCAAAGCGCACCAGCAACCCGAGGACCTCGACCCAGGCCATGGGCTGACTGCACCCGACGGAGGCTTGCGCTTTGAGCTGCCGGGCCAGGTCGGGGCAGGCCAACAGTCCGCGGCCGAGCATGACGTCGGCGCAGCCGCTTTGCCTGCGGCAGTCCTCGTAATGGGAGGGCGTCCACACTTCGCCGTTAGCGATCAGGGGAATTGGTAGATTTGCGGACACGGCGCTCAGTTCCGACCAGTAGGCGGGCGGCTTGTAACCGTCCACCTTGGTGCGAGCGTGCACGGTCAGCTCCGATGCGCCCGCATCCACCACGGCAGCCACCACATCCCGGAACAGGGAGCGATCCTCGTAGCCGAGACGAATCTTGGCGGTCACCGGGATTTGCGGGGGCACAGCCTCGCGGACTGCGCGGGTGATGGCATGAACCCGCTCCGGCTCGCGGAGAATGACCGATCCACCATCGTTGCGGTTGACCTGCTTTGCCGGGCAGCCGAAATTGATATCGATACCGGGGGCGCCCAGCTCCGCCGCCCGCTGGGCATTGAGCCCCATCACCCCGGGCCGCCCACCCAGCAACTGGAGGTACACGGGAACGCCGCTCGGAGTGCGGCCCCCCTCACGCAATTCCGGGCAGAAACGATAGAACACCCGCGGCGGTAGCCGCTGATCGGTGACCCGGACGAATTCGGTCACGCAGCGGTCGATTCCGCCGATCTGTGTCAGCAAGGCGCGCATGGTGAAGTCCACCACGCCTTCCATGGGGGCGAGCATTATTCTCACGGAACAGGACTATTCTCGAATTGCGGGAGGTTCTGGTGATTATACGGGCGCGGTCCGGGATCCGCCATGTCCGGACCCGCTGCCCGCCAAAAGCCGTTTTGACAGATTCAGGAACGGCTGAGATCAACGGCTCGCGCCGGTTTCCTCCATGAGTTCCTGAGTTGCTACCTGAGTCCCGTACTTGTACAGGTAGTTGTTGTATTCGCTGATACTGATCCGGCCATCGTTATCCGTGTCCATGTGGCTGAAGTGCTCATGGAGTTCCTCTCCATCCGATTCCTCACGGGTGATGTAGCGGTTTCCATCTTCGTCCACATCCTCGAAGGGGCTGTCGATTTTGGGCAGCAGCTCCGGATTGGTGACCACGTCGGGGTCTTGATCAAGGCGCTCGCGCAGTTCGGCCTGGGGCAACTCTTCGGTTGGGATCGGCTCGCCCAGCAACGGGTCTTCTTCGGCAATGTAGCGGACGAACTCCTCGCGGCTGAGCGCTTCGTCCTTGTCCTTGTCGATGGCGTCGAAGTGATACTCGACGTTTTCGTGCTCGGCTTCAGCCCGGGTAATGTGCCCGTCTCCATCTTTATCAAGGCTTTCAAAGTCCCGGGTGAGGGGTTGGCGAGGCGTTTGGGGCTGCGGCTCCGGCTGCTGGGCCGCAACGCCCCCGGCTGCAAGAATCGCAGTGGCTAGAATACAGTACCGTCTCATTGCAATCTCCTTCACCCGTTAACGATTGCCCCACCATTGGGGTGCAGCACCTGCCCCGAGATGTAACTGCTGTCTCTGCTGGCCAGGAACACATAGCAGGGCGCTACTTCCACGGGTTGTCCGGGGCGGTCGATGGGTTTGCTCTGGCCGAAGTTTTCCACCTGCTCGGCCGGGAAGGACGCGGGTATGAGAGGCGTCCAGATGGGCCCGGGCGCTACCGCGTTCACACGAATACCATCTGCCAGCAAGCGCATGGAAAGTGACCGCGTAAAGGACACAATGGCGCCTTTGGTGGTCGAGTAATCCAGTAGCGCGGGGTTGCCCTTGTACGCGGTAATGGACGTGGTGTTAATGATGGAGCCCCCATGCTGCATGTAGGGCACGGCGGCCTGAACCATGTAAAACATGGAGAAGATATTGGTTTTGAAAACGCGCTCGAGTGCCTGAGGGGTAATGTCGTCAAGGGAGTCGCGGATGTGCTGTTCACCGGCATTGTTGACCAGCACGTCCAACTGTCCAAATCGCTCCAGACATGCTTTCACCGACTGATGGCAGAACTTCGAATCACCCACGTCCCCTGCCAGCGGTTCGCATTCCTTCCCGTAGCCGCGCACAGCGCGCTGCGTCTCCGCAGCGTCTTCGTGTTCTTCCAGATAGGTAATGAAAACGTTGGCACCCTCCTTGGCGAACGCGACTGCCGTTGCACGGCCAATACCGCTGTCGCCGCCGGTAATGAGAGCCACCTTGCCCTCCAGCCTGCCGCATCCCTTGACGTCCGGGTCGTCATAGATGGGCCTGGGCTCCATCTCGCCTTCTTTACCGGGCTGCCTCTCCTGATGCTGGGGCGGAATATCCTTGTCGTACTCGCTCATGCCTGGGCCCTTCAGTAATTCGAGTGCTCAAGCTGGTTGGTGCAAGTTCTCTGCCAGCGCCCCCTGCAGGTCAGCGGCCCCGCTTCCAGTCATGGTAGCGCTTCAGCCACCGCAGCACGGTTTGCGGTGCATGGGCCCGCTTCCAGGCCCCCGCCACAAACTTGTTGGCCTCGGCGAAGGTGGGGTAGCTATGGATGGTTCCGAGCATCTTGTTCAACCCGATGCCGTGCTTCATGGCCAGCACGAACTCAGCCATCAGATCGCCTGCGCGCTCGCCCACGATGGTTGCTCCCAGGATCCGGTCTTTTCCCGGCACGGTAAGAACCTTGATGAATCCTTCCGTCGCGCTGTCGGTCACGGCCCGATCGAGTTCGCTGATTTCAAAGCGGGTGAGTTCATAGGCGCGCCCCTGATGTTTCGCTTCCTGTTCATTCAAACCCACCTGCGCCACTTCCGGGTCGGTAAAGGTGCAGCGGGGAATGACGGTGTAGTCCGCGCGGAATTTGTTGAATTCACCGAACAGGGCGTTGACTGCCGCATACCACGCCTGGTGGGCGGCAGTGTGGGTGAACTGAAAGGGGCCAGCCACATCGCCGGCCGCATAGATGTTCGGAAACAGCGTCTGCAGGTAGTCGTTGGTGAGGATTGTGGATTCCGTATTGACTCCGAGCTCTTCCAGCCCATAGCCACTGAGCCGCGCCTTTCGCCCCACCGCGCAGAGCAGCGCGTCGAAGGCAATCGACTCTTCGCCACGGCCGCGGTCCACAATCAGGAACCTGTCATCCCCGCGCCGCTCGCAGCGCAATACGGTGCAGCGGGTGATCAGGTCTACGCCGTCCCGTTCCATGGCGTGAGTCACCTGTTCGGCCACGTCCTCATCCTCACGGGGCAGAATGCGGGCGGACCGCTCCAACTGAATAACGCGGCTACCGAGCTGACTGAAGGCCTGGGCCAACTCGCAGCCCACAGGGCCGCCCCCGAGCACCACCAAACGTCGCGGCGCTTCCTCCAGAGCGGCGAAGGCGTCCCACACCGTGTCGGTGGTGACGTAGTCCCCTTCTTCCATGCCGGGAATTTCCGGTACCACTGGCGCCGCCCCGGCCGCCACGATGATGGCGCGGGTGGTGAGGCGCTGCTCCTCGCCGTCCGGCAATGTCACCTGGACGGTCCAGGGATCAACAATGCGCGCATGCCCCTGCAGCACGTCCACCCCCATGGCGGTGTAACGCTCCACGCTGTCATTGGGCTCGATCCGGGCGATGCTGTCACGGATGCGCGACATGACCCGCGCAAAGTCGATAGCGGGCTCCACGGGCTCCAAACCATAGCGCCGGGCGTGACGCATTTGCCGGGCGACTGTCGCAGTCTTGATCAGTGCTTTGCTGGGCACGCAACCGTAATTCAGGCAGTCGCCTCCCATTTTGTGGGCTTCCACCAGAGTAACCTTGGCCTTCACGGTGGCGGCAATGTAAGCACTCACAAGGCCGGCAGCGCCCGCGCCGATCACGATGAGATTTCGATCAAAGCGCGAGGGCCGACGCCAGGCCCCATAGACTCCGCGTTGGAAAAAAGCGTCGAAAAGTCCACCAGCGAGCATTTTTGGGTCCTTGGTTCGTTATGCGAAAGCCTGAGAAACGGCGGTAAAAAGGAACGCGCCGGCCGTCAGCCGGGTCGTATCTTGCGGCGCTCAAGATGGGCGATCACCCTCTTGCTTAACAGGGGTAACAATCCAATCAATGCAAAACTGGCAATCAGGCCCGGCGAGAGTATGTCGCCAGGGCTCTGGACCTGGGCCAACCGGGTGCCGGCATTCACGTACACCGCGGTGGCCGGCAGCATGCCCACCTGGCTGACCCAGTAGAATGTGCCGGCGCGGATCGGAGTGAGGGCCATGACCAGATTGATCAGGAAAAAGGGGAAGACCGGCACCAGGCGCAATGTGAAAAGGTAGAACGCCCCTTCTTTCTCGATGCCCCGGTTGACGGTTTGCAGCCGATCCGAAAACCGGTGCTGAACCCAATCGTGAAACAGAAAACGAGCCACCAGGAAGGCGAGCGCCGCTCCCAGACTGGAGGCGAACGACACCAGCAAGGTTCCCCACCAGAGGCCGAAAAGGGCGCCGCCAGCGAGAGTCATCACCGTGGCGCCAGGCAGAGACAAGGTGGCGATCAGCACATACAGTGCAAAGTATCCCAGGCTGACCAGCCACGGGTTGCTTTGGACCCAGCTCTCGAGCTGAGCCTGTCCCTGCTGCAAGCGCGCGAAACTGAGCCAATGGTCAAGATCAAAGACAAAGAACAGTACAAGAGCAGCCGCGACCAGCGCGACCAGGATCAGGCGTTTTTTCATTTGAACTTATGCCGTTACTACTGCCGCAGCAGCCCGCAGGTGAGAGGGTTCGCCGCAGCGGCGCGGTGAGCGCCGCTGCAGTGATCAACAGGAGGGATTATAAAGAGGAGAGGCTGAAAGGTCAGGGTAGATCTTCGGCTTCAATCGCGGCCCGCACCTCCCGGAGTACACGCTGGATCTTGCGGGTGTTTTCCGGGCCCATGCGAATCAGCAGCTTCTGACTCCCAGGCAATTCTTCCAACTCGGGATCCGCAAACTGGTAGTGCACTTTCGGCTGCACCAGAATGGGCTCGTCCTCGAGCACGGGCGCCGCCAGCATGGAATCAATTGCTCTGAGGGTAACATCCTTGAAGCTGCCGCTGGCCACCCCGTGCTGGGCATAGGCTTCCTCCAGCAAGGGATAAAAGCGCTTGTAGGTGGCCGCCAGGTTGCGCGGATCCACCGCTTCAATCACGCTGACGTACTTGTCATAGCGCGCATAATTCTCGGGAGACAGGCGGTAGCGCTGCCCCTGGTCTTCTGTGGGCGGCTCGTCCAGTTTTTCCGCCACGAAGGGAGTATCCGGCGAATCCACCGGCCGATACTCGTGCACCACGTCCCCACCCGCGAGGGCAATCAGCGCACGAACGGACTTGGGAATCACGTTATCCGGCACCATGATCTCGCGGAGTTCCGTGGACGGTGCCAGTTGTTCTGCAGCGGCAATGGCCACCTCGTCGCTTTGCGCAAGTTCCGGAAGAGGTTCCGGCTCGGGTTCCGGTTCTGGCGCAGGGCTTGGTTGCGCGGGCTCCGGCTCCGGCTGTGGCTCCGGTTCAGGCGCCACCGGCGGCGGTGTCTCGGGTTGTGACAGCGCGGGAGGCGCTTCCTCCGGCGGCTCGTCGGAGGCCATTTGCCAGAGGAGCACAATCGCCACCACCACCGCCGCTGCCAGAAGGAGGAGCTTGATCAGATAGGGACTGTTCTTGCCAGAATCTTCATTCGCCATGGGAATCTGCCCCTTTTTAATTTGAGAATTGTCCGAAGTCCGGTGGGTCCATAGCCTTCCATGAGACAGATCACTGTGACTTCACGAAAGGCACGCAGTTCACTGTGACGACAGAATAACCTTTGCTGGCTCGGCCCCGAAGCTCCTGTGCCCCGCCGGCACGGGCCCGGTCAGTTCTCGATCACCAGCAGATAGCCTTCACTGGCGCGCGGCTGGTCCACGGACCAATCCAGGAGTTTGGCACCGAACTTTTTCCGGCAGCGCTTGGCCAGTTTGAGAAAGGGGCCGCGGCCGGGGTCTGCGATGACAATGGTGGACACGCCCTCCTCGCACGCCTTGCGGATCACTTTGTACAGCGGGTCGATCAGCTCGTCCCAGAAGCAGATGTCGCCCCCGGCGATCAAGTCCTGCTTGGCGAGGGTCTTGCGCTTGATGTCTTCGAAGCGTTTCTCCCGGGTCTTGATCTTCACTTCGTTGAGCGCGGCGTGAACCTTGAGATAGGGGAACACATTCTTGTCCGCATCCACCGCGGTTACTTTTGCACCGAAGCGAGAGGCGCAGTAAATGCTCAGCAACCCCCAGCCGCAACCGATTTCCATTACCCGCGCTTTTTCGGGGAGGGGGTGCTTCTCCAGGTAGTCGATGATGAAATAACTGGAGGGCCAGACCTTGTCACCGTGAATCTCGGGACTGGGAATTCCCTTCCGCAGGCGCTTCATGATGGGATGTTTCTTTTTGAAGAGATAGACGCCGTTGGTTTCCCGAATGTGCTCCAGTGTTGTGGTCGCAGCAACTTCTGTCATGGAATCAGCCTTGGGGAATTTGTCGAAAGAAGTATTGTGATCAGAGCCAGGTGATTATCACCGGCTGACTTTTACAAATCAACCAGCGAGTTGCCGCGTTGATCACAAGATGTATTTCATCCAACAGGTTCATCATGTTTCCGGTACGGCACCAACATCCCGGGATGCTCATTGAGCCGATGATGCGGTACCATGTGCAGCGCCTCCAAGGGCCACTCCATTCGATTGCACCTGTGTGAATGAACCCCATGCTTGAAAAGAGTCCGGCTCTCGACCTTCCGCTCCCGTCTGCGAGCGCCCGCAGTGGCAATCGACCGATCACGCCGAAGGAACTCAGCTGGCTTTCCTTCAACGAGCGGGTGCTGCAGGAAGCCGCCAACCCGGAGGTGCCACTGATTCAGCGCCTGCGCTACCTGGGCATCTTTTCCAACAATCTGGACGAGTTCTTCCGCGTGCGGGTTGCGGACGTGAGCAGACTGGCGGACTTTACCCGCGAGCCTCACCGGAAGAAGTATTACCAGACACTTCTGCGCGAGATTCAGAGCGAAACCCTGCGCATCCAGCACAAGTTCGATCGTTGTTACCGAGGTGTGCTGCGGGCGTTGGCTCGGAAACATATTTACCTGATCAACGAACGGCAGCTAACCCGGGAACAGGGGCAGTTCGTTGCCGATTTCTTCACAAACCGGGTACTGCCGGAGCTCGATCCGGTGCTGCTCGATGTCCGGCGCTCGATTCCACCTCTAGCGGACGGCAGCCTGTATCTTGCGGTCAGAATCCGATCCGGCGAAGCAGTGCGTTACGGCCTGGTCGAGGTGCCGACGGATCGCGTCGAGCGCTTCATCGAGATCCCGCAACGGGAAGGTTGCGAGGGGAGAGTGTTCATCGTCCTGGAAAACGTCATTCGCCACTGCATCGGGCAGATGTTTCGCGGCGTCATTTCCATCGACCGCATCGATGCCCATGCGTTCAAACTGACCCTGGACGCCGAGCTGGAACTGGGCGAGGAGATCAACCAAAGCCTGATCAACCGGGTCGCTGCGTCGCTACGAAAGCGCGAACGCAACGCCAAGCCGGAGCGCTTCGTTTATGACCGCGACATGCCCGAGGACCTGCTCAGCTTCCTGATACGCAAACTGAAACTCGGGAAGTACGACAGCATCATGCCGGGCGGACGCTACCACAACGCCAAGGATTTCATGGACTTCCCGCGCCTGGGGCCCGCGCGTCTGGAGTACAGGGCGATGCCGCCGCTGCCGGTCCCGGAACTGAGCGGTGAGGGGGAAAACATCCTCGAGCGGATTCGCAACCGCGACATACTGCTCTACTACCCTTACCACTCCTTCGATAGCACGCTCGATCTGCTCAAAACCGCGGCCGTTGATCCAGCGGTACTGAGCATTCACATCAGCCTGTATCGCGTTGCCAGGCACTCCCGCGTGGTGGACGCGCTACTCAACGCGCGACGAAATCACAAGGTAGTCACCGCGGTTGTGGAACTGCAGGCCCGCTTCGACGAGGCGGCCAACATCAACTGGGCGCGACAGCTCGAAGAGGGCGGCGTGAATGTCATCTTTGGCGTGCCGGGTTTGAAAGTACACAGCAAGCTCATCCTCATCCGTCGCAAGGAGAAGGGGACTGTTCGCCTTTACAGCCACATTGGCACCGGAAACTTCAATGAAAAAACCGCGGCCCTTTACACGGACCTGAGCCTGCTCACCTATGACCAAGCCATTGGCCGAGATACGCAAAAAGTTTTTGACTTGATCTCATCCCATGGCAATCGACGCCATTACGAGCGCCTGCTGGTGTCGCCGCACACGACCCGAAGCGGATTACAGGAGCTGATCTCCGCCGAGACAAGGGCGGCGCACGCCGGCCACCCCGCGGCCATCACCCTCAAATGCAACAATCTGGTGGACTCCAGGATTATCGAGCTGCTGTATCGAGCGAGCGGGGCCGGAGTTCGCATCCGCATCATCTGCCGCGGCATGTGCTCACTGGTTCCGGGCGTGCCGGGCGCTTCGGAAAACATCGAAGTGATCAGTATCGTGGATCGCCTTCTCGAGCACGCGCGAGTTTACATCTTTCACAACCGTGGCGATCCGCTTTATTACATCTCCTCGGCGGACCTGATGACCCGCAACCTGGATTATCGGGTTGAAGTCACCGCGCCCATCCGCGACCCGGCCCTGAAACAGCGGATCCAGGACATCGTCGACATTCAGTGGTGCGACAACAGAAAAGCGCGCCAGGTCGACCGCGGCCTTCGCAACCGCATTCACGATTCGGGGATCGCGGGATCGCTCCGCTCACAGGAAGCCATACACAAGTACCTCCGCAGGGGCAAAGTACCCCCGACGGTTGAGCGACAAAGAAGGCGCTGGTCGAGCACGCTCGCGAATTGCAAACAATAGCGAAGAGAGGACTTGCAGGCACGGGCCGCGCTCTTTACCCTCCCGGATCATGCCTGGTCGAAAATTGGTACCGGGCACAACCAGACAGCCCACACGCCGCGGATCACATTCGGGCGGCAGGAGGCAGGCCATGAAAGCATCGGAATTTCTCAAAAAGCACGAAGAACGCAAAGCTCGGGAAGAGGCAGGGGAGCAGGGGGAAACTCGCGATCACTCGCTTCAGGAGAACGCCCGTGACCGTGCGCGTCATCCGGACCACCTTAACGCCGGAACACCCTATGACTGGGAGGACCTGGAAGCGTACCAGCGCGAGCTCAAACGCCTGGATGAGGAAGGGCCCGGGACGAGAGAGGAGGACTGAGCGGCTCAGAAGAGCCGGTTTTCCACCGAACTCAGTTTGTACATTCCGCTCTTCAACGTGCGGGTCAGTACCGGTCCGGAACCCCCCTCGCCCACTCCACCAAAAGTGATGAAGCGCGACTCCATGACAGCCTGCATTTCGTCGAGAAAGCGGCCGCAGGCGGGGCTGTAATTCTCACCCAGGGCGTAGTGAAGCTGGTACCGTCCCTCGGGAACATTCCCCAAGGTAACGGTCTCGCCTCCCCGCACGTAAAAGAATACCTGGGTGCGGCCTTCATGATCCTTCAGCTTGACCAGTGCATCCGTACCCGGCGGATTAACCACTACGAACCGGTGATTGCCGCTCTTGCCCGCCCCCAGGTGCTGGCCGCTTTCCGGTCGCCAGCTGCCGTAGGGACGGCACTTCGCCACCTGGGCCTCATCTCCGCTGCCGGGCGCAATTGCCTCGCTGCGTACGTAGCCGGCCAGTTGCGCGTTCACCCGCACATGAGCCCACCGTCCACCTGAATATTCCGGGTTCGCGGCCAGATCCTGGAACTCGTCCAATTTTGCCAGAACCGCCGATTGTCGATCCGCCCTGACATGAAGGGCCGCCTGATCCAGCACCACAAACACGGGCCGGGAGAAACTCGGCCTGACCGCACGCTCGGGGTGTTCCGCCGTCGGCCAGGCCAGGTATACCAGCGGCGCCACCGCCATCACCACAAGCACCAGCCAAACCATTGGGCGCAGTCGCCGGGCGCGACGAGGGGCCTTGGGGGTGACCGTTCTCCGCGGCTTGCGGCGACGCACCGAGGGAGGCTCGGGCGGGTCGAGAAAGTCGCTGTGGTGGATTCTCCAGCCGGACTTGCCCCCGAGGCCCAGGTGGCGGCGCAGGTAGCCGATGTGGCTCAAGGTGGCGTGGGCCCGGTCGTATTCGGCTTTTTTTCGCGGATTCAACAGAATTGTAAAAGCCGCTTCCTTGTCCTCTTCGCTGCCTTCCGAATTGTGAATCCGGATTCGGTCGCTCTCCCGCGGGGCCAGTTTGTTGCGACGGTACAGGTCCTTCATCGGCACAGGTCCTCGTAGGCCTGCCGAACCCGAAGGAAATTCAGCTCCGCCTCTTGCCGTGCGTCGGGGCCCAGAGCTTCAAAACGGTCCGGGTGGTAATTCTGGACCAGCCTGCGGTAGGCGCGCTTGATTTCCGTCTTCGGAGCTTCCCGATCCACCCCCAGAATGGCATAGGCTTCCGCGCGGCTGAGGCGATTGACTGACGGGGGGTCGGTCCCATGTTCGCGACCCGGGCGCCCTTCGCGCATCTCCCACCAGAGCACGGAGCCGGGGTCGCCGGGTTCGGGCAGGCCGGAGCCGCAGTACTCCCGATGCAGCGCCTGCAGCCGCTGCTGCTCGATTCCAAATAGATCCGCTACAAAGCGGAGAATGTGATTGGCACAGGTACCGGGCTTGTGATCGGCTGTTGCAGTGGCAACCGCCATTTCCAGCAGCGCATGCTTCTCCTCATTATCCAGATCCTTTTGAAGCAGGCGACAAACTTCCAGAAAGGTCGGGGAGTCGGCTTCGGCGAGGATGGCCAGCAGCAAGTCGGATTGCTCGAATCCGCCCGGAATCGATTGGCCGCAGCTGTCGAGGTAGGCGCGTGTCTTCTCCTCGGCACCACCGTCGGCGGATGCGACCCACAACAAGGCGAACGCCGCGCAAACGTTCACGCGCCGGTCCGCTCGTGCAAGCAGTTCCCTCAGTCGTGGATCCATAGCCTCGTGCCCGCGTCGGGTGACATTGATTTCAGGCGTCCGACTTGCCCTGGATCGGAGCGTCGGGACCTCGGATTGAGATATTGGGTGTCGGGCAATGTTCCCAGGCTCAGCCATAGCCGGCGCCGCCCACGCCGAAAAGGGCCAAGCCGTTCGCAACCGTGGGCGCCAAAAACTGAACGAGCGCTAGCGGGCGCGCCGCTCGCTGGCGGGGTAGGAGAAGGCCATCAGAATACAGGCGAGCACAACGTACACACCAAAGGCGGCCATCATGGGAGTGATGGCCACTCCCTGATCGATGAGAAAGCCGAACAGGACCGGGGACAGCGCCGTTGCCAACACCATGATGGAGACGGTCAGCGAACGAATCGCCCCAAGGTTTTCGCTTCCATACACTTCCGGCCAAAGAGAGTTGCTGATGGGCGGACTGCTGCCCACGCTCACCGCAAGCAGAGCCATCATGACAAACAGTATCCAGGTGCCCGAGGCAAAGGCGAGCACGAACAGCGCCAGCGCCAGTGGCAGAGGAAAATACGGCAGTAGCCGGATGGGGCCGTAACGGTCCACCAGCATCCCCGACACCATGGAACTTACCCAGTGGATTACGCCGTAGAGCACGAAGCTCGATGCCAGCAGTTCCAGCGTCCAGCCCTTGCTGTCCACCACAAAAGCCTGATGGACAAAGATGCCTGTAAACAGGAAAGGACCGGCCATGTATCCCGGCAGCATGAGCCAGAATCGGGAATCACTGAGAAGAACCTTGCGGGCACTGGAAGTATGCTGGGCACGAGCCGGTGCGGCGTGGAGTTCCCGGCCCAGTTCCGAACGCCCGAAACGTCCCAGGCAGAACAGCAGGATGGGAACCAGCAACAAGGGGACGCTGGCGCTGAGCACCAGAAAGCTGTGCTGCCATCCGATCCAGGCGATCAACGATACGCCGAGCAAGGGCAGCACCACTTCCCCCGCCGGCACGCCTGAAGTGGCAATGCTCACCGCGATACCGCGCCGGGCCTGGAAGGCCCGCGCCATGGTCGTGACTCCGGTGTGGGGCAACAGCGCCTGCCCAAACAGGCGCAGTAGGAAAAAGGAGGCCAGCAGAGAATAGAACCCCTGTGCCTGGGACATGGCGAACATGGCGACGAAAAGGCCGGCGCTGACCATGAGCGCATAGGTTTTCAGGCGAAACCGATCAATCAGCCCCCCGAGCCAGCTCACCGTGATGGCGCTCGCGATCGTGGCAAACGAATAGGCGTTGCCGTACTCGGTGGCGCTCAGTTGCAGCCCTTCCTGTATGCTTTTGCCAAACACACCGACGAAGAACGACTGGCCGAAGTTGCCCCAGAACACGGCGGTAAAACCGAATAGAAGAATGGAACCGTGCTGGGCCAGCAGGTTGGCATAAGCTTTTACCATGGTACTTGCATCACCGAGTGTGCCCCGCAACGGCGTTGCGGCGCGGATGATCTGTGCTGCCGCAGCAGCCCGGCCGCGGCCGGGATATCAAGGAGTGTCCCAGGCGCTGAGCCACGGAACAATGGAGACGTAAAGAATCACGCCCACGGCAATCAACAGAAGAACGACCTTCAAGGGCTCCCGTCGCAACCGCCTGAGAAAATTGTCCGCCTGTCCCTGGGCCAGATCGTCCTGCCAGCGACGCCGGCTTTCGTCCCGGTGCCGGGCCTGGAAGTCGGCAAGCAGATGTCGCGCGCGCTCTACATCCTCACCGTCGGGAAGCCAGATTGCGGCCACGCCGATTCCGAATGCCCCCGCGTGCGTCTCATAGAACTCGATGCCTTCACTGAGCAACAGGTCGCGCACGGCGACCGCTTCTTCTTCCGGTACATTGTTGAGGCGAAACAGTAGAGTGCTCACAAATATGCCTTTGATTGGCGTGAATCAGCTTTTCAGCCGCCAACCGCTTTTGAAAATCCACCACACCACCGACAGGCAGATGGTGAGAAAGACCACGATCATGAGCAAGCTGACCATGGGGCTCACGTCCGCGATTTCATAGAAGCTGTAACGAAACCCGCTTACCAGATAAAGCACCGGGTTGAACAGGGTTACGGTCTGCCAGGCCGGCGGCAGCATATCGATCGAGTAAAAGCTGCCACCGAGGAACACCAGGGGTGTCACGATCAGCATGGGAATGAGCTGCAGCTTTTCGAAGTTGTCCGCCCAGATACCGATAATGAAACCGAACAGGCTGAACGAGACCGCAGTCAGCACCAGGAAAAACAGCATCATGAAGGGGTGGCGAACCTCCAGCGGCACAAAGAGCGTCGCGGTGGCAAGAATGATCAACCCGAGCATCATGGATTTGGTGGCCGCGGCACCCACGTAGCCGAGCAGAATCTCCGGCATTGAGACCGGCGCCGACAGCACCTCGTAGATGGTACCGGTAAATTTGGGGAAGTAGATCCCGAACGACGCGTTGGAAATACTCTGGGTGAGCAGGGACAGCATGATCAAACCAGGCACCAGAAACGCACCGTAGCTGATACCACCCACCTGGTCGATGCGCGAGCCGATGGCCGCACCGAATACCACAAAGTACAGGGATGTGGACAGCACCGGAGACACAACGCTCTGCAACAGCGTTCGGAAGGTTCGGGCCATCTCAAAGAAATAAATCGCTTTGACTGCGTGAAAATTCATGGGAGTCCTAGTTTCTGACCAGCTCGACAAAAATCTCTTCCAGGGATGTTTCCCGTGTATGCAGATCCCGCACATTGATCTGGGCCTTGCGCAGGTCTTCCAGTAACCCTGTAATGGTGGAATCGGCCTGGGAGTTGTAGGTGTACACCAGCCGGCGTCCTTCGTCCGCCATTTCCAGGTTGTGTGCATGCAGGGAAGGCGGCAGTGATTGGACCGGATGATCCAGTTCAAGAGTGAGCTGGCGTTTGCCCAACTGATCCATCAGCTGTGTTTTCTCTTCCACCAGAATCAGCTGGCCCTTGTTGATCACCCCGATCCGGTCCGCGATTTCTTCCGCCTCTTCGATGTAGTGCGTCGTGAGGATGATGGTCACTCCGTTCTGTCGCAGACGTTCAACCAGGTTCCACATATCCTTGCGCAGCTCAACGTCCACGCCCGCAGTGGGTTCATCGAGAAACAATACCGAGGGTTCATGGGCGAGGGCCTTGGCGATCAGCACCCTACGCTTCATGCCGCCGGACAGCATCATGATCATGCTGTCCTTCTTCTCCCACAGGGAGAGATCGCGCAGCACCTGCTCGATGTAGGCCGGGTTCGGCGGCTTGCCGTACAAACCGCGGCTGAAGCTGACAGTGGACCACACGGATTCGAAGGCTTCGGTGGTTAACTCCTGGGGTACCAGGCCGATCATGGAGCGCGTGATCCGGAAGTTCCTGATGATATCGTGGCCGGCGACTGTCACCGATCCACCGGTGGGATTCACGATGCCGCAGATAATGGAAATCATCGTGGTCTTGCCCGCGCCATTGGGGCCGAGCAAGGCGAGGATCTCTCCTTTGCGGATGTCCAGACTCACATCCTGCAGGGCCTGAAACCCTCCTGCATATTTCTTGCTCAGGTTCTTGATCGAAACAATTGCATCCATAAGTTCATACTCGGGCATGACAATTCTGCGGCGGGCCATCATAACAGGCGCTTGTCGC
The DNA here is from genome assembly GCF_054401055.1 of Gilvimarinus sp. F26214L. NCBI lineage: Bacteria > Pseudomonadati > Pseudomonadota > Gammaproteobacteria > Cellvibrionales > Cellvibrionaceae > Gilvimarinus > Gilvimarinus sp. F26214L. The sequence continues at coordinate 62,551 of NZ_JBTIYG010000014.1, read as the reverse complement.
CTCTCTCCAGTGCGGCCTTCACTCGTTGATGGGGCTGCGCCCTGCACCGGCACCGAACAACATCGCGAAGACTCAGTGCAACTTGAGCTGTGGACGCAACAGGCGATTGAACCGGCCCGCAAGAAGGAGGAGGACAGTGCGCGGCCAGCCATAAAGGGCCGCCTGGTGTAGCCGGTAAAGGCTGACATAGGTCATCCGTGCAAACCAGCCTTCGATAAAAATATCGCCGCGGCCCAGGCTACCCATGAGCACACCCACGGAGGAATACTCGGACAGGGAGATAAGCGAACCCTGGTCGCGATAGCGGAACTCGCCCGCACTTCTCCCCCGCATTCGGGCCGGCAAGGCCTTCGCCAGATACTTGGCCATTTGCAACGCGGCCTGGGCGCGGGGCGGCACGGATTTGTCTCCCTGCAAAACCGCGGCGCAATCACCGATGGCGTAGATGCGGTCGTCCTCTGTCAGCAGTTGAGGGCTCACCTGCAACTGGTTGATGCGGTTCACCGGCAGGCCAAACTCCCGCAGAAACTCGGGCGCCTTGACCCCGGCGGCCCAGACCAGCAAATCCGCGGCAATCTCTTCGTCCTGCCTGGTGAGAAACGCGTCCTGGCGGGCCGACTTGATCATGGTGCCCACGCGAACTTCCACGCCGAGACGCTCCAGATGACGGGTGGCCGAGCGGGCGATGCGCTCGCTGAGCGCGGGCAGGATGCGTGGACCGGCTTCGATCAGCACCACCTCCAGTTTGTCCCGGTTCAGCTTGCGGTAACCGTAGTTGTGCAACAGGCTCACCGCGTGGTGTAACTCCGCCGCCAGTTCCACGCCGGTCGCGCCGCCCCCCACGATGGCGACCCGCATTGTTCTGTCGTGGTAGTCCACCGCCTGAGACAGTTTCAGAAAATGCTGTTGAAAGCGTTCGGCCTGCTCGCGCCGATCCAGCGAATAACAGTAATCCTGCACGCCGGGCGTATGGAAGTCATTGCCCTGACTCCCCACTGCAAGAACCAGATAGTCGTACTGCAATTCGCGCTCGGGAAGGATGTCCTGACCGTCCTCCCGGATGGCAGCGAGTCGCACCGTCCGGCGCTCGCGATCGATGCCGATGAGCTGCCCCTGGTGGAAGTTGTAGTGATTGGTGTGGGCGTGGGCGCGATAGTCAATTGCGTCCAGGTTGGAGTCGATGGCCCCGGTGGCCACTTCATGATAGCGCGGCTTCCAGATGTGCGTGAGGCTGCTGTCCACGAGCGTAACCTCCGCCCTGCCCTTTTTCCCGAACTTCCTGCCCAGGGCTGTAACCAGGGGCATGCCCCCGGCGCCGCCGCCAACAACGATTACGCGGGGAGTCTCCATCTTAATCACGGTCTCCTTGTGGTGGGAGGGAACGGCGCCCCACAGGCAGATGCACGAGCCGGGTGAGAGCCCTGGCCCGGCAGCAGTGCACTCAGTGGCTGGACGGCGGCATTGACGCGCCTTTCTGGGTGCTCGCACATTGGGGGCAGAGTATCTGCCCGTCGGCCACCACCCAGCCGGCCTTGTGGGCTTCCAGCGCTGCGGGCAGGGAGGCGGCGTCACCTTTCAATTCGGGACTGATCGCACGACTGAAGCGCTTGCCGCACAGCGCGTTCTGACAAATCAGCAGAGTCTTCTCTTCCACTTCTTGCTCCCGCCGCTCAGGATGCGGCGTCGTCCAAGTCCAGCATCACGGGACAGTGATCCGACCCCATGATTTCGTTGCAGATCCCCGCGTTCCTGATGCGGTCTTCAAGCACCTGGGAGACCAGAAAGTAATCGATCCGCCAGCCCACGTTCCGGGCCCGGGCGCCGGCACGGAAGCTCCACCAACTGTACTTTACCTCCTCCGGGTACAGGTAGCGGAACGTGTCCACGAAGCCCGCCGCAATCAGGTTATCCATGCCGTCGATCTCCTCCTGCATGAAACCTGCACTCTTGTTGTAGTTCGCTTTGGGGCGCGCGATGTCGATGTCCCGGTGCGCCACGTTCAAATCGCCGCAAACCACCACTGGTTTCGATTCTTCCAGTTTTTTCAGGTAGGCGAGAAAGTCCGCATCCCAGCGCTGGCGATATTCCAGGCGTTTCAATTCACTTCCGGAGTTGGGCACGTAGACAGTCACGAGGTGGAATGCCGGAAACTCCAATGCAATCACCCGGCCTTCCTGGTCGTGCTCCTCCACGCCCATGTCGTACTGAACGGCCAGGGGCTCGTCGCGGGTGAAGACCGCCGTGCCGGAGTAACCCTTCTTTTCGGCTGAATTGCAATAAACGTGAAAATGTTCGATATCCGCCACCGCTTCCAGAACCTGCTCGTCCTGGGCCTTGGTTTCCTGCAGGCAGAGCACATCCGGATTCATGGCTTCGAAGGAGCCGATGAAATCCTTCTTCATAACAGCGCGGACGCCGTTCACATTCCAGGAAAATAGTCGCATGGCTGGGGCTCGTCATGGCGGAAAACGGGGACTGCCAACTATAGAGAGGGGCGTCAGCCAATTCAAGGCGACACGTTCAAGGAAACAGGCGCGGAAGGTCGGACACCAGGAACAGGACTAATAACATTGCGGGCGACCACAGGGCCAGCAGACTGTAGCGTGTACGCCAACTGGCTGATGGGAGTTGGGCGGAAGCCTGAGCGCCGCGGTAAATCAGGTGTTCCGCCACCGCAAGCTGCGGCTGGAGCATGCTGAAAAGGTAGCCGCCCCCGAAGGTGATCACAAACCCGAATACGTTCCACCACAACCAGGAGACCTTTGGCAATGCGACCCAGCAGAACACGTTGACGAGAAACCCGGCCAGCAGTCCCACAATGGCCCCGGCACCAGTGGCCCGCCGGGTCAGAAGGCCGAGGGCGAACACCCCCAGCACCGGCCCGTTGATCAGCGAGCCGATCATGTTGATCGCTTCCAGCACCGTATCGGCGATGGAGCCCACATAGAAGGAAAACGCCAGAGCCAGGCTACCCCAGGCCAGGGTCAAAAGGCGCGAAATAAAAAGCTCTTTTGATTCGCTCCAGGGCCCCTTGTGGAAACGACGCACGAAATCTTCCATGGTCACCGCGCTGAGGGAGTTGATCACCGAATCCAGGGAGGACATGGCGGCTGCAAAAAGAGCGATCAGTCCCAGGCCCAGCACACCGGCCGGTAGGGACGAGAGCATGTACAAGGGAACGGCCACGTTGTAGTTCGGCGCCCCGTTCTCCAGAGGCAGGCCCGCCACAAAGTCGGGATTGGCCAAGGCATGAGCGCCGATCCCCACCCCCACGAAACAGTACAGCAGCACCAGAGGGAAGCGCAGCATTCCATTGAGAAGAAGCGACAACTTGCCGTGGTCCACGTCCTTCGCACAGAGTTCCCGCTGAACCTGACTCTGGTCGCAACCGTAATAGGAAACGTACAGAAAGAAGCCGCCGAACAGCATGGGCCAGAACGCAAAGGTGGCGCCATCTCCGAGCCCATGATTGGCAAAGTCCAGAGTCTGCAGGCGTTCGGCGGGGAAGGCCGCGACCATGGCGCCGAAACCGCCATTGTCCCCCAGCAAGAGCGCGAACAGCATCACCAGCACAAAGAACAGCACCACCATCTGGATCACGTCGCTGTAGATCACGGCGCGAACACCACCGAACACGTCGTAAACGAGTGTTACGGCACCGAGCAGCATTACGGACCAGAAGAAGGACAGGCCGGTAATCAACTGGATTACCAGCCCGATGCTGTAGACCGTGACCGCAGTCGCGAAGACGCGGACCAGTTGGAAAATTGCACTGAGGGAAAGACGGGTGGCGAGGTCGAAACGGCGCTCCAGATATTCATAAACCGAGATGAGCCGCAGACTGTGGAACATGGGCAGCAGGAACACCATGATGGCCAACATGGCCAGGGGCAATGCCAGTTCGTACTGCAACCATACCAGCCCGCCGCCGGACGCGAAGGCTACAAAGGCGGGGGCCCCGAGAATGCTGTTGGTGGACACCTGGGTCGCCATGGTGGAAATGGCGATAGGCAGCGCCCCCACCTTGTGGGAGCCCAGGTAGTAATCCGCGCGACTGTGCTGGGTGCGGGACAGGTACACACTGTAGGCGATGAGGCCCGCCAGATATGTCCCGATCACCAGCCAGTCTACAAGCCGAATATCGCTGTTCACGCTTGCTCAGAACCCCGGGGCCGGGCCTGAGTTCAACGGCCCCGCCTACCAGGGCAGCAGGTCCCCGTTGGCGTGCCAGAAGGTCCCGCTGTTCTGCAAGGTGAGCTGGTCGATGCGCGCCGCCAGACGCTGCGCGGCATCCTCCGGACTGATGTCCCCGTGGCCGCCAATCATGTCCGTGGAGACCATACCCGGGTGCAGAATGGCCACGGCGATGCCCCGACCCTTCAAGTCGATCGCGAGCGACTTGGATGCGGCGTTCAGGGCCGCCTTGGACATGCGGTAGCCATAGTAGCCCCCGCTGGTGTTGTCCTCCACGGACCCCATGCGGCTGGTGATCATGGCCACCTTTGCGCCCTCACCCAGGTGATCCGCCAGGGCTTCCGTAAGCATCAGCGGCGCCAGGGCATTGGTCTCGAATTGAGACCGGACAGTGTCCCGATCGATGCCCCCCAGAGATTCGGTGCGCAGGATTCCGGCATTATTGATCAGGAGGTCGAGCTTTACCGTTCCCAGCTTTTCGCGCAAGCGGTTCACACCGTCCTCGGTGGTGACATCCACCTGGGCAATCACTTCCGCGCCGCAGGCCTGCAGTTCATCGGATGGCGTGCGGCAAACGCCATAAACGGTGTCGCCACGTTCGCGGTAAAGCCGCGCCAGCGCGAGACCAATGCCGCGATTGGCGCCGGTAATCAAAACAGTGCTCATTGTGCTTCTCCTCTCGTACAGTCAGGTTTTTCAGAAGATGTGTTTACGAGGCAACGTGTTTGCCGTAGGTTGGGTTAGCGAAGCGTAACCCAACATGGGTTCATACGAATCCGCAATTCACCGCTTTGGGAATCCGCTATGTTGGGTTACGGCCTTTGGCCTAACCCAACCTACTCGGGAACCACTTCCCATTCCGCCTCGTCGTATTCACCGATGACGGTGATTTCGCAGTTCCTGGCGTGTTTTTCCATGATGGCCTTGACCGTGGCATCGCGCGAATCATCTTTGGCGTCGCGCGCGGCCTTGGAATCCCAATGGGCAATGGCCAGGACCGTATCGGGAGCACCGATTTTCCGGTGCAGGAATGTGCCGCGGGCGCCCGGGGTACGCTGAATGATTTCGCTGGCCCGCAGCCACCCTTCTGCGTATTCTTCCACCGTGAAGCCCGGCTTCATGCGTACTTCGAAAATAAATTTCATTGGCTTGCCCCCTGGATTAACGGGATAACTTCACTGACTCCATTCAAAACACAGAAAATATAACCCCGGAGGATTGTATGAAAGTTTTTACCGCGTGTGCGCCTGCAATTGTCTTGCTCGCCAGCCTGGCCTTCAATGTTGCCGCAGCGCAGGACTCGGAGCTCAGCTTTTTCGTCACCAGCAAAGGTGCGGGAGACGGCGCCAATCTGGGCGGCCTCGAAGGCGCTGACCGGCATTGCCAGATGCTGGCGGAAGCCGCGGGCGCCGGACAACGGGAGTGGCGCGCCTATCTCAGCACCCAGACGGACGATGGAAAAGCTGACGTGCATGCGCGGGACCGCATCGGCACCGGCCCGTGGCATAACGCCAAAGGCGAAATGATTGCGAAGAACGTGGAGGAGTTGCACAGCGAGGATGTCAACATTCGCAAGGAAACCGCACTGGACGAACGCGGAGAACTCGTGAACGGTCGCGGTGATTCCCCCAATCAGCATGACATCCTCACGGGCTCGCAACTGGACGGCCGCGCGTTTGACGACGGCAACAATCACACCTGCGCAAACTGGACGAGCAACGCTGAAGGAAGTGCCCAGGCCGGCCACCACGATCGAACCGGGGGCGGGCCGAACCCCACGTCCTGGAATTCCGCCCATGGCACCCGCGGCTGCTCTCAGGAGAATCTGATCAGCACGGGCGGCAACGGGTACTTCTACTGCTTTGCGGCCGACTGAATCCGGCCAACCTCATCGGGCTGGTCGGGTTGCGGTAACTCGTCCGGCTGCCCGGGCGGTATCTCATTGGGCTGGTCCGGCTGTGGCGTCTCCGACGGCGGGTTCGGCTCCATTGGAACCTCCTCGGGTTCCCGGGTGGGCACAACATCGGGGCCAGGCTCCGGGATCTCTCCCGGGTCGCCCGGCTGGACGGCCAGTACGTCAAGCCGCGCGGTAGCGGGTTGAAATTCCTTTCCTTTGCTCATCCTGATTTCCTTCATTGCTCCCGTTCAGCAGCGCCCGACCGAAGCCTACTGGGGGGAGAGCGGCGCCAGCGCCTTGGGCAGATAGCCGCGAAGCTCCTGTGGCCGCAACATGGTGAGTTCCTTGTCGAGTTCAAACGTTACGTCCTGCTTGAGGTTGTTGCTCAGCTGATTGCGAATTTCTCCGAGTACATCGGGGGCAGCCACCAGCACCAGTTTTGAAAAGCGTCCGTTGTGGTGGTCCTTTTCAAGTTTGCCCACCAGGTCACGGACGAACTTGGTTGCTGACTTCTCTCGCTCGCTGGTTCGCGAGTCCACACCGTGACGCGCACGACCGGTACCTCCCTGCCATTGGCGCCCGGGTTTTGGTTCAACGAGTTCACGGTCCTGGAACGCACTGTCCGGCTGAAAGAAGGAGTCGATTTCGGTGATGTCCTGGCTGTGAGGTCGTTCGGCGGAGAAGATGCGGGCGCGTCGGCGGTCGGCGGTAAGAATCCAGATGTCGTTGCTTTTTGGCATGGTATATATCCCCTCAGTATGGCTCGGATCGATTCACTGAAGAAACGCTCATCGAAACAGAGCTTCGCCCAAGGCCCACCGGATTGCAATGGAATCGGAGGACCAAAGCCCTGGCATTTGAATTGAGGCAATCGCTGTGCCAGTCACCCGGTGATCAGGGTCACGCTGCGTCTGACGATTCAGCCGATACGAGTTCGCAAAAGCATGCCGGTAAAGCAAAGAGACCGTAGCCAAAGAGACCGTGCAAAGTGGTAGGATTGCGGTGCCCCATCTTTCAGATCAACACAACAAACGGATAAACAAGGAGCGATCATGAAACGATTATCACAAACCATTGCCCTGCTCGCGCTAAGTCTTTCGTCCGCCCTGGCTCTCGCAGGTTCAGAAGCAAGCCAGACAATTGCCGCCATTCTGAAGGACTTGAACCACTTCCCTTCAGCCGAACAGAAAGAGAGGCTGGCCGCCATTACCCAGGATGACAGCAACAGTGAAGCGATGCGAACCATCGCCGTCGCGGTGGCCAACATGGAACACAAGGTGAAATCGGCCGATGCCGCCGAACTGGAAAAAATTGCCTCTGATTCCTCGGCCAGCGAAGAAGCGCGCACCCTGGCATCCATCACACTCAACATCAACCACAAGCCGGGCTCCGACGCCGTCGCCCAGCTCGAAGAGATGTCCAAGTAACGCGAAAAACCGAAGACGCACTGGCCGGCGGCAAGCCCGGCGCCGGCCATTCCCTGACTCCCCTCACAAAGACGACCTTCCCCGCCCCCTTCAAGCTCTGCGCGGCATGCGCTTTGCTCCATGTGTTTTTGCTCAAGTTACCGAGGAAGCTGTTAAACGATACTCGGCCAGGACAACCTGCTCAGCCCATCGAAGTGCGGGGCGGCGAGCCTGTCTCCCAACAGGAGGTCAACATGCGATTCAAGAACCTGCTTTACGTTTCTCTGTCTGTTCTGGCTCTGGCGGCCTGTGAGGTGGAACAGACCGAAGAAGGCGAGATGCCAGACGTCGATGTGGAGGGCGGAGAGATGCCCGAGTACGACGTGGAACCACGGGATATTGATGTGGATGTGGATACCCAGGAGCGCGAGGTGGAAGTCCCCTCGGACGTGGAGGTGGAAACCGAGACTCGCAGCATCGAAGTCCCGGATGTGGATGTTACTACGGAAGAAGAGCCGCCGGCGGAGAGCCGCTAACGGCCCCCACGGGGCACATGCCGCTCCAACTCTTCCGACAATGATCCGCGGCACATGGCAAAAAACATCTTGAAGTCCGCCAGCAGCGACCAGAGCGGATAGGTGAAGGTGGCGGGCCGGTTGCGCTCGATAAGCCCGTGAGCCACCCAGGCAAACCCGTACCCCACCACGGGCAGGAGCAGCAGCCAGTAGGCTGATTGCACCACTCCCAGGACGACCACGGGAAAAAGAAGCAAAGTCCCGATAAAGTGCAGGCGGCGGGTGGCGGGTTTGCTGTGCTCCCGCAGATAAAAGGGCCAGAACTCCTCAAAGCTCTGGTAACGCGCATCAGTGTTGCTCATCTCGTTTCCTCCTCGGCCCCATGCTGCAGCCCATAGTCGAAAGGGCGCGCCAGGGATAATTGACTCACGTCAACACGGTCAAGTCCCGGCCAGCCTGATCCTGGGCGTATAATTGTGCAAGTCGCAAACTTCCGGGAGACACCATGAACTCGACTACCTTCAAACGCCCGCTTGCGGGATGCCTCACCCTGGGAGCGGCTCTGTTGCTGCCCCACCTCCCCACCCAGGCCCAAGTCGGGGTAGAAGCGAGTATTGTGATCCCGCCTGTTACGGTCAAGGAGATCATGGTGGGCGCCATCGAACCGGCCAGCAACGCCCTGTGGGCCATAGCCCTCGAAGAGAACGCCCCGACAACGGAGGACGGCTGGACGGCCGTGGAACACGAGGCGATTCGTCTGCTTGCCGCCAGTTCCGCCATCAGCCTGGGCGGCAGTGGAGAACAGGATAGGGCCTGGGCGGCGGACCCCAGGTGGCAGCAGTACTCCCGGGACATGGCGGGGATCACTCTGAACATCCTCGAAGCGCTGCGGGCGCGGAACTACGACGCCGCTCTGGACGCAGGGAACGCCCTGATCGAGCCGTGCGGTGCCTGCCATTCGGATTTCCCGGGTAGCAGCCAGTAGCCCTTCCCAATCCTACTTGTGCGCTTCGTCACACTTTCAGCCGACCCAAGGGGGCCGGCTTCCTCGATTTCTACTCCCCGTCGAAATTAGAAATTCGCAACCCCTTCATCCTGATTCTAAGGAGCTACGGCGAGGCAATTTTTTGCGCCGCTGGTCCACTAATATCGGAAAATATTCGTAGAATAAGCAACAATATACCGCGGAGCGTCTCCAGCCTCTGGATCCAACGCTAGACCCGCGGTAGTCCGCACGGAAGGCCTTCACCCCAGGGTTCGGGAAACTTACTTGAAATGCGTCGTAGGTAATGCCCATGTCCCGAGGACTCGTGCCCCGAGGATTCACTCTGCTGGAGCTCATGGCCAGTATCGCCGTGCTGGCCATCGTGGTCGGCGTGGCCCTGCCCTCGTTCCAGGGAATCGTTGAAAGCAATCGGGTTCAGACCCAGGCCAATACCTTCTACACCTCACTCATCGCCGCCCGCAGCGAAGCCGTCAAGCGCAATCAGCCCGTGGTCCTTTGCAAATCAGCCGACGGCGCGTCCTGCACCACCGACGACCACTGGGAGCAGGGCTGGTTGACCTATGCCGACGCCAACGGCGACGGCATCAAGGACGCCGGCGAACCCATCGTTCAGAACTACCCGGCAACTCCAGGCATTACCATCCGCGCCAGCAATGGAGCCGACGACCTTTTCGCATTTCGGGGCGACGGCACCGTAGAAGACGCGGAAACTTTCAACTTGTGCGTGGACAACGACGTAACCCGTGGCAGGCGGATCGAGGTGAATGTGACCGGCCGCCCCAGCCGGGACAAGGAGGCCAGCGCATGTCCCTGACGTCCCTTCGCAAGCAATCCGGGATCGGCTTGATCGAGGTCCTGATTGCAATGATCATCTTCGCGCTCGGCATTCTCGGGCTGGCCAGCATGCAACTGAGCGCCAAACGCACAGCCTACGACGCCCTGCAGCGCTCCATTGCCACCAATCTGGCCCGGGATGTTCTGGAGCGAATCCGCAGCAATCCCTCGCCGGCCGCCCTTGCGGTGTACGGGGCTGCGGACGAGATCGGCGGCGCTACTCTCGGCAGCGAACCCACCCCCACCTGCAGCAGCGAAGCGACCGAATGCGAGCCCGCGCAATTGGCGACTCATGACCTGTGGGAGTGGGAGCGGGCCCTGGACGGCGCATCGGAAACGCTCGCCGGCAACATGGCGGGCGGTCTGGTCTCTCCCAAGGCCTGTATCACCAATACCAACAACGTAATCAAGGTGGTCATTGCCTGGAAGGGCTCGGAAGGTCTTCAGGACGCGATCGCTGCGGAGCCCTGCGGCCAGGACCTCGGCTTGTACGGAACCGACGATAAAGACCGCCAACTGGTGGTGATATCCACCTATGTGGAGCAGGTCTGATATGAAACAGTGCAATCGAAACCGCGGCTTTACCCTGGTCGAACTGCTAGTGGCCCTGGCACTGGGCATTCTGCTGTCCGTCGGCATCGTCAACATTTATCTGGAAAACCGTCGCAACTACCTGCAGGACGAAGAGCTGGCCCGGTTGCAGGAAAATGCCCGCTACGCCCTGCGGCTGTTGAAGCGGGAACTGACGATGGCGGGCTTCATTGCAAACCTTCCGGATTATTCAGCCGTTGTCACCGACACCGTGGACGGTGGTGGCTGTGTGGCTGGCAACGACTGGACCCTTGATCTGCAAGGGGACATGGTTGAACTGATCAACAATTACGATACGGATGCGGCTGGCACTTTTACCTCTAGTAGCGGTACGGAGTGGACCTGCCTGGTGGCCGCGGATCTGCAAGACGGGGCGGACATCGTCTCAGTGAAACGGACCGCCGACCGCCCCACTCTCCAGAACGGCTCGCTGACCACCGGGGCGGAAGAGAAGGATGGCCAGTGGTACCTGCGAACCTTCGACGAGAACTCCAGCTTGGGGTGGACCTACGTGGGCAGCGGGGGCAACTTCGGTGGGGACAAGAGTCCGGGATCCAAGGTGGATTACTGGCAGTATTTCAGCAGGATCTACTTTCTACGCAATTACTCACGCTCGGCCGGTGACAACATTCCCACACTCTGCACCCACAGCCTGGTTAACGACGCCATGGCCACTGAGTGCCTGGTTGAGGGCATTGAGGACCTGCAAATCGAGGTGGGCGTGGATATCGACGAGGACAGCGTACCCGACTTCTTTACCGCCACCCCCACCGCAGCAGAAATCGAAGAGGCTGCAGTGGCGCGGATCTACTTGCTGGTGCGAAGCGTGAATGAGCTTTCCAACTACACCAATAACAAATCCTACACCCTGGGCAGCAAGACCGTCGGTTCCAAGAACGACGGCTATATCCGCCGTGTATTTTCGACAACGGTTCAGATGCGCAACGCCAAATTGCCCAACGCTTAATTAACGAGAGTCGGTATGCGAACAATCAAACGAGAACAAGGTGCGGTGCTCATTGTCGCACTGGTCTTCCTCCTGCTGACCGCGATGATCTCCGCCACTGTCATGCAAACCAGTGTACTGGAAGTGAGAATGGCCGGTAACGAGCAGCTGCGCGAGGAGGCATTCCAGCGGGTGCATGCAGTCGCCAACGCCATCACCGCCGACGCCAATAACCTGGTGGTGACTGGCGATATTGGCTACAGGATCTGCGCGACCGGCGTTGGAGCCTGTGACAGCGCCTCTATTGCCCTGGACAGCGCAATCACCGACGTCCCCAATGGAGTAACCCTCAATTACCACGCCGAACGCCTGGCACCGCTCTTTGCACCGCTGCCTTTTCGTATGAGCGAGGCCAACGCAGGCAGCGCGAGTGTGTACTCGGCGGCATTGTTCGAGATCGATGCCAGGTACGAAGGAAGCGCCGCGGGCCTGGGCCGGTCCCACATCGCCCAGGGGATTGCCGTGCGTGTTGCCAACAACGGGCAATAGAAAGCGAACTTGATTGGAGCAACAACAATGAAACGATTGATTCTATCCGGTCTGGTCGCCTTTTCAGTCTGGCACTCGTTGGCGTTTGCCGACGATACGGACATCTACCTGCTGAGCCGCGACAACAGTCCCAAGCCCTATCTGATGCTCACTTTTGACTACCGCAACGACATGACGGCCACGTTCTGTAACGGTGAGTCGGCCTGTCGCGCGCTCATGTCTGACGAGCTTTTTGAGGAATTGCAGACCGTTGTAGGAACGGACGGAGGATTCAAGGCCACCAACCTGCACGCACTGATTGCCGTGATGCAGGAGGTTTTTGACAAGTTCCATGGCATCTACGTGGGCCTGATGATGGCCAACGTCAACAATGGCGGAACCATACTGCGCGGTTTCAAGGAGTTCGAGGAGGAGGATACCAACGGGGCAAAGCAGGAGTTGATTGACATTCTGCGTGCGATTCCCATCCCCAGCAAAGGCAATCAGTACCACGAGGTGGCCCCCAAGGAGATGCATTATGAACTGTGGCGCTACCTTAACGGTGCCGCGCCCGACCGGGGAATCCATGAGGGGGAAGTTCCGGCTCTTGGATTCAATACGTCCGGTAATTTTCCCGCCGGTGTAGAAGCGGGCAGCCCGCTGGATCTGCCGGCCAACCAATATTATTACGACACGTCCATTATTTCGAACCCGAATGACGCGTCCGTTGCAAACGACACCTACATTTCGCCCTTCAACGATCCGAACATGGATTATTCCTGCACCCGGCTCTACGAGGTTTATGCCACCTCCGGCAACGCGGGCAACAAGGATGGGAACCTGGACAGCCACATCCGTCAGGACATGTCAGATGGCGCAACGGACGGTAATTTCGACGGGATGCTGGCCTATATGGCCAATAACGACCTGGTGAACGACGACCTGGCAGCCGGCGACCAGACGCTGAAAACCTGGTTTATTCAAATGGGCAATGCAGCAACCCGGACCGACGACTGGGCGAAGATCATGGGCACCTACGACCAGGTTGAGGGCATCGATCAGTACATGGAGGTTGGCGGCAAGAACGTGGACCTGACCGATGTTCAGGCGGCTCTGGAAAGCTTCTTCATCGAGGCGCTGAGTGTGAGTTCCACCTTCGTATCGGCCTCGGTACCAGTCAACGTATTCAACCGTATTCAGACACTGGATAACTTCTACATCGCTCTGTTCGAAGCCAAGAGCCATCGCCGCTGGCCGGGCAACCTGAAGAAGCTGCGGCTGGCGGACACCGACGCGCAACCGGACGGCGAGTACGACGACATTGTGGACGTTAATGGTCGCTCAGCCTTCAGCGACGAAGACGGACGCCTGTTCCACGAGGTACTGACCTACTGGACGGACCCCGGCTCGTTGCCCCCCGCTAACCCGGACGACCTGGAAGTGGAAAACCGGGACGGCCGCGCCGTGACACGCGGCGGCGCCGGTCAGAGGATCCCCGGTTACATCCCGGGCAGCGGGACTGTCGGAGCCACTACCGGGGCGAACACCCGGCAGGTGTTCGTGGAACCCTCGATCCAGCCTTCCAATGGAAACGCCGAAAGCTTCGAAGCCCTGAACGCCAGCGATGCAACACTCGCCTCACTGACAGGAGGCGATGCCACCAAGCTGGCCGAGCTCTTCGGTACCAGCAGCGAAACCGTGGCGAAAGAAACTATCGCCTGGGCTCGTGGGTTGGACGTGGACGACGAGGATGAAGACGGTATCGTCGACGAGGCGAGAGACTGGATCCTCGGTGATGCCATCCATTCACGGCCGCTTGCTCTCAACTATGGCGCAACCACCGGCTACAGCGAGACCAACCCGAATATCCGGCTGTTCATGGGAACCAACGACGGCTTTTTCCATATTTTTGAAGACACCACCCCCGCCGGCGACCAGTCGGGCCGCGAGCTGTTCGCCTTTATTCCCCGCGAGTCCGTTCCGGTCATGGGTCAACTGCGAGAGAACGACAGCAGCTTCCCTCACCCTTACGGGGTGGATGGTGAACCGGTTGCGCTGGTATCGGACGTCAACCTGAACGGCACCATTGAGAGTGGCGATGAGGTTTACGTCTATGTGGGCATGCGACGCGGCGGCAAAAGCTACTATGCACTGGAGGTGAGCAACCCGAACACGGAACCGAAGCTTAAATGGAAAATAACCAAGACCGACAATGGTGATTTTGACGAACTCGGCCTGACGTTTTCGACCCCCCGAGTCAGCAAGGTGCAATTTTCCGATACCCCCCGCGATGTTTTAATTTTTGCGGGCGGTTACGACACCAACAAGGACACCAGCGCAAAAACTGGCGCCGATTCGGAAGGCAACGCCATTTACATAGTGGATGCGCGCACGGGCGAGCTGATCTGGAAGGCGGTGGGTGGTACCGGGATCGATACCAACGAGCAGTTTCACCATGCAGAGATGACCCATAGCATTCCGTCTACGGTGGCCACTCTCGACAGCAACAGCAACGGCATCGTGGACCGGGCCTATGTGGGTGACACAGGCGGGCGCGTATGGCGTATCGACCTGCCGGAGGGCAAGGCAGAGAATCACCGTGTGGACAACTGGGAGGTCACCAAACTGGCTGATTTCAGCGGGGACACCGAAGCGGACGATCGCCGCTTCTTCCATCCGCCTGACATCGTTCAGACGCGGGATAACAGTCCCTACGACGGCGTGCTCATCGCCAGCGGCGACCGGGCGAACCCGCTGGAAGATGAGGATCAGAATTACCTGATGCTCATCAAGGACCGCGCGACGGTAAGCGGCAACCCGGCGCCAAATGCTCTGGACCTGGACGACCTGCCGGACACCACCGCCTGCGTCACGGGCTCCGAAGCAGGCTGCTCCCTGCTCAATTACAGCAATGGCTGGAAGATCAAACTGAACCCCGAAGGAAACGAGAATGGGGAGAAGGCCCTGGCATCACCGCTGACAGCCGATGGGCAGGTGTTCTTTACAACCTACCGTCCAGACGCGCGGATTGAAGGAAGCTGCGAGCCGCTTGAAGGCCTGGGCGCGCTTTACATGGTCAATCTGAAGAACGGGACTGCGGTACTTGATGAAGATGGAAACTCTCTCCTGGACGGTGGCCGCTCGGCTGAAATCGGCCCCGGCATTCCTCCTCAGGTTACCGCGCTGGGCGACGACAAGTTGATTCTCCCCGGCAGCGGCATCAGAGATCCCGACGGAGATAAGGATTCAGGTGAGAAAGAAAAACTCTTCGACACTGCCGGGAAAGGCATGTACATCATCTATTGGCGAGAGCCAGGGCTGGACGATCTGTAAAAAACAGTGAGCCAGCCCAACACAACAAAAAGCCCGCGCGGCGCGGGTGCGCAGCGCGGGCCGGCGTTCTGTACGCACTCGGCAACACATCCAACACAACCTGTCTACATCGGGAAAGAATAAATGCAATTTGGAAATGAAAGCCTGACTCACTCACCCACAAAATCTGCCGGTATCACTCTCGTAGAGCTTTTGATAGTCGTGGCCATCATCGCCATGATTGCGGCCTTCGCCATTCCCAACTATCAGAACAGCGTAATCAAGAGCAAGCGCGCAATCGCGCAGGGCGAGTTAATGGAGGTTCTGTCCCGGCAGGAGCAGGCCTTCGTCAACAACAAGGCTTATGCAACCACACTGACGGGACTTGGTTACCCGGCCAACCCCTACTACATCGACGATCAGGGCAATGCCTTGAGCGCGGTCGCGGGCAGCATCTATGAGATTTCCTTCGCCGCCGGGTCCACGGCCACGGCGTTCACGTTGCTGGCAACGCCCAAGAACGCCCAGGCTTCCGACAGCGAATGTGGAACGCTGCAACTGTCGAACACGGGACTGAAAGGCGTGGATACGACCACCGCGACCGGCACTGCGACGGATTGCTGGTAATAAGGAAACCGAGAACGGATTGAGGAATCGCGCAGGTTCACCCCACCGAATGCGAGCCGGACTTCCCTGGCTGAAAAATGGTGTTACCCAGGCTGCTGCTAGGCCCAGCGCTTGAAAATCAGCGACGTATTGATGCCGCCGAAGGCGAAGTTGTTGCTCATCACGTACTCGGTGTCGAGCGCGCGGGCCTCGCGCTGTACGTAGTCCAGATCCGCGCAGTCCGGGTCCACGGTGTCCAGGTTGACGGTGGCGTGACACCAGCCTTCGCGCATCATCTGAATGGACACCCAGGCTTCGAGAGCGCCACAGGCGCCGAGGGTGTGGCCGGTGAAGCTCTTGAAGGAGCTGATGGGAACCCTGTTGCCGAAAACCCTGTGGGTCGCGTGACTCTCGGCAACGTCGCCACGGTCCGTTGCGGTGCCGTGGGCACTGATGTAACCGATGGCGCTCGGAGGCAGATTTGCATCCGCAAGCGCTGCCTCCATGGCTTTTTGCATGGTGGACGCTTCGGGTTGGGTGACGTGGGCGCCGTCTGAGTTGGTGCCAAACCCCACCAGTTCCGCGTAGATCGTCGCCCCGCGGGCTTTGGCGTATTCCAGTTCTTCGAGGATCAAAGTCCCGGCGCCTTCGCCGATAACCAGACCGTCCCGGTCCACATCGAAGGGGCGGGGCGTCCGCTCGGGGGTTTCGTTGGCGGTACTGGTCGCGAACAGGGTGTCGAACACGGCCGCCTCGGTCGCACAAAGCTCTTCCGCTCCGCCCGCCACCATTTGCAGTTGCTGGCCGAACTTGATTGCTTCGTAGGCGTAACCGATCCCCTGGCTGCCCGAGGTGCAGGCGCTGGAGGTGGGGATGATGCGCCCTTTCAGTCCGAAGGAGACACCAATGTTCACCGGGGTGGTGTGGGACATCATCTTGATATAGGTGTTGGCGGTCAGCCCGTCCGTGCTGTGGTTCAGGAGCATGTTGCCAAACTCCTTGATCGCCTGCGGGGTGCCGGTGGAAGAGCCGTAGGAGACTCCCATGCGGCCGTCGCGAATGGATTCATCCTCCAGCAGGCCCGCATCCGCCAGCGCCTGTTCACTGACGGCGGTGGCCATGACGGCAATGCGCCCCATGCTGCGCACCATGCGGCGACCGAAGTGAGCGGGTTTGCTGAAATCGAGAATGGCCCCGCCCAGCCGGGTATTGAGGCCGTTGTAGATGTCCCACTCTTCGATATACCGAATGCCATTCTTCATGGCCTTCAGGTTGCCCGCAATGGTCGGCCAGTCCAGCCCGATGGGCGAGACGCCAGCCATACCCGTTACCACAACACGCTTCATCAAAACATACCACCGTTAACCGAGAGGACCTGGCGAGTAATATAGCCGGCGTCATCGGACATCAGGAAATTCACGGCCGCAGCCACTTCGTCGGGCCTGCCCATGCGCCGCGCGGGGATCAACTTCATCGCTTCGTCGAGTTGAAGCTCTTCGACCATGTCGGTTTCAATCAGGCCGGGCGCCACGCAGTTGACGGTGATCTTGCGCTTGGCCAGTTCCACCGCCAGGGCCTTGCAGGCGCCGATCAGGCCGGCCTTGGCGGCGCTGTAATTGACCTGGCCGCGATTGCCCATGAGACCTGATACTGAAGATAGCACAATGATACGGCCCGGCTTGCGGCGCCGGACCATGGGCATGGTGAGCGGGTTGAGAACGTTGTAAAACCCGTCCAGGTTGGTGTGCAGCACCCGGTCCCACTCCTCGCCGCTCATGGCGGGAAAGGCGTTATCCGCAGTCAGGCCCGCGTTGCAAACCACACCGTAGTAGGCGCCGTGTTCTTCCACGTCGCCGTTGAGAACGTCGGCCGCCTGGGCCCGGTCGGCAATGTCGAATTGCAGGATGCGACAGGCCCGCCCCAGGGACTGGATCTGCGCCTGTACGGCCTCCGCCTGCTCCCGCCCGGTTCGGCAATGGAGTACTACCTCGTAGCCTTCCCGGGCGAGGCGCAGGGCGATGGCCCGGCCGATGCCCCGGCTGGAACCGGTGACCAGTACTGTGTTGTCGCTGTTACTCACTGTCGCTCCGTTGTCTGAATTCGCGGGGTTCAGCCCCTACCCCATTTCCGCGAGGAAATCCTCGACGTTGTCCGGCTGAAAGACGTTCAATGCCGCCTGGGCCGTCAGCGCTTCCCCCGCTCGGGTGCGGCCGGTGATCTCACAGGCAAACACGCCCAGGCCGTTGTCCGCCTGGAATTCACGCTCCACTGTTATGCGCAGGGTAGTCCCGAAGGGGAATGTGCTGTGGCTGCTGCTGAACTTGCGGGTGCCCACCAGGAAGCCCACCACAGCCTCCAGGCCCTGTTCACGACGCTGTACCCCCGCAAATGCGGCGATGGCCTGAGCCATGTACTCGATGCCCACCCAGGCGGGTACGCCGTCGTCTTCGGCGAACAGGGTCTGGGTCGTCATGGCCACTTCGGCCACCAGATTGTCCGCTCCGCAGTCCACGACGCGGTCCAGCAGGCTCATCACGCCCGCATGAGGGACCACGTCCTCTACATGGAAATCAATGTTCACTTGCGCGCTCCAGTACCAGGGCAATGTTGTTGCCGCCGAAGGCGAATGAGTTGCTCATGGCACGGCGCATGGAACCCACCCGGCGCGGTTCGCTGACCAGGTCGATGGGGCGGTTGTCCGGGTCCTGAGCCCGGTCCCATAGTTGCACCGGCAGCTGCCAGCCCGCTCCCGTGGGAAAGCCAAGCCGGTCCTGCATCAGCGTGAGCCAGCAAAAGGCCGCCTCCAGTGCCCCGGCGGCGCCCAGAGTATGCCCCGTGTAGGCTTTGGTGGAACTGCAGGGGACCGCCGCCATGCCCGAGTTGAATACGGCCAGACTCTCCATTCTATCGTTTTGGGGCGTGGCCGTGCCGTGCAGATTCAGATAATCGATGGTGTCGGCGGGCATTTGCGCATCGGCAATGGCGCCCTGCATGGCCCGGGCGGCGCCCGCACCATCGGGTGCCGGGGCGGAGATGTGGTGCGCGTCGGAGGTTTCCCCCACGCCGCTGAGCGCGACCGGGCCCGAGTCCCGGCTCATGATGAAGAGCGCGACGCCCTCTCCGATATTGATGCCCTTGCGGTTGGCGCTGAAGGGGTTGCAGATCTGGTCGCTGACCGATTCCAGGCTGCCGAAGCCGTTGATCGTCAGCCCACAGAGCACATCGACACCCCCGGCAATAACCAGATCGCAGACTCCTGCCCGCAACAGGCGGCGTCCGCTGGCCAGTGCCTTGGCGCCCGACGAGCAGGCGGTGGAAATGGTGAAGGCGGGACCGCGTACACCCAGCCATTGGGCGAGCGCAGCGGACGGCGCGCTCATCTCCTGTTGCTGGTAGCTGTAGCTGTCCGGCCACTTGCCATCAGCCACTTTGGTGGCCATGGCTCGCTCGCCCTCGAGAATACCGGCGGTGCTGGTACCCAGAACCACCCCCACCCGCAAAGGATCGAGGTCGGCCAGACGCGGTTCCAGAGCCCGCCGTACCTGCGTCAAAGCACCCAGCAGCAACTGGTTGCAGCGGTTCTGCTGGTGGGCCGGCAGGTGATCCACGTTCGGGAGCGACCCCGAGACCCGGCCGACGGGCAGGGGCTTCCCGGGTGTGTAGTCATCGGTCAGGGTCATGCTGCCACTGACCCCGCCAAACAGGCCTTCCGCCACGCCGCGCTGGCTGTCACCCAGTGCGCAAATCAGCCCCAGATCCTGGAGGTAGACCTCGGCTGCGCTCATCGCTTCACCACGTCCAGAGTTTCCACGGTCAGACGGATTGGCGCCACGTGGCTCTCGATTCGAATCTGCTCCGGGATTCCGGTACCCGCCGCGTGCGTGCTGATTGTGAGGAAGGCACGGCCCCGGTAGAACAAACGGCGTTCGCCGGCGGCGTCCTCCAGCCGCCATTCAGTTCCAGCCAGTGCCCCCTGGATTTCGTCCAGTGGCCAATGGGCCAGTTGCAGTTGGGCGAGCACGTCGCGGCCGGGGACGGACTCCTCCAGCAGCGGGCTGTACTCTTCGAAGAATTCCCGCCCGTCGTAGGCGAGCGTCAGCAAACGCTGACCGCTGGGCGTGAGCCCCACGAAATCCAGGCGGCCGTCGCCTGTCGTCCAGGCAGCCAGAAATGTGCTTTCGCTGTTTTCGGCAGTGACTGTCACCCGCTGGGAAATCTGCAGTCCTCCCGGAAAGTCCCCGGGCGGCAGAAGTGGAATTGAGGGCGCACTCTGGGGACCGCTCAGAAAACCGCAGGCCGCCACGGCGCTCGTGCCCACCAGCAGGGCAAGACGAAACAAAGGCATCATTGGGAACGACACAACTCCGCCAGGGTGTTCATGCGCCGTTCACTGTCCTTCACGTAGGGGTTGTTCGTATCCCAGGCATAACCGGCCAGAATTGCGCAGATCATTTCGCGGACTTCGGGGGATTGTTTGCGAGCGAAGATAATGTCCTGGAAGCGGCCGTCGTACCACGCGTCCACGAAGACGCGGAAGCAGTCCACACCCTTGCGCAGAGGCTTGGCGTACTGCTCTTCCCAGTCAACATTTTCGCCGCGGAACTGGCGGTCCAGTGCCGCACAGGCGAGGCTTGCGGATTTCATGGCGATGGTTACGCCTGAGGAAAACACCGGATCGAGAAATTCCCCGGCGTTCCCGAGCAGGGCAAAGCCATTTCCCCACAAAGTGGAGACATTGCTCGCGTAGCCGGCGATCTTGCGCGCATCCATTCTGAACTCCGCCCGGCTCAGCAGATCGCGCAGGGACGGGTCCTGATCGAGAATGGACTTCAACAGCTCGTTGCCTTCGCCCTGCAACCCTTCGAAGAATTCGCTGGGAGCCACCACGCCGGTGGAGCAGCGGCCGCCGCCAAACGGGATCAGCCAGTACCATACATCTTTGTGCTCGGGATGCACGGTGATACGGATCTTGTTGCGATCGAAATCCGGATCGGTGATGTTGTCCTGCACATGGGCAAACAGCGAAGTCCGGGAAGGGAAAGTACTGGGGCGGTCCAGATCCAGCAAGCGCGGCAGAATGCGGCCAAAACCACTGGCATCCAGCACGAAGCGTGCGCGCAACTGGTAGGCATTGCCATCTTCGTCGGTAGCTCCAAGCACCGGCAGTTCGCCGCTCATGTCGGCGCTGGTAATGGAGTGGCCCCAGGCGATGCTGATGCCTTTCTTCTCCGCATGGCGGGCAAGGAGATTATCGAAATTGGCACGTTGCACCTGGTAAGTGGTGCCCCAGCCGGGCGTGAATTTTTCACGGAAGTCGAAATCGGTGGTCTCGTCCCGCCGCACGAAGGAGGCACCATCCTTGAACTGGAATCCCAGTTCTTCGGCCTGGCTGTGAACGTCCTCGAGCATGCCCGCTTCCTCGAGAAACATCATGCACTGGGGCAGCAGGCTTTCACCAATGGAAAAACGCGGAAAGTGCTGGCGCTCAACAATATGCACCCGGTAGCCCTTGTTGTGCAGCATGGTGGCCGCCACGCTGCCGGACGGTCCGGCCCCAATTACAACAACATCAAAATCGACTGCAGATTCGTTCATAGTTCTTTCCAAAAGAGCGGGCGGCGCTCAACATGTGCAATGGATCGACGGTAGCCGCGCGAGGCGCGATCAACCGTGGCTCGGGTTTGTTGTGGCCGGATGCGGCGCAGGCTCCTCGACTGACCGGATCAGACAGGGTGCAAGGCACCAGACCGCCACAATGCCCACCACCACCGTGCTGCCAAACTGCTGCAGCACCGGAGTCTTGCTCAAGGCAAGCAGGCCGAAAGCGAGCAGGGTCGTGCAGGCGGCGAGGGTGACTGCTGTCCAGGTGTAGCGGCTTCGGGCGCTCTCACGCAGGAAGATCCCCGCATCGAGGCCAATCCCCAATACCAATAACAAAGCCAGCAGGCTGAAGATATTCAAAGTCAGCCCCAACCAGCTCAGTATAGCCAAACTGGCGATACTGGCGATAGCGGGGGCCGCCACCACACGCCATGCGGAGAGGCCGTAGCGCCAGCTCAGCAGCAAAAAGACCGCTGCATAGGCAAACACAATCCAGTACTGCAGCTGCTGGCGATGGTCCTGCAGGATCGCGGTGATTTCATCGACTTTATTTACATAACGGACCCCAGGCTGCACCAGTTCGGGCAAGCTGGTGAGTGCGCGGTCGCCGACGCCGGACAGCATGATCAGAGAGTGGTACTCCCCCCCGAATTCACCGAGCCAGAGGTGACCCTGCTGCCGTCCCACCTCGGTGTTCAGCCAGGTGGCCACATCGAGGCGCTGACCACTGGTGATGGCGAACCGCGAGCGCATCTGATCGGCCAACTCGGGCGAACCGAGCCGGGCCGCAAAGGCCTCCGCCAACCCTCCGCTTGCGAACACCCGATTGGTGTTCAGTTGGACACTTTGCTCCTGGGAGGCCAGGGAAGGCAGCCACCGGGACACAGCGTGATAATCGTAAAGCTCCCCGGCGTTAACCAGCGGGTCCAGCTTGCTCCGGAACCGCTCTTCCTGTGCAAGCAGTGCCTGCTCGGACCCGGCGGACACGAGGAAGTACTGGCCCGGACTGACCGCGCGGGTCAGGGTCTGCAACCTTGCGTCCGCGGCGAGTAATTCCGGCGGGGAGGTCTGCAGTTTGCGCAAATCGTCGTCCAACTCCGTCTGGCCGAGCTGGTACAGGCAAAGACCGACGAACAGCAGGACCAGGGCAGCCACTCCGGGGCGCCGAATGTCCGGCCAGCGGGCGAGCATGCGCGCAAAGGTGTCGGCCAGGCGATGCACCGGCGCCTCCTTTGCACAACTCGCGGCCAGATGGGGCAGCCAGACCAGCACCGTCAGCCATGCGCCCAGGAGACCGCAGACAGAAAACACCGCCATCTGCCGCAAACCCGGGAACGGTGCCGCTGCTTGTGCGGCGTAAGCGAGAACACTGGAAAGAAGGCCGAGGGATATGGCCGGGAGCACATCCGCCAGACTCACCGCGCTCGCCCTGGACTCGGCGTGTGCCCTTGATTTAAAAAGAACGGTTTTTTGCGTTTTAAGGGAATCGGTTTGACGACCGGTTTCCTGCCGCGCGCAGAGATAGTGGAGCGCGTAGTCGATGGCCACCCCGATGAGGCTCGCTCCAAAGGCCAGTGTTACCAGATGAAGGCCGTCAAACAGGGCCATGCTCACTGCGAGAGCGAACACCCACCCGCAGGCAATGGGCACAAAAGCCATCAGCAAATAGCGGACGCGGCGAAAACAGTAGATCAGCAGCAGGGTGATACCCACCAGAGAGCCAAGACCGATGGTGGATATCTCGTTGCGCGCCTGCTCCGCGCCGTGGGCGGCATGAATCAGCAGGCCGGAGCTGAGAAGCTCCACGTCCGCCGGTAGATCCGCCTGCGCATCGTCCAGGAGCGACCGAACCGCAGCCTGAAAGTCCAGCTGGTAGGGGTCGCCCGCCAGGGTCCCCAGCAGGAGCCGGTAGCTGCGCCCCTCGAAGCGGCGGCTGAGCCAACCGTCTTCAGTATTCAGGGGCGTGCGGGGCGCGGCTTCCAGTTGCCAGGTGAAGAAGGTCTGCAGAGGATCGTCCAGCAGTGTGGCACCCAGAGCACTGGCCATGGGGCTGTACAGCCTCGACAGCGCCTTCTCCACCGAGGGGTGCTCATTGCCCAGTGAGCCGCTCTGAAGCTGCGCCCGATCCGCTTCCGTCGTCAGCGCATAACGGTACGGAAAGAACGATTGTTGCCATTGCCCGCCCTGCTCCTGATGGATGCGGCCCTGCAGTTCGGAGAACAAACCGCTTTGCTCCAGTCGCTCGGCAAGGGCAGCCGCCGCGGCGGCGCTTTCGCTGGGTTGTGGATGACTGACAAGGAAAAACATGCGCTGGGCGGCGAAACGGGAGAGGTGCCCGTCCACATGAGCCATCAGGTCCCGCTCGGCCTCCTCCTCTGCATGAGATGCGGGAAGCAAGGCCGTGATGTTCGAATCAAAGTTGTAGCCGCCCACCAGAGATGCGCCGATCCAGCCAGCGCAGGCGAGCAAGGTGGCGAGCCAGATCAGTGCCAGCCATGGCCGCATGAGGAAGAGCACCAGGCGAGACTTGGAGGTGATGGGCATAATGAAGTTTATGGCTCGTTCGAGCGCTGCACTGCGAAGGTGATTTCGCTGCGATCGCCATTGGCTTCCATCAGTACCATGGACTCCAGCTGGCGGTCGCCTCGCACGGTTACCGACTGAATGACCTGCTCAAGGACCGCCTCCTTCGGTTGGAGATACAGCTCCCAGGATTGCTCATTCACCTCGCCCTCCATGACGAAAAAGTTCTGCAACTCGTCCCAGTCGGTGGCGAGCACGCTGCTGATCACCCGGGTAATGGTGGTCGCCGCAGGCGTTTCCCCGTCCACTTCCCACACAGTTTTGCCTTCGACGCTCTGGTGAATGCCCTGAGCATCAAAGACCAGGCGGTTGGCAATGGGCTCCCGGGTGTCCCAGACCAGGGTTCCGCCCTGCTCGTAGGAGAACGCGCCCGACGACTTGAGAGGGGCAGGCAGCACCGCAATGAACTTGCTCTGAGCGAAGCTGCCGCGGACGGTTTCGCTGAGTTCGATTCGCCCTTCGAGCTGGGCCAGCAGATCCGGCCCCGATTCCGCAGCCAGACCGGGCAGCGCACACAGAAAAGCAAGGGACAGGACCACAATGCGACTCATGAGGATGCTCCCGGGCCGAGGCCCAATTTTTCGAGAAGGACGGGTGGCGATTCGAAGCACATCTCACCACTGACAATGTCCACCGCCACCTGAACGGTGTAACCGCGGGTCAGCCGCTGGCCTTCGCAGTTGCGGATTTCGTACTCCACTTTGAGGCGATGTTCCCACTCACTGACCCAGGCGCAAACCGTGATGGTTTCTCCGAAGGTTGCCGGTGAGGGGTAGCGTATTCTCATGTCCACAACCGGCCACGCAAAACCGGATTCCTTCATCTGCGGGTAGTTGTAGCCGCAGCTCTCCAACAACGCGCAGCGCGCTATTTCAAAGTACTTTACGTAA
Source organism: Gilvimarinus sp. F26214L (assembly GCF_054401055.1). Classification (NCBI taxonomy): domain Bacteria; kingdom Pseudomonadati; phylum Pseudomonadota; class Gammaproteobacteria; order Cellvibrionales; family Cellvibrionaceae; genus Gilvimarinus; species Gilvimarinus sp. F26214L. The sequence continues at coordinate 37,642 of NZ_JBTIYG010000014.1, read as the reverse complement.
TGGCCGTGCCAGACGACCTCCATCAGATCCACATCGTGAAACGGGACTTCGATTTTCACGCTGGTCTGCAGCAGTTTCGGCGGTCTGGCCATTGGGGGCATGCCTTACTCGTTCGGTTTACGGATTTACGGCCGGCGTAGCCCGCCGCGGGTGCGCACCTTGATCAGTGACGCACAGCACTGGCAGGCGAAGAGCCTGTTGTCGATTGCTGTTCGCCCGCTCCCCGCGCCGGTCCGTGCTCCGGGTTGTCTGGACGCCACCAGAAGTCATAGAAGTTGAACCACTGGAAGGGAAAGCGCAGCACGTAGTCCGCCAGGCGGTCTGCAAACCGCTGGGCCCATTGCTGCAACTCGCGCTCCCGCTCCTTGCGCGACAGGCGAATCTGCTGCGCGAAGGGCTCGATAAACACCTGATAGCCACTCTCTGCGCGCACACAGAAGATGGTGTACACGGGGCAGCGAAGAATGGACGCCAATATATAAGGGCCTTGGGGAAGCAGAGCCCGATCTCCGAGAAACTCCACCTCGCTGGCTCGCTCGCTGCTGCCAATGGGTGTACGGTCGCCGGCAATCACCACCACTTCGCCGGCCTCGATCTTTCCATTCAGCATGACCGCGGTGGCCGGCGTCACTTCGGTAACCTGAATCAGGTTCAGGCAACTGGCTTCATCCACTTCCTGCAGCAGACGATTGAATTTTTCCGCATGCTTGGTATGGACCAGGATATTCAGCTTCACTCGCTTGTGGGAGTCGGCGAGCATGCGGGAGACTTCCAGGTTGCCGAGATGAGACGCAATCACAAGACAACCCTGGCCGCTTTCGACTTCGCTGAGAAATTCGTCGCGCCGGCAGTATTCCACATGCGCCGGTCTGATTCCTCCCGACCAGGCCGCCAGTTTGTCCAGCAAACCGCTGCCGAAGGAGAAGAAGTGTTTGAGGTTGGCCCTTTTCAGGGAACGTCCGTCTGGAATCCCCTTCATGGCCTGAACCCGTTGCAGATAGTCCCGGGATGCACGCCGGGCACGCCCCTGGAAACAGAAGTAGTACAGAATGACGGGCGCAACGAAGAGGTGAAACACACCCCGACCCAGCACCCGGTACACCAAAAACAGAAAACGGATTCCGAGTACGCTGGTGGCCTCGTTGATCTCCGACCAGTGCTGATTCTTCATAAGGTGACCATCGCAATCCGGCAGACGGCGAGATAAATTCAACGTTGCGGGCGAAATTTTCTGCCCAGCAGGCGCGGCAGGCGAAGCAGCATGCCGAAGAACAACCGCGTGTGCATTTTGCTGATCAGCCAGTTGTCGCCCCATAATTGGAAGTGGGAAACACCATCCATAGGGTAGCTCACGCGGGTAGGAACATGAATGATCTGCCCACCGCGCCACGCCCAGCGCACCATAATCTCCGGATCAAAGTCCATTCGCTCACCCGTAAACTCCTCGTCGAGCAGACGGACCACCGGGGCCAGCGGGTACAGGCGGAAGCCGCACATGGAGTCACGAATGTCCCTCGACAGCGTATTCACACACACCCAGAAGTGGGTAAGCAGACGCCCCCAATAACGGGACGCGGGAATATCATCCCCGTAGATCGGTGCCCCTGACACCAGCGCTTCCCGGTTTTCCTGTCCAATGTCCAGAAATTGCTGCACGTCCTCGATCGCGTGCTGACCATCCGCGTCCACCTGCAGCGCGTGGGTGCAGGACATCTCCAGAGCGCGGCGCAGGCCCGCCTTGACCGCGCCTCCTTTGCCCCGGTTCTCCGGCAGTTCCACCAGCGAGACCCACTCGTTGTCGGCCGCAAGCTGTTCCAGCACTGCGCTGCAGCCGGGACGGCTGCCATCGTTGACGAGAATAACGGGCAACCCGCAGGGCTTCAGCCGCGCCACCACATCGCCCACGGCTTCTTCATGATTGTAGACCGGTATAACAACGACGGGCCGCCACTCGGAGGTCATGACGGGGCCGTTTCCGTGGTGTTCACGATGCGGCCACTCGCGTGCTGGCCTGAGTCCGAGAAATACCGAAAGGATAGCTTGGATCTGCCCCTTTTGTAGTCGAGTTCCAGACTTACGTGCTGACCGGGGCGTACCACGTGCTGGAATTTGACCGCTTCGAGATGTGAAAACTTGCCACTAAATCCCAGTAGCTCGCGGCCGTAGTGACGCGCCCACTGGAGCTGCACCACCCCGGGCAGAATGGGGGCCGCAGGAAAGTGCCCCTGAAAATAGAAAAGGTCCGGGGGAATTCGCAGTTCGAGGCGAACGCCCTCCTCCGTGTGCCGGGTCTCCATCACCTCGGGCAGCAGTGGGCGCCCCTGGCGAGTATTGGCAAAGAGCGCCGATAACTGCTGCTGGCTGACTTTGCCCTGGCTATCCATCGGCAGTTGTCCGGGGTAGCGCCAGCGGCGCGGGAGCACGGGCCGTTCGAACTGCTCCAGGAGCCAGTCACCGAACAGACGCCCCAGAGCCAGCCGGCCTTCACGAGCCAGGTGATCCGCCCCTTCGGCGGTGAGGACCACAACGGCCGCCACTTCGGTGCGCTTGCCCGACAGAACCAACACCCGGGCCGCTTCCACAAATGAATGCTGCCCCAGCCGCTGCTCCATCTCGGTGAGAGAAACCCGCTTTCCCTCGATCTTGGCGATTCTGTCGGCGCGGCCCAGAAGCTGAAACTGCCCGTCCGGATGAATAGAGACCCGATCGCTGGTGAGATACCACTGATCCGGCGGCAAATAGGGGGAAAGAATCTTCAGGCATCCGCTAGCCTCGTCGACCCCCACCCGCAGGCCGGGGACCGGGGTCCAGAGCACCTCATGATCGGCAGCCTGCTGCCGAGTTGCGATGCCTCCGGTTTCGGAACTGCCGTAGACCTCGATCGGTGAGCGACCCAGCAATTGGCGAGCACTGATGCTGGCCTCCCGGGGCAGTGGTGCACCTGAACTGAAAATGGCCCGGCAGCGGGTGCGCAGGGGACTCCAGTCGGTGTCGGCAGGGATTCGGGACAGATGGCTGGGGCTGGAAATTAACAGAACCGGCTGGTCCGCTCCGGGGAGTTCAAGGTGGTTGAGAGACTCGAGATACTCGCTCAGTTGTGCGTCGAAACGACGCCCGGAGGCGAGCGGCCAGAGCACCCGAAACAGCAGACCGTAGATGTGGTGGTGGCTGACAGTGGCCACGGTGGTAGCGCCTTCCCCCAGGTCGCCCCAAAGCCGCTCCAGATTATCCACTTCTTCGGCAAGCTGATACAGCTTTTTGCCGATGGCCTGGGGCTCACCCGAGGAGCCCGAGGTGAAGATCTCCATAACCGCCGCGTCCGGATCCAGCTCCACCGCATCCGGCAACGCAGGCGCCTGTTCCGAGGGTGGAGAGAGCAGGACTTTTCCTTCGGGAGGCTCAAAGGCGCCGATGTAGCCGGCCACCCGGTTGTCCAGATTTTTTACCACCAGGGGCTGATTGGAACCGGGTACGCAGGCCACCTTACCGCAGGCCCAAAGGGCAAAAAGCGCTGCGGAGAATTCGAAAGTGTCCGGCTCGTAGAGAGCCCAGGTCGCCCCAGAGTGGCCGGACAGGAGGGCCCGCCACTGGCTGACACGGTGGCGCCAGGCGGCCCAGCTCAGCTCATGGCCGTCGCGAATGGCCTGGGGCCGGGATGGACGCTCACAGGCGAGCAGTTTGTGAAGGCTTACGTATTCAGCCATGCACCCGCCCCATCACTCTCTGACGCACGAGCCACTCCCCTGCGAACAGAGCTCCCACCAGCAGATAGGCAATCAAACCATTGTAGAGCGCCCAGATTTCGTCACTGGCCCATAGAGCGGTTGCCAGCGAGACTGTACAGTTCAGCAGAAAAAAACCGCACCACACACACGTAACCACGCGAGTATAGCCGCGGGCCTCATCGGGAAGGTCCGGATGCCGCAGCCGCGCCAGACGCTCGATAACGGTCGGCGGGTTCCACACACTCCAGGCAAACATGATGAGAAAACTGAGGTTCAGGAGAACAGGATACAGTTTTAAACCCAGATCCGAGTTACTGAAAAGGATCCAGAACGTGAGCAGACCGAAGCACGGAACCCACAGCCAGTAATTGATGGCGGAATCCCGGTTGGAAAGCACCCGCAAGCCCGCCACCGCCACCAGCAGCAGTACCAGCGAACGTGGATCAAAATGACGCAAGCCCAGATAAACGGCCAGCGGGTACAGCAAGCTGACCAGCCCGACCGAGAGTCGTACCAGATTCATTGTTGATTGTTCATGAGCTCGCTGACGGCATCCACAATGTCGCCTACGGTACGGACATTTTTGAAGTCTTCAGGTTTTATTTTCTGGCCCGTGATCTTCTTGATCTCGACCACCAGATCCACGGCATCGATGCTGTCGATGTCCAGGTCCTGGTAGAGGTGCGAGTCCAGGGATACCTCTGCCGGCTCCACTTCAAACAGCTCGCCGAGCACCCTGACTACGCCCTGATATATTTCGTCTCTGTCGGTCATCGTATCACCCGTTTCTTTTTTACTGCGCTGATTTCCTGCGCTGAGTTGCCCTGTACTCTACGTGCTGAACTACTGCTGCCGATGAGCTTCTACGAGAGCGGCCAGGCTGTTCACACTGGCGAAGTGCTTTTTGGTTTCTGCGGAGTCGGCATCGATCTTCACGCCGTATCGCTTCTGCAGAGCGAGCCCAAGCTCAAGCGCATCAATGGAGTCCAGCCCCAGACCTTCCACAAACAGCGGAGCCTCGCTGTCAATATCCTCGACGCTGATATCCTCCAGATCGAGAGAATCAATGATCAGCTGTTTGAGATCACGCTGTAGATCGCTCATTGGTCTTGTGCTCCTTCAAGCAAGATTGTCGGCTGGGTGGTCGAGTGGAGATCTGCACCACCGCACTGCGCGGTCGCGAGACGCTCATGCACGACGCGCCATTGATAATTTTTTTAGCCGTCCGCCAGCTTCTGCGTGAAGTAATTCTGCAGATAGCGGGTTAGCCTCCTCGCCGCCCGGGACGGGTTGTCGGCCTCCTGAAACTGCGCTACGTCGATGCCGCGCTGCATTTGCATCGAAAAATGAAAACGCCGCGACGGGACCCGGTACCAGGGATTGTTCTTGGTCAAGGTCGTGGGTACGCAGCGGATCACGACCGGTGTGATCTGCACACCCGCGCGCAAGGCCACATTGGCCGCGCCCCTTTGCAACCGGAGCGGCTCGCCGGGGGTCGTTCGCGTTCCCTCCGGGAAGATGATCAGGCTGTTGCCCCGTGCGAGCGAACTGACCGTGGCTTCAATCACTTTCTCCGGATCATCGTTAGCAATGTAGCCGGCCAACCCGATGGGCCCACGTGTGAACGGGTTGCGTATCAGCGCACTCTTTACCACACAATCCGCACGCTTGATGAAGGCGATCAGGAACACTACGTCGATCAGCGACGGGTGATTGGCCAGAATAAGCTGCCCCGGGCGGTTGAAGTCCGCGGGATTCTCTACACTATAGGTCAAAATCCCAAGGCCGCGCATAATCTCAACAAAGCCGCGCATTGTATAGTGAATTGCGGCTTTTGCACGCCGTTCACGGGCCAATTTGTCTCCGGGGACAAGGTAAATCAGCGGAACGGCCACCAGGGGCAGCATTGCTCCACCAACTCCGAACAAGGTGAAGGCGAGGCCCGTGGCGACGACCCGCCACGCCCGATTGAGCCCGGTACTCATGTTGGCCCACACCCGCTTTGCATGGTCATCCTCGGTCGCGCTGCCACTGCCAGAAGTCATTGCCTGCAGGCAGACGAAGCTCCGACTGTTGCTCGTCCAGGAGAAAGCGAATCAGGGTCAGGACCTGGGGTTCGCCGGGTGGCCGCCGGGAATAGTTTTGGCCTTCTCCCCCTGTCAGAGACAAGGAAAAGCGGTTTTCAGGTGTTGTTTGCGAATCGCTCTGGCCGATGATAAAGGCGGCCGCGTAGGGCCACTGCGGTTCATTGCCGAACTCACGGTACACCTCAGGCAGCGGCGCATCGTAAACGACGCACAGCGCCTCCTCGCATTGCTGCTCCGCCAGAATGAGCCTCGCTTCCAGCATGGCCTGGCTCAAGCCTTCGTCGGGAACGGCCAGGGCTGTAATGGGGCTGGGGTCGGAGCGAGCGATGGAGAAAACTCCACCGATGGCGTTGTGTACGGAAAGGCTGAAATGGGTGGGAGACAGGTCTTCGCGCTGGGCCAGACCCCGCAGCATACCCACCGTGCGCTCGAGTTCGCCGTGCCGACTGCAAAATACACTGGGCCGGGGAGCGCTCTCGCACAGCAGCGGCCAGGCCACCGAGAGGGCCATCTTGCCGAGGGGGCTGAGCCGGCGGCGCAGCATGGGCGGTATATCCTGAACAGAGGGGCTCTCGCCGGCCACCACGTGCTTGCCGCCTTGTGCCCACTCTTTCCAATCCTGCCGGCTGGAAATTCCGGGCATCCATGCCGACCAGCGCTTGATGCTGAGATGAGTACCGCTCACGAGACCCCAAGAATCAATTCAAACTTCAATAAAAGCGAACGCGCCCGGCAGTTCACCCCACGCAGGGGCACATTCTAACCGGGTGAACCCCGATCGGGAAATGGTCACCACCCACCTTACGAACAGAGGGAGAAAAGCTGTTACCATACCCAGCCGAGCCAGTTCGAGGTCCTTCCACGACGAAGCAATCATTCTTAACGCGGACCTGCTTGAACTCCCTGAAGCAAGTATAAGATGATTCTTCCCAATCACAACTCGCCGGAGCCGCTCGCCGGCTTCGCAATGCCCTTCTCGCCCCGACGGGGCTCTTTCGAACAGCCAAGAGGACACTTCATGCGCATCATCGTGCTTGCCCTGACCCTTTTCCTGCTGGTGGGCTGCAGCAGTGGCGAACCGGCCTCCGAAGCCACACCCTACAAGCCGACCACCGAAATGATCGACATGATGAACTGGATCATGGATCCGGCAGCGGATGTAATCTGGGGAAATTCCGGCTGGGAAATCACCGAACAGGGAGAGCAGGAGCTGTTTCCCACGAATGACGAGGAGTGGCAGGCCCTGGTCAACGCTTCGGCCATGATTGCGGAATCCGGCAACCTCCTCATGTTGCCTGGCCGCGAAAACGGCGCAGACGGGCGCGGTGAAGACTGGATCGCGTACTCCCAGGCCATCGTTGAAACCGGCAATCAACTGCTGAAGGCCTCCCAGGAACAGGACAAACAAGCGATTTTCGACCTGGGCGGCCAGTTGTATCGCGTCTGCGTCGCCTGCCATCAGCGTTACGCCTACCCTGACGAAGAATAGATTGCCGATGAAGTTCAGGCTGAGTTTCGTCTTTGCGGCCCTGCTGCTCCCGGTGGTGGCAGCCGCCCATAATGTCTCCGAGGAAAATGCCCGGTTTATTGAAGGGGTGGACGGCGCGGCCATAGCGCCCTTTATGTATCTGGGAGCCAAACACATGGTGACCGGCTACGATCACCTGCTGTTTCTGGTCGGGGTTATCTTCTTTCTATACAAGCTGCGGGACGTGGCTCTCTACGTCACCCTGTTCACCATTGGTCACAGCATCACCTTGCTGGCCGGAGTCCTTGGCGGACTGCAGGTAAACGCCTGGCTGATCGATGCAGTGATCGGCCTGTCCATCGTGTACAAAGCCTTCGAGAACATGGGTGGTTTCGAGAAGATTTTCCGGGTTCGGCCGGACACCCGAGTGGCCGTGCTGGTGTTCGGCCTTTTCCATGGCCTGGGGCTCGCAACCAAACTGCAGGACTTCAGCCTCGCCGAAAACGGGCTTGTTGCTAACATTCTGAGCTTCAACCTGGGCGTTGAGATCGGTCAGATACTTGCGCTCACCGCCATTCTTCTGTTGCTCTGGCAATGGCGCCGGAGCCCGGGTTTTGCATCCAGCGCGTTCCTCGCCAACACCCTGCTGATGACGGGGGGCTTCCTCCTGACCGGGTACCAGCTCAGCGGCTACTTCTTTGGCCCCTGATCTGGGGATCAACTTTTTGAATGGTCAATCCTTCCAACAGCGTCCAATCACTTATGAATATTCACCCGACTACTGATTCCGCCTCCACCCGTCAGATCGCTGCCGCCAGCCTCACCGCACTGGCCGTGGCCGGCGCTTTGCTGGTTACAACGATTCTTCCGGCCGAATTCAACATTGACCCGCTGGGCACGGGGGCACTACTCGGCATCACCGGCATGTCCGAAGAGCAGATGGTGGGGGCGCTGAACGAACAGAACACGGAAATCCACCAGGATCGCTATCGCATCGTGCTCGCCCCCTTCGAATCGGTCGAATACAAATACCGGCTCGAACAAGGTGCGACCATGCTCTTCAGCTGGCACGCCGATGGAGACCTGGAATTCGACATGCACTCGGAACAGGATGGTATCGACCCGCAGGAGTACTCGCCGTCTTTTGCCAGGGGAAGCCGCGCAGCAGCCCGCGGCTCCTACACCGCTCCATTTTCCGGCATTCACGGCTGGTTCTGGGAAAACCGAAGCAGCCGTGAGGTGGTGCTGGAACTCAACACCACCGGATTCTTCAGTGCCGCAACCGAATTTCGCATGAACTTCATGGACGAGAAAACATTCGGTACATCAGAGTAAAACGCGGTTTATTGATCCGGATCAGCAAACCAGGCAGGACTAACCAAAGTTAACCAAACATTACGGTAGCGGATTTCATTCGCTGCCCAAGCGATGTAATGTTTCGTTTGAATGCAGGATCACACCCGAGACCCGGAACGGGGTCGACCTGCTGTAATCAGAGAGGAGAGACAAGCACGTGATCAATGAATTACTCTTTAACTTTGCCGAGTGGCTCGGGAACACCTCCGGGAGCCAGTCGCTGATCGGTTCCTTTTACATGTGGAACTGGATCGAGTCGACCCATGTTCTCACCCTGATGCTGTCCCTGGGCATGCTGTTCATGATTGACCTGCGAATGCTGGGTTGGTCCTTTACAAACATTCCCGCTTCGAAAATGAATGCCCAGATGAATATCCCGATGTTCATCGGCTTCGCCATCATGATCATCACCGGTCTCCTCCTCTACTACGCCAACGCAGTGCACGAAACTCAGAGCATCTGGTTTCGCATCAAACTTATTCTGCTCGGCGCCGCAGGCGTGAACGCCTGGCTGTTTCACAAAGCCATGGCCGCGTCCATCGACACCTGGGATCGCGCCCCTCTGCCCCCCAAGCGCATCCGCATCGGCGCCGGGCTATCCCTCTCCCTGTGGATTCTGGTCATCATCATGGGCCGCCTGATGGCCTACGACTGGTACGACTGCGACACACCCCAAGGTGCCTTCATCAACTGGGCCGTCGGCTGCGACCTCCAGTAAGCGCCAGTACCACCGTGATATTCAATTTCAAGATTTAAATATATTTGCAGGAGTTCCTCATGGAGCTATTACCCTTTTTCGAATGGTTAGAAACATCCTTGCTGGGCCAGGCCGCCAAAGCCTACGGCGGCACTTATGCCATGGTCCAATCCCTTCATTTGTTTTCCATGGCCCTGCTGGGCGGTGCAGTCATAACCACCGACCTGCGCCTGCTCAACGTAATCTTCCGCGACGTCCCCTCCAAAGTGGTCACCGACAACGCCCACAAATGGTTCAAACTGGGCCTCGCCCTGATCCTGCTCTCCGGCGTCTTCATGGCCGCAGGGGTGGCCATCAAGGTTTATCACAACGACTTCTTCTGGGCCAAAATGATCGCCCTGGCTGCGGGTATCGTGTTCGTGTTTGCGGTCAAGCGCCCACTTCTCGTGCAAGACCATGAGCAACTCAAGCCCTGGGTCCTCAAGGGCGTTGCGGTGGCCTCCATACTGGTGTGGTTTACCGTAGCAGCCACCGGCCGCTGGATCGGCTTCTCCTGATCGGTCAGCCAATCGCGACGAAACCCGAAGATATTAAGAGAGATGAACATGAGCAACGAAAGCAAATTGAGCACAATGGAAATCGTCGCGGCCGGCAGCTCCGCCGCGATTGTCCTCACCGCACTGGTATTCTGGGTCATCCAGATCCAGGGCGTCATGGAAATGCTGGAAATGGCCTACGGATAGACCGACCGCGGGTAATACCGCATAGCTCCGGTCGCGCCGACGCGCGGCCCACACACTTCCGACACTTCCACAGCTCTCAAGGATATCCCTCGAGAGCTTTTTTTGCGCAGTAATAACCCCGGAATCACCCAGCAAGTTGTCCTGAGGTCGTTGAGAAACGTCGGCGGCCAGGACGGCCGCCGTCGAGCCTGTCCACTGACGGACGTATTTTGGCGGTTTCCCGACGACCTCAGGACAACTTGCCCGCTCCAAACCCGCCCCCGCGAGACCCAAAACACCACCGGGCCATCCCGCAAGCTGTCCGGAGGTTGGCGGGAAACGTCGGCGGCCAGGACGGCCGCCGCCGAGCCTGTCCATGGACGGACGCATTTTGGCGGTTTCCCGACGACCTCAGGACAGCTTGCCAGCACCACCGGATCCGCACCGAAGCAACAACCTCAGCCATAAAAAAACCCCGCAGGATCGCTCCCGCGGGGTTTTTTGTTTGACTCAGATCCCTGCCGCAGCAGGAGGCTCTGAATTATTCGGTCGGATCAGCGCCGTCGTCCGGAGCACCAGTGCCGGAAGAGCCCATGAAGACCTTCTCACCATTGGCCAGGGTAATGTCACGACCATTGGCTTTACACTTGGGCTCGCACACCTTGTCCTTACTCTGGTAACCGCGCACGATCACATCAGTACCCACCGCCAGAGAGTTGCGGTTGATGCCGTTACGCAGCAGCGTGTTGGGAGTTCCACCCTCAACCATCCAATCGGTTTTGCTGCCGTCTTCCTCTTCCACAACAATATGAACCCAGGAGTGCGGGTTGATGAACTGAACCTTGGTCACTTGGCCGCGCAGCAATACCGGAGCGTCTGCATCGAACTCGGCGGCGAAGGCGTGGTGGGCATTAACCTGACTGAGTCCACCGATCAGGCCTGTCGCGATCATGCCTGCAATGGCAGCGATCTTGATTTTCATTGGCATATCCTCTACTTAACTAAATGTTCGATTTGTGTCTCTACTGCTGGCTGCCAGCACATTGTCTCGTGATTGCGTCCGATGCTCATTGATCCGCATCACCACACACCGAAACTCTTGACCATTTTCCCCGTGTTAACCCGGGATTCGCCAGCTCGTCAATTGATTAGACTCACATTGCGCGGGGATTTCTCCCCGCCTTGACCTGACTAAACTTAGTCTAACGGATTTTTACGCAGGTGGCCGTACATCAATTCTTCAACGAACTCGACACACTTGAACTGCTGCAACTCCGCATCCTTACCAGCCATTTTGTACAGAGTAGTCTGAATCTTCCACGGCTTAGTAAATACATCCGGGTTCTCAATGGTGGCCTCGTAAGCCATTGTGTTGGGACCGGTCTGAGTGTAGCGCTCGGTCACTGTCGCACCGTAACCAATGAAGTTGCCGGCACGATCCAACCAGGTTTCACCATTCTGTGCGGTGACTTCAATCACCAGTGTATCACCTTCCCAGCGTGCCCAGGACTGGCCCATCCAGGAATCGATCGGCGCTTCACCCGGATCTTCCAACATGATGTTGCGCACAGCACCCGCATATTCGTAAGCGAAGAACAAAGCGTCATCGTTGTGGAAAATCTGGAATGCGTAAGGCATGTAGTTGGCCCGCGGGATACCCGGCAGGTAGCACTTGATCTCCGGATCGCGCTCCAGGTAATTCTCGCGGTTGTCGTTGCGCTGCTTCAGCGCGTCGTCTTTGTAAGGGATCTCGCCGCCCTCAACGATACCCGGGCTGGCAGGAACAGCGCCTACGGCGCCCAGCGCCACCACTTCCTTCGCCGGCACCGGCACAAAGGGGCCTTCACGGAAAGCCAGAGCCGCGCGGGCGGAATGGGGCTCAACATCGTAGTTGTCCCGACCGGAGGCCTGCCACACGCCGTTAAAGTCCGGCTTGCCACTGGGGAGCCGCTCCGGCTCATAGTCTTCGGCGAATGAAGAGTTGGCCGCCAGCATTGCGGAGGACATCAGGCCAAGGAACATAATTCCTTTTCGGAAGCTGTGGCTAAGCATATGCATTCTCTCTTTTAGTAATAGACTGCTCGATTATCGCTGTTGTCTAGGCGGTAGAACAAAAGGTCCGACCAAAACGCGCTCTCGCAGGGTGACAATCTCGCCCGGACCGCAGATGATTCGGAGGCGCCCGGCACCGGGTACCTGGTGGTCAGGCGAGGATGTTAGCGAATCATACCCGGTTTCGCAAAGCGCCACGAAGGGTAACAACATAACTTAACCCATTGGATTCCGTGGCTTTCCGAGTCCCGCTGCACAGTGCGCCGGCGACTTCATTTGACTCAGAAAATGCGACTCGTTAAAAGCTCTCCGTCCCGAAAAGTTGGGACAGGCTTCACGCGAACGCGACCCGGGCCTGATCACCCGTCCAAAGGTGGCAGCTTTTGATCTCCGTCAGAGGCGAACGGATCCGCCAAAAAATTGCCCCTGTTAGCTTATGGGAGGCGCATTACAATGCAGGGAAGCATCAACATCAACAGACGAGGTGGCAGATGGGATTACTGATCGATGGACAATGGCACGACCAGTGGTACGACACCGAAGCAAGCAAGGGCAAATTTGTGCGGGAAGAGGCCAAACTGCGCAACTGGATCACCCCCACCGGCGAGCCGGGCTCCAGCGGCAAGGGTGGATTCAAGGCGGAACCGGACCGCTATCACCTTTACGTATCCCTCGCCTGCCCATGGGCCCACCGCACCCTGATCTTCCGACGCCTCAAAAACCTATCCGACCTCATCGATGTGTCGGTGGTCAGCCCGCTCATGCTCGGGAATGGGTGGACCTACGAGGAGAGCGAAGGCAGTACGGGGGACCGGCTGTATGGCTCTCAGTACCACTACGAGCTATACACCCGCCACGACCCGAACTACAGTGGGCGCTCGACCGTGCCGCTGCTCTGGGACAAAAAGAACGGAGAGATCGTCTCCAACGAATCAGCGGAGATCATCCGCATGTTCAACAGCGCATTCGATTCCATTACCGGCAACACCCTGGATTTCTGGCCGGAGGATTTGCGCGATCAGATCGAGGCCGTCAACGAACTGGTCTATCACAACATCAACAACGGGGTGTACAAGGCCGGCTTTGCCACCAGCCAGAAGGCCTACGAGGAAGCGTACAAGGAGCTCTTCTCCGCGCTGGATCAGGTGGAAGACATTCTCTCGCGGCAACGGTATCTGGTGGGCAAGGTACTCACCGAGGCCGACTGGCGGCTGTTCACCACACTGATTCGTTTCGATGCGGTGTATCACGGCCATTTCAAATGCAACCGCCAGCGTCTGGAAGACTTCCCCCACCTGTCCAACTACGTGCGGGAGTTATACCAGTACCCCGGCGTTGCGGAGACGGTCAGCTTTGATCACATCAAACGTCATTATTATTACAGCCACGACATGATCAATCCGACTCGCATCGTTCCGGTTGGGCCGGAGATCGATTACATGCGGCCGCACAACCGCCAGACCATCTGATCATCGAACGGAGCTGGCGGGGGCAGCCGGCGACTCCGGCTGCAGATTGCCTATCCGAATACCGCCATGCATTGCCGGCTCAGCATCACCAGCTCGCCTTTCTCGGTCCAGATCGAGCCGTTCTGCCAACTGTAACCGTTTTCGGCGGCAATGGCCTGGGCGTCAATGCGAAACCACTCGCAGGCGCCAAGCTGGTCGGGCGTTCTGACAAAGTCGAGTTGCCAGTTCATGGAGCTGTTTGGCGCGGGCTCGCGAAGGCGCGTCGCGATCATGGGCGGTGGCAGGTCCGCGAGGGCGGTAAGGTGTGCTTCGCTGCAGCCGGTGTCGCCCCGATGACGAACGTAGATGATGCCGTCGGTTTTGTCGCTGCCGGAAAACAAGGGGTCTCCCGCGGCAATTCGGCTCTCGAAATGACCCAGAAAGGCAGGGCGCCCCTCGGGGACGAAAGCAGATTCAGCCAACTCCGCCAGAGGAGTCGCCGGCGGCATGGCCGGATCCAGGAAGGCCTGGGAAACCCGGTCGCGGGCGAAGATTCCAACCGCAATCAACCGCAATGCGCCGCCCTGTACGATTTCCGCCTGCACTTGCCCTGCGGATTTACCCTGACGCAACAGCCGGGTGGTAACGTCCACCTCCCCCGCACCGACCGGCCCCACAAAAGTGATCTGCACACTGCGCAATGCTGCATCCGGCTGCGCCCGCTGGCGCATGGCCTGGACGGCGATCGCCGCCTGCATGCCGCCGTAGACCGTGCGCCCCTGGAGCCAGTCCTCCGTGATGTTGATGTGTAATCCGGTGTCGGACAGTACTGCACTGTCCATCATCTCGCTGAAACTCGGCATGATGGCTTCTCTGTCGTTGGTAATGAACGTGGCTTGCCGCATGGGCGGGGGCGCAGTATATATCAAGGTTGGGCCGACACCGGGCGGTCAGGCGCCTGCCAGGTCCGCCGCACCTTCCTCGAACACCGCAACAGCGTTGCGGCCATTGTTTTTGGCCACGTACAGGGCCTGATCGCACCGCCGCAGCCAACGGTCGCGGGTATCGCCGTTGCGCAGGCCGCTCACTCCACAGCTCACCGTCACCCGCGATTCCTTGAGCATGGGCGAGGACCCTATAGTCGCACGCAGCTCGTCGCCCACCGCCCGGGCCTGGGCTTCCGTGGTGTCGGGAAGAATAATGATGAACTCCTCTCCGCCCGCGCGACAAACGCTGTCGAGCACCCGCACCCGCGAGCGGATCAGCTCCACAATGCGCACCAGTATGCGGTCGCCCGTACTGTGGCCGAACAGATCATTGATCCGCTTGAAGTGGTCCACGTCCAACGCAACGAGGGCGGCTTCCCCCCGACCGCGTTTTTTCCGTTCAATCAGTTCGTCGAGCTTGGAATCCATGTAACGGCGATTGAATGCCCCGGTCAGATGGTCCGTCACGGTGAGCTTTTTCAATTCGTCGTACTGCTGTTCGAGATTGCTGACCGCAATGTTGAAGAACACCGCTGTGGTAAGAAGCGTTGCTCCGATTCGAACTGCGGTTTCAGGCGGCAGGGTCAGATAGGCGGTACCGCAAACGGCGACAAAGCACAAAGTGGCAAGTGGAACGGCCAGTCTGCGTGGATGCTTCCAGTAGAGTGCCAGCAGAATGGGGAAGGACCAGTAGGCGCCCACCGCTCCCAACTCGCGGATGACGACCACGATATCGGCAATGTAGAACAGCGAGAGAATACAGGGCGGGACATAGAACCGACCGTAGCGCCGGAAATGCAGCGCGTTGACAATGCTGAGAGCGGCCGTGGCCAGCGGCGGGACGGCGAGAAGATATTGGCCGCGGGCCAGAGCCCAGACCGAGAAAGGCGCCACAAGAAATCCTACGGCGCTGTAGATCTGATAGGCCATTACCTCGCGGTAATTGGGTCTGATTTCGATCATCCTGTTGCCTCACACATCCTTGTCGTCAAGACTTCCACGGACTTGGCAGCGACACGCGCAGATTCGAGCACGCCGGCGACGAAGCCTGTCCCGATCACAAATGGAGTCGGACCCATCTTTGGGCTGGTTCCGGCAGGAGATCCTGTGGAGCACCAGGCAGCAAGGGTTTTCGCTGACGTGTTGCTGTCGTTCGACGGGTAAATCAACAACCGGGCACGTAGAATACGGCGCGTCAGGAGCAAAGGGAACCGCCATCCGACAAATGGCGGACGGGCGGCAGATTGGAGGGGCGACCGCAGCTTTCCCGCAGGGAACGGGGCCTCAGTGGTACGCGAGGTCTAGGCGTCGCGCTTGAACGCCGCCAGCGGGTGTGTGGTGGTGATGCTCAGGGCGACCCGATCGCCGACCTGAAAGTGAGTTTCATGGCTCGCGCGGACTTCCACGAGCGGACCGTCATTCAGGCGCACCGCATAGAGGCGCGAGCCTCCTTCATACCGGTTTCGTTCAACGCGGGCATTGCCGGTCGCCGAGGACTTGATCGACAGATCGTCGGGCCTCACCAGCAAGTCCACCTCCCCGCTCGCGCCATCCATCGGCGTGGCCGGAGCGGCGCCGATGGCGGTGTGCACCACATGCTCCTCCAGGCGGCCGGGAAGGAAGGCGGCCTCACCAAGGAAGCGCGCAACGAAGCGGCTGACGGGTTCACAGAAGCAGGTTTCCGGTGGGTCCAACTGCTCGAGGTGGCCCCCGTTGAGTATGCCCACCCGATCGCCCACCGACAGGGCCTCCTCCTGGTCGTGGGTCACCCAGATTGCGGGCACGCCGGCGGTTTTCAATGCCTCGCGGATTTCCCAGCGCAGACTGTCCTTGAGTGCGGCATCCAGGTTGGACAAGGGCTCGTCGAGCAATATCAGGGCGGGTTTGTGGGCCAGGGAACGCGCCAGCGCCACCCGCTGCTTCTGCCCCCCGGACAGATTCCCCGGCATCACCCGGCGCAGGGGTTCCAGGCCAAGCAAGCGCAGCCAATGGTCCGCCGGCGTTTTGTCGGCCAGGCGGAACGCCACGTTCTGCTCCACGGTCATGTGGGGGAACAGAGCGAAGTCCTGGAAGACCATGCCCACGTTGCGCTTCTCGGGGGGCACCATACGCTGCGCATCGATATGCAGCTCACCCAGCCGGATCTCGCCCGAACTGATCGGGACCAGGCCGGCGATGGCGCGAAGTATGGTGGTTTTACCGCAGCCGGTGGGACCCACCAGCATCAGAATCTCATCGGCGCCCAGCGTCAGGCTGACGTCTTCAACCACCGGGGTCCGACCATAGGTTACGCAGAGATTCCGTATTTCCAACATCAAAGGTTCTCGTCTTTCAGTACACCCATCTCGGCGCGCCGCTCACCGCTGAGCATGAGGGCCAGCCCAAACCCGGAAATCACCACCAGCAGCAGCCCAGGTACCGCGGCACGGCCGAAGTAACCCGCCTCGTAGACCTGCCACAGATAGGTGGCCAGGGTCTCGAAATCGGTCGGCCGCAGCAGCAGAGTTGCCGGCAGTTCCCGCATGGCCTCCAGAAACACCAGGGCGCCGCCCGCAATCAGCCCCCGAAGGGTGAGCGGCATTGTAATGCGCCAGAACGCTTCGCGGGAGGACGCCCCCAGGGTTCGGGCGGCCTGGACCAGGCTCGGGTCGAGCCGTTCCGCCGTGGACCGCACCGAACCCACGGCCAGGGGCAGAAAACGGAATACATACGCAACCACGAGCAAGGCAAGGGTCTGGTACAAGACGGGCAGGCGCAAGCCCACGTAGACCAGCGCCGTACCCAGCACAATCCCGGGCACACCAAACCCCAGATAGGTGATCCGCTCCATCAACCGACCGGCCCGCCCGGCAATTGCCGCGTGAGCCACAGGCACGGCGAGCACCAGAGCCACCAGAGCCGCCAGCAGCGAGGCCTTTGCGGAATTCCAGGCATAGCCCAGCTCGAAATCGCCGGCGCCCTCGCGCCACAACCAGACTCCGAAGATCAGGAGCGGCAGGCCGACCGCGAGACCGAACACCAGCCCAAGTGCTCCAAATGCCCCCGCCACCAGAGGCTTACCCGGCCACAGCGACAACGGTCGGCCCGGGCGTTCGTGAGTGCTGCCGACCCGTGTTTCCAGGAACAGCACCAGAACCACGATGACCAGCAACTGCAGCGAGAGCATCGCCGCCTGGGTGAGGCCGAAGGCATTGTATTCCACGAAAATCACCCGGGTGAAGGTATCCACCCGCATGATCGCCGGCGTTCCGAAGTCGGAAAGGGTGTACAGGGCCGAGAGCAGGGCGCCGGCAGCAATGCCGTTGCGCACCCGCGGCAACACCACACGCCACAGGCTCTTGGGAAGCGAGAGGCCCAGGGTCCGCGCAGCATCCACGAGACTGCCATCGAGCCCCCGCAGGGACGCCCGCGTAGTCAATAGTACAAACGGATAAGTGTAGAGGGTCATCACCAGCGTCGCGCCGGCCAATCCATCCAGCCGCGGTGTAACGATACCCAGAAGATTCTCGATTTCCCCGCCGGGACCGAAGGCCGCGTAGAAGGTAAATGCGCCGATGTAGCTCGGCATCGCCAGCGGCGCCGCAAGGGCGATAAGCCACAGACGTCGCCAGGGCAACTCCACATAAGCGGCCAGAAGGGCCAGAGGAACACCGAGCAGGGTCGCGCCAAGTGCGGTCAAGCCAGTCAACAGCAGTGTGTTGGCAAGAACACCGAGGGTGCGGGCGCTGAAAACGCCCGTGGCCTCCCAGCCCAGGTCCACCAGGACGGCGACCGGAAGCAGGGCTGCGGCCGCGATCAGCGCGGCCCAGGGATAGGACAGTGGCCAGCGCCTCATAGGACGCCAACGTCACGCATGAGGTCCAGTGTGGGTCTCAGGTCGGCCAGTCGTGTGAGATTGATGTCGGGCGGGTGAATACTGTCGCGGGGAGGCAGACCCGGGGGCATGCCCATACCGCGAGCCATCGGGATCTCGTAGGCTTCGGTGGCGAGATAGGACTGCACCTCGCGAGTGAGCAGATAGCGGATGAAATTAATCGCAGTGTCACTGGGACTGAGAGCCATCACGCCGGAAGCATTCAACAGACAGCCCGCATCCTTCTCGGTGAAGGCCAGATCCACTTTCGCGTCAGGCTTGCCGGACTTGAGGCGCAATGTGTAATAGTGGTTGGCAAAACCGAGGTCGACCTCCCCCCTTTCCACGCCCATAACCACCCCCAGCTCGCCCGCGTAATTACGGGCGCGGCGGCTGACGGCCCGCAGCCAGTCGCCGGTAGCCTGTTCGCCCTCCAGCAGCCGCATGGCGGTGATAAAGGACTGGAAGGCCGCGTAGGCGGGCGCCCAGCCAACCGACAGATCACTGTCCGCCAGAGCCATGATATCGTCGGGCACCCGGTCGGCTGTCAGACGTTCGGTGTTGAATGGCAGTGTGCGGATGCGCCCCGAGACCGGCGCCCACTTCGGATAGCTGAACAGCGGATCGAATTGCCCGGTGATATCTTCCGGCAGAACATGGCCGCCGCCTTCTTCTGCAACCAGGCCGAGCGCTCCCGAATCCACGGCCCAGAAGAGATCCGCCCGGCTGATTCCGGCGCGGGCTTCCGCGACAATGGTGTTGGCGAGAGCGGCGGTCGGGCCGGTGCGCACCCGCAGGTTCAGCTTGGGATTGCGCTGGCGAATGGCTTCGAGGACATTCTCATAGAGGCCGCCTTCGCCCCGGCCAAGATAAAGGGTCAGATCCCCCTCGAGCGGCGGTAACTGCTCTACCGACACGCCTGCGCCCTCATCTGCGAGCGCGCGCAGTGCAGCCGGCGGGAGCGCGCCCAGCGCCCCCGCGGCAGCGAGAATCTGAAGGAAGTTGCGGCGGCGCACCTTAGAATACGCTCCGGCGATTCTGCTCGGCCTCCCGCAGGAGGGCCTGAGCTCGCTCCAGTTTGACCTGCATCGCCTCCACCACGCTTTTCACTTCGGCCACAGGCACCTTGCCACCCTCGATACGCAGGGGCAGTGTCACATTGAAATCTTTCTCAAGGTCCTCCACCAGAGCCGCATCCTGCTCGATGAGAGCCCCTTCAACACCTTCGAAACGGGTGGCGTAGGTATCGTGAACGATGGAGGTAGCGGCTTCAAGATCCCGCTCCGCGTACTTGGCGACCACGCGGTCCAGCTGCTCCCTCACTTCACTCAAGGTGGCAACCGGATCGGCGGCGAGGGAAGTGTCCGAGGCAACCGGCTGTTCCGCCTGATATTTGGCCGCAAGCTTCACAGCACCAAGGGCCTGCCACATGGCTTCTTCGAGCGCCTGCTGCTGTTCGCGGACTTCCGCGACCGGCTTGCCCTGCTTGATGCCGTCGTGGACGCCGAAGATGCCCTGCCAGATCGACGCGTAGACGGGGACGAAACTGGTTTCAATCGCGGCGTGAAAATCCACGGCCTCCCAGTTCTCAATCAGCTTGGCGGGATCGGCGGACTCCGGTTTGGATTCGTAACGGTCGACAATGGTGTCGGCTTCGTCCAGGAACCAGCGGACTTCGCCGGTGTAATCGTCGATGTGCGCCTCGAGGTCGTTGACGTGCTCGCCGATTTCCCCGTTTGCGTAGGCCGGGCTGGCCTGGAACGCGGCACAGGCCGTGATTAGCAACATACTGCTGAGGAATCGCTTCATGGTGCCCTCGGGAATAAGAGTCGGATGTTCTTGCAAATGATACTTATTATTAATTGGATGGTAAAGCTCAACAACTGCCGATTGTGGCGGGGGATCTGAAGGTCCCTGCGTTGACTCCGATTGAGCCGCTGCTACCATGCCCGCTCTGTCGGACAGCAACGATCACTGCGAGCAGGACATCAGCGTGGAGGACAGCAGTGAGCTGTACTTTCGCGACTACGCCGACCCGAATGTTTTTATTGCCGCAAGCGCTTCAAGAGCTGGGATCGCCGCTACGACAAACTGGCGGTGACCTGAAGTAATAACAACAATTGACCAGCAGGTTGCCAATGGCCTATCTACTTGCGATCGACCAGGGGACCACCAGTTCCCGCGCCCTGATCTTCGACACGGAGAGCAGTCAGCTCACCGTCGCTCAACAGGAGTTTCCCCAGCACTTTCCGAAGGACGGCTGGGTGGAACACGACCCCGCCGAGATCTGGGCCTCGGTGCACCATACCGTCACCGAAGCCCTGGAAAAATCCGGTCTTCGCCCCGCTGACATCGCCGGCATCGGCATCACCAACCAGCGGGAAACCACTCTCGTCTGGGACCGTTCCACGGGCGAGCCGGTTTACAACGCCATCGTCTGGCAGGACCGCCGTACGGAGCCGTTCTGTCGGGATCTGGTGGAGCAGGGCTACGAGCGCGAGGTACAGGATCGCACCGGATTGGTCATCGACCCCTATTTTTCCGCGAGCAAGATCCGCTGGATCCTGGAAAACGTACCCGGCACCCGTCGCAAAGCCAAAGCCGGGGAACTGGCCTTCGGCACCGTGGACAGCTACCTGCTCTGGAAGCTCAGCGACGGCAGGCTTCACCAGACCGACGCCACCAACGCCTCCCGCACCGCTCTGTTCAACATCCACCGGCAGGAGTGGGACGACGAACTGCTGCGACTGTTCGACATCCCTCTCGCACTGATGCCGGAGGTTCGCGACTGTGCGGCAGACTTTGGCTCGTCCAGCCACCACTGGTTCGGAGGGGAAATCCCGATTCTCGCCATGGCCGGCGACCAGCAAAGCGCGCTGGTCGGCCAGGCCTGCTTTCAGGAAGGCATGGCCAAAAGCACCTATGGCACCGGCTGTTTCCTGGTGGTAAACACCGGCAGCAAGGTGCTGAAGTCGGAACACAAACTCCTCAGTACCGTGGCCTACCGCCTCGACGGGAAGGTGAGCTATGCCCTTGAAGGCAGCATCTTCGTTGCCGGTGCGGCCATCCAGTGGCTGCGGGACGCGCTGCGCTTTATCGACACCGCCAGGGAATCGGAAGGGCTCGCCGCCCAGGTGGCTGTCGATCACGGCGTGTTTCTAGTCCCGGCCTTCACGGGGCTTGGCGCGCCCCATTGGGACCCGCACGCGCGCGGCGCGATTCTGGGCCTGAACCGGGATACGGGGATCGCCGAGATCGTCAGTGCCGGTCTGCAGTCGGTCTGCTATCAGACCCGTGACCTGCAGGAGACCATGGCCAGGGATGGAGTCAGCACCAGCGTGCTGCGGGTCGATGGCGGCATGACCGTCAACAACTGGATGCTGCAGTTCCTGGCGGACATTCTCGGCACACCGGTGGACCGTCCTCAATCCGTGGAAAGTACGGCCCTCGGCGCGGCGTATCTCGCCGGACTGCAGGCGGGAGTTTTCAGCTCGCTCGATGAGATCGCACAGCAATGGCAACTGGACAGGGAGTTCCGCCCCGCCATGCCCGAAGCCCAGCGGGAGGCCCTGTATGCGGCCTGGCTGGACGCGGTGGCCCGGGTCCGCTCCCGGCGGGATTGACCGATTGTTGAAACCAGACGGCGCCTGTGGGTTCCCGGTAAATCCGCTACAATGTTTTGCTTTGCGGTTCCAATGCTGAGAGATGTTGTATGAGCAAAGTGCTGGAAGGCGTGCGGGTGCTGGACTTCGGTCGCTATATTGCGGGGCCGTTCTGCGCCGCGCTGCTGGCCGACATGGGTGCGGAAGTAATCCGCATCGAGCGCATCGAAGGGGGGGAGGACCGCTTCACCTCGCCGGTCGCAGAGGATGGCAGCGGTGCCGCCTTTCTGCAGATGGGCCGCAACAAGCTGGGAATGACACTGAACCCGATTAAACCCGAAGGCAGGGAGGTGGTGCAGCGCCTGGTGAAGACAGCCGACGTGGTGATCGCCAACCTCCCGCCCCAGACGCTGAAGGCAATGGGCATTGATTACGAAAGCCTCACTGCCATCAAGCCGGACATCATTCTCACCTGGATCTCCACCTTCGGTTCCGGCGGCCCCTACTCCAACCGCCTCGGCTTTGACGGCCTCGGCCAGGCCATGTCCGGCAACATGCATCTGACGGGGCCCGAAGACCACCCGGTCAAGGCTGCGGTCAACTACGTGGACTTCGGCACCGCGAGCCTGAGCGCATACGGCACCATGGCGGCCCTCCTGGAACGGGAAAAGACTGGCAAGGGCCAGATCGTGGAAGCCTCCCTCTATCGCACCGCCCTGAACTTTGCGGGCAACTTTCTCACCGAACAAAGCGTCCTCGACCTCAACCGGCATGGAACCATGAACCGGCTGCAGAACAGCGGCCCGGGAGACACCTTCAGAACCCGTGACGGCTGGGTGCTCATTCAGACCGTCGGCAATGCCATGTTCGAACGGTGGGCCAGGCTGATGGGTGAAGACCACTGGCTCAGTGATCCGCGCTTCAAGGACGACATTTCGCGCGGCGACAACGGTGAATTTATCAGCGAACGCCTGGCCCACTGGTGCCTGGAGCGGACAACCGCCGAGGTGCTGGCCGCCTTCGAGGAGGCCAAACTGCCCGCGGGCACGGTGTACGATCTGCAACAGGCTCTGGATGACGAGCACGCCCAGGCGGTGGGCGCCTTCAAGGATCTGGACTATCCCGGCACCCCCCGCACCCCCAAAGTGGTGGACACTCCCGTCAAGCTGTCCCGGACGAATCCCAGTGTCGAAAGGCGGGCGCCAACCCTGTCCGAGCACACACACCAGATCATGACGGAGCTCGGCTACTCGCAGGACGAAATTGCCGTGCTACGGGAGAAGAGGATTATCTAGCAGGCTGTTGTTCCTTCGGATCGATACGACCTGTTGCAAAAAAATAATACAATCGAGTTTGCCCCTATAGCGTTACAGAATAGCGTTTCAGAACGGCCCGCCATTCCGACTCGCAAGAATAATTGAGAGAGACTCATGATCCACGAAGACACCCTGGTACTGCCTCGCAAGAGCGATCAAATCCTGGGCCACCCCAAGGGCCTGTACGTTTGCTTCTTTACGGAAATGTGGGAGCGCTTTTCGTTCTACGGAATGAAGTATCTGCTGCTCCTTTATCTGACCAAGTACCATCTGTTCACGGACAGTGAAGGCCTGGATGTACTCGGCAGCTACGCGGGCCTGGTTTACGCCATGCCGGTAATCGGCGGCTTGCTGGCGGACCGATACCTGGGCATGCGCAAATCCGTGGTGTTCGGCGGTCTGCTGCTCTGCCTCGGGCATCTGGGCATGGCCTGGGAGGGCCACGCAGCCTACCTGGAAGACGGCAAACTGGTACAGGACACCCAGGCACTGAGTGTTTTCTATTTCTCACTGGCACTCATCATTGTCGGCGTGGGCTACCTCAAACCCAACATCTCCACGGTGGTCGGCCGGCTCTATGAGCCCGGTGATCCCCGTCGCGACGCGGGCTTTACCATTTTCTACATGGGCATCAACATCGGTGCCTTTACCGCTACCCTGCTCTGCGGCTGGCTGGGTGAGACCTACGGGTGGAGCTATGGCTTCGGAGCCGCCGGCATCGGCATGCTGATCGGGCTGATCACCTTCCTCTACGGCCAGGACACCCTGCAGGGCCACGCGGAACCCAGTGACCCGGAGTTGCTGCGCAAGCCCATCGCGCCCTTCCTGAACCGGGAACGACTGATCTATCTGCTCTCCATCGGGGCGCTTTTCATTGTCTGGATAATGATGAAGCACATCCATTGGGTGGAGTATTCCCTGAACGGTCTGGCGGGCATTGCTCTGGTGGGCATCATCGCTTTCATTCTCTTTCGCTGTGAACCCCAGGAGCGAAAGAACATGACTGTACTGATGATCCTGATCCTGTTCTCGGTGGTGTTCTGGGCCCTGTTCGAACAGTCCTCCGCGTCCATGACTTTGTTCGCCGACCGGGTGGTGGACCGGGAAATGTTCGGAATCACCTTCACCGCCTCCCAGTTCGGTTCGCTCAACGCCTTCTTCATCTTCACCACGGCGCCCCTGTTCTCCATCCTCTGGGTGTGGCTGGGCAAGCGCGGCAAGGAGCCCTCCATTCCGCTGAAGTTTGCCCTGGGCATCATTCAGGTGGGCATCGGTTTCGGCGCTCTGGTGCTGGGTGCACAGGTTGCCGCCGCCGGTGGTGATGTGGGCAAGGTGGCCGCAATCTGGCTGATCCTGGCCTACTTCTTCCACACCACCGGGGAGTTGTGCCTGTCACCCATCGGTCTCTCGGCCGTGACCCAGTTGTCGGTGCCGCGAGTGGTGGGGCTGATGATGGGAACCTGGTTCCTGGGCACGGCCTACGCGGAATTCGTAGCGGCCCAACTCTCCAAGCTCGCCTCCATCGACATCGCGCCGGACGCAAGCTTTGACCTTGCAGCGGCCGTAAACATCTACGGCGATTTCTTCACATCCATGTTGTATATCGGGGTCGGGGCGGGAGCGATTCTGCTGCTGATCAGCCCCTGGCTGACCCGGGCCATCAAGAACCGGGCTGACGCATTCAAGTAGACCGGAAGGGGCGGACTTTTGTTGGGTTACGCTTCGCTAACCCAACCTACGGTGGCAGAAACCGGCACTCCAGTGCGGCGGACCGTGTAGGTTGGGTTAGGCTGAAAGCCATAACCCAACAGTGACCCACAGTTGTGGTTTGTCGCCATGGCCAGGCCCATGTTGGGTTACGCTTCGCTAACCCAACCTACGGCGGCAGGAACCGGCACCTTTGCGACGAACCGTGTAGGTTGGGTTAGGCTGAAAGCCGTAACCCAACAGTGACGCGCAGTTGTGGTTTGTCGACATGGCCAGGCCCATGTTGGGTTACGCTTCGCTAACCCAACCTACGGTGGCAGGAACCGGCACCTTTGCGACGAACCGTGTAGGTTGGGTTAGGCTGAAAGCCGTAACCCAACAGATCCCGCCTTACGCCTTGCTGGGGACTGCCCGCAGGGGAGACAACTGCAGGGGATAGGACATCTCCTGCTTATCGATGTGCTTGGCAAAATAGTCCAGAAACCGGGAGATTTTCGGCGCGAGTTGGTAGCGGCTGGAATAAAGACCGTAGGCCTTGATGGGCTCGATTGGAAGGTCCGGCAACAGGGGCTGCAGCTCGCCGCTCTGGATTTCGCCCCGGCACTGGGTCCGGGTCATCAGCGCGATGCCCAGGCCGTCTTTCGCCATCTGCTTGATGGCGGCGGAGCTGTTGGCCCACGCGCGGGGCCGAAAGCTCACCAGACGCTTGTCGGCTCCCGAACCCAGGGGCCAGATGGGCGCGGACCGGGAACTGCCCAGCATCAGGCCGTAGTGGTCCTTGAGGTCCTCCACACAGCGCGGCTCACCCTGGGCCCGGATATATGACGGGCTTGCCACCAGCACCAGGGAGCGTTCGAACAGCAGCCGCGCCACAAGATCGGAACTGGCCAGCGGACCGAACATAACGGCGATATCGCAGTTCTGTCCGATCAGGTCGATCTCGCCATCGCTAAATTGCACCTCCAGATCCACCTTGGGATGCAGCTTCAGAAAGCCGGAGCACAGGGCCGCCATGACCTCCTGGTTGAAGGCGATGGGCAAGACCACCTTGAGGCTGCCGGTAACTTCCTCTCGCGCATTCTCGATGGTGGCGTGGACCGACTGCACCTCGCGCAGAATGTTGACGCAGTTGTCGTAGACCTCGCGCCCCACCTGGGTGAGCCGCAGTTGCCGACTGTTGCGCTGCAGCAGGCGTACCCCCAGGCTCTCTTCCATCTGGGAAATCTTGCGGCTGATGGTGGACTTGGGAATCCCCGCGTCCCGCGCGGCCTGTGAATAGCTTTGCGCTTCCACAACCTTGGCGAAAAGCATCATTGCGTTGAGGTCGAGCTGCATGGGAGTCCTCCGCTGGCGAGCAACATACGGGCCGGCGTTTCATATTTGGAACAAAGCGTTCAACTGTCGGATGGTACCACAGGGTCCAAAATCGAGGATAATTGCGGACCCTCGGTCAAAAAACCCGCCAACCATGAGGAAGAGCCAGGCAGGGCTGGTGGAGAGGCTCGGCGCTCGCCGCTGACCGGCGGCCCACAAATGGGACGATCGTCACATTTCGGCTGTTTTCTCCAGGGTCGGAGATCCATTTGGCAAATAATAAGCGCCCCCTGCAATCCCCAGCTGATTGCCGGATGCGCCACACAGAAGCTTTTGACCCGGAACAACGACAACTCCCGTGGAAAAGCACGAACTGAGAGAAGCTATGACCGCAAAAACGCCACTTGATACTGCAAGCAACGTCGACGACCTGTTTATCCAGGCCGAACATCTGGCCTCTGATTTCTCCCTCTTTCCCGAGCAGAACCCGCTCTCCTTTGGTAAACACCTGGGCGGTTTGGTGGAAGAGCGCAAGGTCAAGTCGCGACTGAAGCAACTGCAGAAGCTGGACGTGGACAGCTACGTTGCCGAGGTTGTGCAACCGGCCCAGCACACCAAGCGGCCCGGAGCCAAGGAAATCATCAGCCGCCTGAATGGCAAGATCATCACCACCCAGGAAAAAGGTCCCTTCTACAGCGTTGAGATCGAGCTGGAGTTCAGCACCGGCAAACGCCGCATCGGTATCATCGCCCAGGAGCGCTCTTCCGCCAACGGCGCGTGGATGCCGGAGCATCACCTGCTCGCGAGCGAAACCATCCGCCGCTTTTCAGACCTGGCGCTGCCCATCGTCTACCTGATCGACACTCCCGGGGCCGACGCCGGGGAGATTGCCAACCGCAACAACCAGGCCCACAGCATTTCACGAATGATCACCGAAAGCACCGCTGTGGACGTGCCCACTGTGGGCATCGTAGTCGGTGTCGGCTATTCCGGTGGAGCCATTCCGCTGGCTGCCGCCAACATTCTGCTGTCCGTCCGCGACGGCATCTTCAACACTATCCAGCCTCAGGGCCTGCAAAGTATTGCGCGCAAGTTCGGCCTCTCCTGGCAGGAATGCGCCAAGGAAGTGGGCGTATCGCCCGAAGAGCTTCTGTCTCTTGGCTGCATCGACGGTATTGTGGATTACTCGCCCGAAGACACGGACGAGCGCCAGCACAACCTGCAGAAGGCCATGATTGCCAGCATCGAGGCCATCGAGAAAGCCGCGCTGGATTTCGTGGACCAGACTCCCGACCTGTTCCAGCATTATCAGCGTAATCTCGATCGCTACCTCCACCCGACGCCTTATCAGCAGGCGCTGGTGAAGAACTCCTCGATGAATCTGGTGCGCAGCCCCACGATCCAACCGAACATCTTCGGTCTGTGCTATCGCTATATGCGCTACCTGCGCCTGCGGGGCCGGATTCATTCCATCTCCAGCAACGAGTATGGCCGGCTGTCCAAGCTGACCCTTCCACAGGGCGACCTGCAAGCGCGTCTGGCCCACGAACAGGCCCGCATGTTCGCCGCCTGGATCGAAAATCCGGACAAGCTCGTTTACGACGACGGGCTTGCCAAGGCCTGGAAGAATTTCACGAGCCGACGTGAGCATGTGGATGAGGAGCGCAACACCGTTACCCGGTTCCTGCTGGGTGAACCGAAAGAAAAATATGAACGGGCCAAACAGGCCCTGCTGTTCAACCTGAGCTTCTCTCTGTACAACCGCTGGAAAAACAGCGCCGCCCACAACTTCAACGAGCTGATCAAGTTGCTCGAGGATGAAAAGGAGATGCCGTCCACCAGCACCTGGCCGGCGCTCACAGACATGACCATCCTGGACGTGGTTCTCCACGAAGAGCTGCGTCAGGATTTCATCGAGCAGTGCCAGAACGTGCTGATTTTCGATGCGCTCTACAACACCGTGGTCGCAAACCTTCCTTCCATCGCCAAAGAAGCAATGGACACCAAGGGCCTGGCCAAGGAGTCCGTGGGCAAGCTGCTGGACAGCTCACTGGCCACAGTCCTCAAGCTCAGCGACGATCAGGGTGCGGAAACCACCGCCAGCAAACAGCGTTTCGAAACCTGGCTGCAATATTTTGCGGCCCAGCGCAATCGTGGCGAGCTGCTGGTGAAGGTAGAAGAATGGAAGGGAATCGGCTTCCCGCAGATGAACGACAGTCTGTTCGTGATTCTCACCTACTTCTTCGAGAACCTGCTGCCCGAATACTATGCGAGCGAAAGCGATGGCAGCTTCAAGGGCGCCATCAACCCGGTGCGCATCGGTCGTCGCAAGGACTTCTGGAACCGGTTGGTGATGGGTTATCGCGACCTGCTCATCCAGCGTCTGCTGGACGACGTAAAACGGGAGACCAAACTCGCCCCGGACACCATCATCAATCACTTCTTCACCGACTTCATCGAACTGGATGCGGACAAGGCCAGCTCCAACCCGGTGAACTTCCCCGGTTTCCGCCAGGCCATCGAGACGGCCATCGAAAAAAACATGCGCCCCTCTGGCCTGGTCACCGGTCTCGCCCGGTATGCCCGTTCCGACAGCAAGGGAGCAAACCGGGTGGGGATTGCGGTTTCAAACGTGTCCTTCCAGGCGGGCGCCTTCGACATGGCCAGCGCGGAGAAATTCTGCCATCTGCTGGTTGAGTGTGCGAAGCAACAGTTGCCCGTGGTCTGCTTCATCAGTTCCGGCGGCATGCAGACCAAGGAAGGAGCCGCGTCCCTGTTCTCCATGTCGGCGGTGAACGACCGCCTCACCCGCTTTGTGGTGGACAACGATCTGCCCGTGGTGATCTTCGGTTTCGGTGACTGCACCGGGGGCGCCCAGGCGAGCTTCGTCACCCACCCGCTGGTTCAGACCTATTATTTCTCCGGCTGTAATATGCCGTTTGCAGGCCAGATGGTGGTGCCGGCCTACCTGCCGTCCACCTCCACACTGTCCAACTACCTCTCCAGTAACCCGGAGTCCATGGCCGGCCTGGTGAAGCATCCCTTCGCCCCGGACCTGGATACAAAGCTGCGGGAGATCGATCAGAGCATTCCGGTTCCACACCTGTCGGTGGAAGAAATCATCGAGAACACCTTCACCAAGGTTCTCCCCAGCGCGCCCGTGGAAGACGTGGAGCTGATGGTGGACCCGAAGGCCCTGATGAAGCCGGTCAGGAAGGTACTGGTTCACGCCCGCGGCTGTACCGCCGTCAAACTGATTCGCAAAGCCCACCACAGCGACCTGCAGGTGGTACTGGTGGCCTCGGACCCGGACATGAATGCGGTACCGGCGAAAATGCTGCAGCCGCGGGATCGCCTGGTATGCCTCGGTGGCAATTCTTCGGACGAGAGTTACCTGAACGCCCACTCCATTCTGCAGGTTGCGGAGTACGAGCAGGTGGACTCACTGCACCCCGGCATCGGCTTTCTGTCCGAAACACCGCAGTTTGCCAATCTGTGCGTAAACCACAACGTCAACTTCATCGGTCCCAGTGCGTACAGCATGATGACCATGGGCAACAAGTCGAACGCGATTCAGACGGTCCAGGAGTGCGATGTCCCTGTGGTTCCGGGCAGCCATGGCATTCTGGTGAGCGCCGAGCAGGCGGCCAACATTGCCGATACCATCGGCTACCCGGTTCTGCTGAAAGCGGTTCACGGTGGTGGCGGCAAGGGCATCCAGGTGGTGCGTTCGCCGGCCGACATGTACAAGTACTACACCATGATCAGCACCGAAGCGCGCTCCGCCTTCGGTAACGGCGACCTGTACCTGGAGAAATTTGTCACCTCCATGCGCCACATCGAGGTGCAGCTCCTGCGTGACAAATACGGTAATGCGCGCGTCCTCGGCCTGCGCGACTGCTCCGTACAGCGCAACAACCAGAAGGTTGTGGAGGAGTCCGGCTCCACCCTGCTTCCCCAGGAGCTGAAAGACAAGGTGATGGAATACACCCTGCGCATCGCCGACAAGGTGGACTACATGGGCGCAGGAACTGTGGAGTACATCTACGACCTGGAAGCGAACGCCGTGTACTTCATGGAAATGAATACCCGTCTGCAGGTGGAGCACCCGGTTACGGAGGCCACCTCCGGCGTGGACATCGTGAAGGCCCAGTTCGACATCGCCTCCGGCGAAAGCATTGAAAACATGCAGCCCCAAGAGAAGGGCTACGCCATCGAGGTTCGTGTCACTGCGGAAAAAGTGGCGGTGGACAGCGACGGCGATATGCAACTGGTTCCCAACCCGGGCAAGATCCTCAACTGCGTAATGCCCGAGCGCGATGACGTGGAGCTGATCTCCATTGCCGCAACCGACATGGAAATATCGCCGTTCTACGACAGCCTGATCGCCCAGGTGATCATGCGTGGCGAAAGCCGGGAAGACGTGGTCGACAAGTTGCACGACTACCTGGATTCCGTGGTCATCGAAGGTATCCCGACGAACATCCCGCTGCTCAAGCGGATCCTCAAGGACCCGACCTTCCGTGGCGGAGACTACGATACCAACTATCTGCCCAAGTTCATGGCCACTCTGGACGCCGAGGACTTGATCAAGGAAATCGAGGACGCGGCACGCAGCGACGCGGCTGCGGCCCTCGATACCGACTCCATCCGCGTGAAGGACAGCCAGGAGCTGAAGGTTTTTGCCCAATCCTCGGGCATCTTCTACAGCGCCTCCTCGCCGTCCGATCCGGACTTTGTGAAGCAGGGCGATATCGTGACCACCAGCCAGACCCTGGCTCTGATGGAAGCCATGAAGATGTTCAGCCAGGTTTCCCTCGGTCAGTACAATCGCAGTGGTGCGGAGCTTTATCCCGCCAGCAAGAAGTACCGCATCGAGCACATCAACGTAGCCAATGGCCAACAGGTCTCCAGCGGCGACTTGCTCTTCATCGTGAGCATCGTCGACGGAGATTGATCCAGAAGGCACCCGAAGCGTTCAGCTTCTGACCCCATCGAGCCCGGCCGGAGCCACTCCCGCCGGGCTTTTTTTTGCTCCGCGTTCCGCCTTGCTGTTCCGCGTTCGCGCTTTTGGTCCGTTCCGCCGTCGGCCTGCTCATCCCGCGTTTTTCGCCCTCCGCTGTCATGTTTCTGTCATCCGTACGCAATCCCACTGCAACATCTCCGCAACGCTCCTGAAATATTGATGGCTTAGTGTTTCGCACGCTGCACAGGTCCATACCGGATGCGAATTTAAGGCTCTACTCGTTAATAGGAGTTCATACTCACAATGAAGATTAAAACCATGATCAGCATCAGCGTGCTGGCGGCGACGCTGGTTGGCTGCGGAAGCGACGACGGAATCACTCTGGCTCCCACAACAGTTACCAACCCGCCCGCCAATTCGGGTGGCGGCAATGACAACAACGATGGCGGCACCAGCGGCGACTACACCGGCCCCTGCGCGTACTACGCGGAGGGCGACGCGGTGGTTCACGGTCAGTTCGACCAGGAGAGCGGAAACTGTGAGTACCTGTCGGCCTTCGTGGGCGAAGCCAACCCTCTGAGTGAAGGCACCATGTTTGTTCCGGCGCTGGATAATGGCGGTGTGCACCTGTTCCACGACAGCCTGTTCATCGGTTCCGATGTCACCGAAGCGGATGCCCAGGGCGGAACGCCGGTGCCTCAGGAAGGTGAAGGGGCCAAAGTCGAAATCGAAGGGGGCGCGTTGATCGCGTTCACCAGTTCGGACGATTACGTGCGCGTAGCCCGCGGCTCGCAGATTTTCGCGGAAGGCTCGGCAGAGGCACCCATCATCTTCAGTGGTGAGAAGGACCTGGTGGATGGCGCGGCCAACGAAGGGGACCGCGGCCTCTGGGGCGGTGTTCAGATCAACGGCAACGGCCAGACCAACAAGTGCACCCTGGCCGAAATCAGCGATAACAACTGCCACGTTACTGCTGAAGGCAAGCCGGCCACCTACGGCGGCAACAATAACGAAGAAAGCTCCGGTGTGATGCGGTACGTGCAGATCCGCCACGCTGGCTTCGAGGTGGTGGACGGTGACGAGCTGAACGGCCTGACCCTGAACGGCGTGGGCTCCGGCACGACCATCGAATACGTTCAGACCTACACGACCCAGGACGATGGCTTCGAGATGTTCGGTGGCGCTGTTAACCTGAAGAATGTGGTTGCCGTGAACGTTGGCGATGACTCACTGGACTTCTCCGAAGGCTGGCAAGGTAACGTTCAGTACGCACTGATCGTCCACACCTCCGGCTCCAACCGCTGCATCGAAGCGGACAACAACGGCAGCGATAACGCCAAACAGCCCTTCACCAAGGGTCGCGTTTCCAACATGACCTGCATCACCTCCAATGTGGCCCAGGACGAAGGGACTTTTGCCACCTCCAAGGGTAGCTCCGAAGGGGTACTGTTCCGGGAAGGGGCGTTCTTCGAACTGTACAACTCTGTGATTACGTCCAACGCTGACGCCATGGCCAGTCACGAGTGCGTGGAAATCAATCAACCGCTGACGGCCCAGGGCGTGGAATCGGATGGTTACTCAGTGGCCCGCAGCAACGTCGTGGCCTGCGGAGAGCCCTTCAAGTTCGACTCCGCCGACAGCCCCACCTTTGACATCGCTGCTTGGTGGACTACGGATAACGTGAACGCCAATCTGCCCGCCACCGTCATCGATGGGCTGAGCTCCAGTGCACCCACGGCATACGTCACCGCGGCTTCCATGAGCGATGCCGACGGTTCGATCGCGGTAATCCCCTACGACGTCAGCCAACTCCAGGACTCGTTCGCCCCCGATGCCGCGCCGGCCGAAGGCAGTGGCGGAAGCAGCAGCTTCTTCGAAGCCGTTGACTTCATCGGTGCGATAAGCGCGGACGACGATTGGGTCGCCGGCTGGACCACAGGCCTGTAAGCGGACTTTGCTCTGCCCTGGGGTAAGGCGCGCAAGCGCCTTACCCCGTTGGGCGACCGGACCTGCCCACATCTACAGAACTCTCTTAAGGTAACGCACAATGAACCCAGCCACATTCAGACGCAAGGAGCTGGCACTTGCCGTCGCTTATTCTGTTATTGCTGCCGGCCTCAGCGCGGGCGCTTCCGCTCAGGAGGCAAACAACCCGGTCGACACACCGCGGCCCACAGTTGCCGGCCCCGCCATTGAAGAGATCGTGGTCACCACGCGTTTGAAAGACAGCGCTGCGGAGTTGGTGATGGAGCGCATGGAGCAGCCCTTCTCGGCGGAAATCCTGGGAGTGGATCAGATCGTGCGGGTGGGCGATTCCGATGTCGCCGCGGCGCTGCGCCGGGTAACCGGTCTGACGCTTATCGGCGGCCAATATGTCTATGTGCGCGGGCTCGGCGAACGTTACTCCAGCACCACCCTCAATGGTGCCCATGTACCGTCCCCAGAGCTCAGTCGCAACGTGATTCCGCTCGACCTGTTCCCCACTTCGATCCTGAGCTCCGTGAAAGTGCACAAAGCGTATTCGCCGGACCAGCCGGCCGCGTTTGGCGGCGGCAACATCGACATCCGGACCCGGGGTGTTCCCAATGGCCCGGTGTTCAATGTGAGCTTCGGTACCGGCTGGGACAGCAACTATTCCGACAAGGGTCTGAAGACTCTGGGTGATAACGGCGATCTCCCGGGAGCCATTGCCGGTGCTCTGGCCCCCAATCAGGGCAACCTTCAGAACGCGCCGGACAACCGGGACTTGATGCTTTCCCTTGACCGCGGGATCGACCTGAGCGAAGAGTCGCTGGATCCAGACATGAACGGCTCCATCAGTGCCGGCAATTCCTGGCTGGTGAATGATGACTGGGAGATCGGCTTGCTCGCCAACTTCAATCAGAAGAGCCAGACCCGCAACCGCGATCAGGTCGAACGGGACTGGGCCTTCCCCGGCATCGAGTACGAAGTGGAAGCCCGCACCGTCAAGGAGGAGAACCAGACCGCGGCTCTGAACTTCGGGGTCAATTATCAGGACAAACACTACCTCAGCACCAATAGCTACCTGCTCCAGAACGACGAAGACCAGAGCTCCATTATCCTGTCCCAGAACAACGACTTCGTCCTCGCCGATGGGCAGCAACGGAAAACCTATTCATCCCGCCTGGAAAAACGCGAGCTGATGGTCAACCAGCTGATCGGTGAGCACCGGTTCGAAGACGGGGATTTTGGAGCCCTGCATCTGCCGGACTTTGTCCAGGCCATTGACGTAAACTGGATCTACTCGGATGCAACCGCCAGCACCGAGGTGCCCAACGCGGTTACAGTGCAGGCATCCAACAGCATCGATCCCTCTACGGGACAGGTCCTGAGGACCAGTCTCAACGTGGGCACCAGCTCCCAGTTCAGCTTCCTCGAGTTGGAAGATGAGATGGAAAGCGGCGGCTTCACTGTGTCAGTGCCCTTCGAGTTCGATCGAGTATTCGGGACTGTATCAGGGGGCTATCTGGATACCACGAAGTCGCGGGAGTATTACGGCTACACAGCCAACATCAACGCAACGTCTTCGGCCGACCGGGTTGGGCTGCCGTCGGAGGTTCTGGGTAATGACCGTCTCTCAGATCCCGCCAATGGCTTCTATCTCACCATGGGCTCCCAGTTCGGCACCGAAAGCTATATCGCGGCCGAAACGGTTCAGGCATACCACGGCACCGTCGACCTGACTCTCGACCACACCTGGCGTCTCACTGCAGGTTTTCGCTGGGAGGACTTCAAGCGGGGCGGACCCATTCCGCTGGACTTGCTGGATTACAGCGGGGAGTCCATGAAGCGCGTCATCGAAGCCATGCAGGACCCCAATCAGACCTATGCGTTTCAGGAAGACGACTTCTATCCCTCCATCGCGGTCACCTACATGGGTCACGATCTTCTGAATGCGGATGACTACCAGATCCGATTCGGCTACGGGAAAACCGTCGTACGCCCGGACCTCCGGGAAGTGAGCGACGTCATGTACCTGGACCCGGAACTTAACAAGCGGGTGGTGGGCAATCGCAACCTGGACGTGGCGGAAGTGGATCACATCGATCTGCGTGCCGAGTTCTACTACGGGGACGGAAGCAACCTGACCGCCTCATTGTTCTACAAGGACATCACCGACCCGATCGAGCAGATCGAACTCGCCGGCGCGCAGGATATCGACGTGCTCAGTTTTCTGAATGCCGAATCCGGTGCAGTGTACGGTATCGAGTTGGAAGGTCTGAAAGAGCTGGGGAGAGGATTTTTCCTCACCGGTAACGTAGTGCTCAGCGATTCGGAGATCGACTTTGGAGGAGACAGCGCCCAGACCAGCCGCACCCGCCGCATGACCGGCCACTCCGAGTATGTGGTCAACGCGCAACTCGGTTACGACTCGGCCGACGGGCTGCATTCCGTGTCCGCGGTTTACAACGTATTCGGTGATCGCATTTTCTCCGGTGGCCGCCAGCCGAACCCGGACACCTTTGAGGAGCCTTTCCACTCCCTGGACCTGGTGTACTCCTTCTACCCCACGGAGCAGGCGAGCGTGAAGCTCAAAGTGCAAAACCTGCTCGGCGAGGAGCGGGAGTTCACTCAGGGGTCGGTTACGGCCATCGAAGAGGAAGTGGGCACCAGCGTCGGTCTCGACTTCAAGTGGTCCTTCTAGCCGGAATCCACCTTCTACCAGGCGACAGGGAATAAGCCGCCGCAACAATACCCATGGATTGGACTCGCTTCAGGCTGCCTCGCGCAGCCTTTTTTTTGTTCAGCGAACCGCCAGCATTTTGATTCGTGGGTCTCAATCCGCTTGGGAGCGGGATGGGGCTCGGGAGATGTCGTAAGTACCCGTGGCTCGGTGCTCACGGGGATTTGTGTTGGGTTACGGCTGCGCCTAACCCAACCTACACATCGCGCACCACGGTGACTTCGTGTGCAGCTTTCCCACGGCACCGCATTACAGGAGCAGTTCGGTCTCGAAGCTGAAGCTACGCTGGAACCCGCACCCAGCCTTCCATCAGAACTCGCGCGCTGCGACTCATGCCGGCCTTTACAGCCGTCCACTGGCCATCGACCCGTGCAACTTCTCCACCCACGGTCAGTGTCCCGCTCGGGTGTCCGAAGCACACGGACTTACGCTCGCCACCGCCGGCAGCCAGGTTCACCAGGGTACCCGGCACCGCCGCGGCAATACCAATGGCCACCGCCGCCGTGCCCATCATGGCGTGGTGCAGTTTGCCCATGGAGAGCGCGCGCACCAGCAGGTCGATGTCTTCGGGGGCAACCGCTTTGCCGCTGGAGGCGGTGTAGCCCTGGGGTTTTGCGACGAACGCGACCTTGGGGGTGTGTTGCCGCTGGGCCGCTTCGTCGATGTTGTTGATGAGCCCCATGCGCAAAGCGCCTTGGGCGCGAATGGTTTCGAACATGGCAAGCGCCTGGGGATCGCTGTTGATGTGATCCTGCAATTCGGTCCCGCTGTAGCCAATCGCCTCGGCGTTAACGAACACGGTGGGGATGCCGGCGTTGATGAGGGTTGCTTTGAGGGTGCCGAGCCCCGGCACTTCGAGGTCATCCACGACGTTGCCGGTGGGGAACATGGCTCCTTCGCCGTCGGCCGGATCCATGAATTCCACTTTCACTTCCGCGGCCGGAAAGGTCACGCCATCCAGTTCAAAATCGCCGGTCTCCTGTACTTCACCATCGGTGATGGGAATGTGGGCGATGATGGTTTTCTGGATGTTGCATTGCCAGATTCGCACCTGGGCGGTTCCATTGTGGGGAATGCGGCTGGGCTCGACGAGGCCGTTGCTGATGGCAAAGGCTCCAACGGCCGCGGTGAGGTTGCCGCAGTTGCCGCTCCAGTCGATGAAGGGTTTGTCGATGGACACTTGGCCGAACAGGTAGTCCAGGTCGTGGTCGGGCTGTTCGCTTTTGGACAGGATGACGGTTTTGCTGGTGCTGGACGTCGCACCCCCCATGCCGTCGGTGTGCTTACCGTAGGGATCGGGGCTGCCGATCACGCGTAATAGTAATTTATCTCGCGCCTCGCCGGGGACCTGGGCCGCTTCAGGGAGGTCCTGCAGACGGAAGAATACACCTTTGCTGGTACCACCGCGCATGTAGGTAGCGGGAATTTTGATCTGGGCTGGTTTGGGCATAGTGT
Source organism: Gilvimarinus sp. F26214L (assembly GCF_054401055.1). Classification (NCBI taxonomy): domain Bacteria; kingdom Pseudomonadati; phylum Pseudomonadota; class Gammaproteobacteria; order Cellvibrionales; family Cellvibrionaceae; genus Gilvimarinus; species Gilvimarinus sp. F26214L. The sequence goes on along the minus strand of NZ_JBTIYG010000014.1, from coordinate 183 downwards.
TGTTTCTTAAGCTTGACGTTTGCTTGTTTGGGTGCACCAGAGTTCTTGATCCTTTGGTTCACCCTTTGGATTCGGGGTTACGGGTTCCTTATCCGTTTGGTGATGGAGGCCGGCGTTTCGAAAACGCGGTGAATCCATCCCTGGAGCTCCCTCGCGTGGTCCCTCACGCGAGGGTTTCGAAAC
>NZ_JBTIYG010000013.1:0-104189 GCF_054401055.1 Gilvimarinus sp. F26214L | reverse complement strand
CTGTGATGTGACTGCCCGACACTGCAAACCCTCCGTTTTGCGGGTGTCGAACCCTATCAGATCAACCGGCCAAGATAATTGTCGCTGGACCGGTCAAGTTAATTGTCGCTCTATACCCGTTAAGCGCCGAACTGCCAAGCTGCGCCGCGAGCGCAAAACCTATCTCCAAATCAGTCAGCTACTGGATATTGGTCGCTCCACCACTGCTCGTCTGTTACAGCGACTGGGTCTGAATCGACTTGCCTTGCTGGAACCTGCCAAACCGGTGATACGTTACGAGTATAGTGAGCCCGGTGGACTGCTCCATCTCGACGTCAAAAAGCTCGGTCCTTTCCGAAAGCCTACGGAGGATCGACGCCTGGGCCGCAACTCATGCTGGCTGGGAATACGTTCATGTTGCTATCAATGATAATTCCGCGTGGCCTTCTCCTCGATCTACCCTGACGAAACCGCCAAGAGCGCTTGTGCATGCCTAATCGCAGCATTGCTTACGCCACTCTCGGCATCCGCATCCAGCGGCTGATGACCGATAATGGCTCCTGCTACAGGTCTGCGGGCTTCAAGCGTCTGTGTCGCCGATTGGGGCTCAAGCACCTGCGCACCAAGCCGTACACCCCTCGCACTAACGGGAAAGCAGGGCGGTTCATTCAGACGGCTTTTGCGAGAGTGGCCTTATGGTCGGACCTATGACAACTCTGATCAACGAGCCGAGCATCTGCCGCATTGAAAGATGGAGCTACTTTTCTCCGCGCCGACTTGTATAAGATGCATTCGTACAGAGATGCCATTCATCCCGTACAGGCGGCGTTCGTGGTTTACCCCGGCACGGAATTCGTGTTCTACGATATTTGCGGAAACATGCGCCGTACTCCGGAAGCGATAGCAAGCATTGAGGGCGTGGGTGCCATACCTGCACGCCCGGATAATGGAGAAGGTACCCGCGTCGTCGAGCAAATCTTGGGCAAAATCTTAGGCTGTGATCTCAGCGTCGCTCCCAATTTCCTGCCAAATCTTCCGCACATCGGAATAATCAAAGAAAACTCGTTCACCGCGCGAGATCAGTCTACGGACCACTTCCGCGTGGATTGCCTGCAGGCCACGACTACTAACTGATACGTCCTCTGCAGCTGCTAGCACTAGCTTTCGCAAATCACGTTTGGTGATTCCTGCCGGAGTTTTCGCAGTCGCTTTGACTCGCAAAGGTTTCCGAAGATTCATGACCACGTCAAAGTGCGCCACGTCTTCTTGTCCGCTACGACCTTTATATCCCTTATGGCTCTGTTGCTTCCGGTCAAGCGACGCCGCCTCATGAAATTCGAATCCCGCTCCGTCTGCGGCTTTGTGTAGTGCGTCCCAGACTTGGCCGTCGGAGTTATGGAAAACCACGGTTGCCCATCCACCAGGTTTCAGCACGCGGATCATCTCTTTCATGGATTGGGTCATTAGGGCTTCATACACGTCAAGCGTCTTGCCTCCATTCGCCATATCTAATGATCGATTCACCACAACTTCCTTCGACGGATTAGTGATCCGACCTAGCCACGACTCCCAGATAAGGTTGCAATCTGCGTAAAATAGGTTAGAGCCGAAGGGGGGATCCGTGAATATATAATCGATCGTGTTATCTTTTACCTGCTTCAGAGATGTCGCGCTACCATTGATTACGCTTGGGGGAGCAACCGATTTCGGTCGAAACACGCTGTAGTATCGCTTCAGTTGTGCGATTTTGTTTCGGAGGACATCGAGTACATTTACTTCCGATGAAAGCTGCGGTATGTAGAGTGTTCCCGTGAGGGGGCGTTGCCCCCCACGAGCGTTGAAGCGCCTCATCCTGGTACCATGCCAAGCAGTATTGGTGAAAGCGAATGCTAGAGCCAACCGGAGACGTCTATCACTAACTTCGCATATCGCCTCCCAGATCAGTGACAATGCATGAAGATTCCGGGGCGTATAAAAGTCGGCCACCTCATGAACGTCCTTCAACTGTAAGGCACAACGGATATACATCTCCCGGTCCGGGCCAATAGGAACCGACGGATACCACGACGAGATATCTTCTCTTTTGAAGGATCGAGCTCGTCTTACGTCTTTCGGTTCCGCTGCTCTCTCGCTCCGTTTTCCGCTCTGAGTGGTATAGGAGATCCACGCTGGAACAGAATCTATTGCTTTAAGATCTCGCCGGACGATCGATGTGCCGCATTCGGGGCAGTCAATACTGGAGCCCATGCGACCGTCTGTCCGATCAATCGCATCCCATAGCAAAAACTTTTTGCGGCACGCAGGGCACTGATGACGTGTACTCCACATCGTCCAGTTGATAGTTGCCTTTTCTCCATCTATGTGCGCAGTTCGATATATACGATCAATATCAGCTTGCACCTTAGTTTCAACCTGGCTAAACGCGTCTTGCAGTTCAGCAGGACTACATTCATGTGTATGGTTCCAGGCAAGATGAATAGCGGCTGGAGACAGGTCGTTCAATATAGCTCGACGGCCGGATAGCGCTGCCGCTACGCCGGTCATTCCCGAGCCGCAGAATAGGTCTAGAACGACATCACCGGGCTTCGTGAAGTGCTCTATGAACGGCGTAATAGCTTCGGGAGGAACCTTGGTGTGATAACTGTGGGCAGTATAAAACGCGCTATTGCGCCCTCCTGGAACCAGAGGACGATTCGGTGGTTTGGTTGGTGCGGATTTCCTGGAAGATACGGGCAACGAAGATGGGTCCGAAAGATAGTCCGCCACCGTGTCACTTCCGAGATTACCGCCTATTTCCTTTTCTAACGTCCATTTTCCCTCTATCAATTGCGCACCCAAAAGCTTAATCCTCTCTTCGATTAAAGGCATTGTAACCCCTGAAAGGCTTTTTCTTTTGGACAGCATCGACTGGATCACTTGTGAATAGATGTCGTCAGTCCTGGCACTGCCTATCCGAAGGGCAGATAGAGTTTCTTCATCAACTAGCGAAATGGGGGCTTGTAGCGTTGGGGCCTTTTTTGCCGTGGTTTTTTTGCTGTGTCTCATGGTGATTAGAAGGTCGTACCTGGTCACCTTCTCTTTGCCTGCAACTCCTTTAACGCCTTTGATGGACGGTTGTCCCTTGTCGAGGATGTGAACCGTCTCTGTCTGCATCCCAGAAGCCTGGATTGCGTTTTGTATTTCCAGCCATACTTTGTCATCAGAATTTGAGAAGGCCAAAACAGCATATCCGTCGGGACGTAGCGTGCGAGCGACTTCCGAGAGAGCTTTTGTCATTAGCTTCCCGTAGTCCTCGAGAGTTTTTCCCCCTCCGATTCTACCCCGACTTTTGTTCACCACGATTTCTTCGCCCGTGTCGGTCAACGATCCCATCCAAGCTTCCCACAACAACGAACTGTCGGCGTAAAAGATGTTAGACCCGAAGGGTGGGTCCAGAAATACCATCGATACGGAGCCGTCTGGAATACATGACAAGTCGGTTGCTGATCGGTTTATAACTTGAACCGTGGATGACTTTTTCGGATATTTTTCGTAATACCGTCTCACGTCAGCTGCTTTTCGTCTAAACAAACTCCAGACGTTCCATTCGTATCTCAGCGAGGAAATGTAAAGTGTTCCGGTCATCACATTAGTCGGACGCTTTGCATTCCACTGATATCGGCGAGATGCACGGTTGACGCATGCAGTGAAAGCAAACATCAGCGCTTCCCGCGTCCTACCTTCGGCAGTCGTTACGATTGCATGGCGCAGCGCCGCTAAAGCGTGCAAGTTCCGGCGTGTAAAGAAATCTTTGACACCCGCTATTCCCATTGCGCGATGTGAAGCCCTCCACATTTCCCGCTCAGGTCCAAATGGGACCTCAGGCACCCAGTAGGGAATCGGCGTTGTGTTTGCGGCTTCAATTAGCATCAACTCGCCCGGAGTCGGGTGATGCGACTTGATTCTCGAACCACCCGAGGAAACGTGTGTCTGGACTGGCCTTTCCGACAACCATTCCAACTCGCCCTTTCTAACCTCGGACTGGCAATGAGGGCAGGAAACTATCTGACCTCCGGAAAGACCCGCAGCTGATTGCACTACGTCCCAATACGCGAAAGCTTCGCTACATTCAGGACATCGAAACACATCGCTCCAGGTGGTGTATTCGACTGTCTCGGTTTTCTGTTCAACTGGACAGTACAACCAACGCATAGTTGGCTCTACTGTATCTGCAACTTTTCGCATCGCTGCCGTGAATTCGCTTGGATCACAAAAGCTTGTGTAATTCCGAGCAATGTGGACGGCGGCCGGCGACAAATCCGCGAGTATGGCATGCCTCCCTTCATTGAGAGCAGCGACTCCAGTCATTCCCGATCCGCAAAAGAGATCTAAAACCACATCGCCTGGCTCGCTTAAAGCCCTTATGAAGGGCGTGATCGCTTCAGGCGGGACTTTCGTGTGGTAGCTATGAGCACGATAGGAAGAACTGGCCTTGGATACTGATATTCTCTCTGGGATTCCCGCGGGAGAATAGGTCCGCGTCCTTTTCGCAGGATCTGGGATGGCGGTTTGCAACTCCGAAGGATACTGCACTGCATGTTGTTCTGACCGCTGTCGCACTGCAGCCGTGATCGAAGCAGCATCACTCGAAATCGCACGGTGAACGTCACCGGGCAGCTTTCCTGAACTAAGTAGTAAGAGATCTAAGGGAATCCCTATCGCCTCAGAGATTACGGCAGCTTGTTCTTCAGCAAGAATGCGCTCGTCGGATTCGACGTAACTCAAGTAGGCTTTAGAGACACCCAAAGTTGAAGCGAGGTCTTCCAAGGACAATCCAAGCGCTTTCCGCCTTGCTTTTATAGCTTGGCCGGCAGTCCATTTACTGATCTTGTTCATTATTTAATCCGGTTCCCCGTAACTGTAGCAACGCAGCTGACAATGTTAACAATATTGGTTAACAAGCGCCATCGCTCGGGAAACTCAATTGCCGAAGAGACTATGCCAAGATGTAAACGAGTGGCTGATCGTTTTTCGCACTTCGCAACGAGTAAAGTTCAACCGAGTTTCGGTACGAGCGATTGATGGGCTGCAGAAGTGCTGCCACAGCAGGCAATGCCCTTCCACCGCTGGAGTGACAGCAATCCAGCTTGCGCAAAATTTGAGCACCTCAATGGAGAAAGGCCTTTTCGTCTGCCCGCTGGGAGGACCGGAGAGTAAGCTCTCTTGGCGCTCCAGCCGCCTTATCCCTATACTTACCGCTTCATGAACAAAGTCTTCGGTCGTCCGGCAGCACGCAGGCGGCGATCTGGAGTAGGCTGGCCGCGTATGCGGCTCTGGGGCAAAGGGTATCCTTGGCGGAGAGATGATGAGGGACAGACACGTCTTACAATCCGAGAATCTGCAGAGAATATTGCAAAGGGCTCTTCCGAATATGGTGGCTGTTGAGTCCGAGAATGCACCGAAACCTGCGATATTCGAATCCGACCAGCTCGGCAGAATAGCAATCTACCTCTGGACGACAACTCCAGACAGATCTGCACAGGGAAGGCCAGCGGGCGAATACAAGAGCCAGATCATTTTACCTGGAACACCAAAGGGAAGCCCCCAACATTTTGAGATCAATGGACACGACGGGTGTTTTTTATTGGGCTATAGCCCACTGCATGGACTCTTCGTGTCCTGGCAGGTTGAGGGGCATCAAGACGCCGGATACTCAAAAAACATACAGATAACGGAAGATCTTCTTGAAGAAGCGAGTGAAACTGGATGGGCCGTAGCGCCACCGCGACGCAACAACAGAATCGGTTCGGAGGTCCGATGTGCGGTACGCCCTCTATATCTCGAAAGATTACTGGAAGCTTACCAGCATGCTCAACGCGAGGGTCTGCGTGGGGAAGAACTCCAGACCTACCTAGAAGCTCAAGCGCCCGATCTCGACCGGAACGCAGATCCACTAGATGCAACCGACATCGCCGAGATAAAAAACCAACGAAGATTAATTGAGCAACGCCGCTGGGAAAGATGCCGGAGGTTTGCGCAGGATGTGCTTCCGCTGTATGACAATGCCTGCGCAGCATGCGGGGTACAGCTTAGGGTTGTTGAGGCCGCGCATTTGGTTCCCGTGTATGACGAGCGCTCTCAAGACGAGGCATGGAATGGAATTGCTTTGTGCCGCAACCACCATAAGCTGTTTGATAGCAAGGTCTGGTATGTCGATCGCGATCTGACATTCAGGGTAGATGACGCGGCCCTTCGGGTGCTCACGGAACATTCACTGGACAGAGGCATCGATCAATACCTATTACCCTACCGAGACAAAATCTTGAAAAACGTGCCCTCCGAATGGGGCAGCGATGACAACTTTCGAGCACGCATGAGAGAATCTATCGAGATTGCCAACCAAATGTAGGCTTCGATGTGAGGGCCGGAAAAAGAACTCGGTACGAACGTGGAGAGCATCCGCCAGCTTTATCAGCACGGGCGACGACGGCATGCTCTGGTCGTGTTCGTACTTTTTGACCATGTTGGGGCTGACCCCAACTGCTTCGCCGAGCTTCGCCATGGACAGATCGGCAGCAGCGCGGGGGTTCCCGAAAGGGATGTACCTGCTCGTACAGAAGAACGATGAAGTAAGATTGGCCAGCAATTCGGGGCCAACTCAAAAAAACTAAAAGCTCGCCCTGGCAGAATGCCATGCCGTATCACAGCTGGAGGTTGTCGCATGTTTATTGGGGGGTCCAGCTATCGGCCCGGATTCGTGGCCGCGTTTTCACTGGAACGTTTTTCCAACTCGGCGGCGAGGGCGCCGGATTCGGTGATCCATTTTTCGGCGGGATACCTCGGATACTTGGAGGCGTAGCCGTTGGGCAGATCCAACCCGATTCGGGTTGCCACTTCCATTAGTCGGGATTTAGCGTACCCTCTCCGCTCAGAGCTCCAAAATTGAAGTAGAGATCCCCATTCGTGGTGATGGTAATCAGAGATGGGCGGGCAACCGCGGTTATTTTCACATTGAACGATCCTGTTATCGCGCCGGTACCCCAGCTTACTTCGCACCCGATACGCAGACACCGGTCAAAGAACTGTTGAATAGCTGCGACCTCTGACGCCGTTAGAGCCTCAGCAGCGCTTGCGAAGAACCTTTCCCTGTCCCATTTACGGCGAGCACTTTCCGTTCTGACCATCACCCGCCGCTTGGCCTGCCGCGCGGCTTCCGTGTAGCCAAAAAGCGTGGGCACAACTATTTTCAAACTGTCTTTGCTGTACTGTTTCGCCTCTACAAGGAGTACTTCCGATCTTTCCATTTGTCGGTTGAGAAAGTCCACGACGCTTTTCAGTTCTGCAGGTGCTTTCTCGAGAAAAAATACCAGCCGAATTTGAGCTTCTCGCAAATTCTGCTGAATGACCTCGAAATAGCCGTCCGGAGTGTCCGCACAGGTTGGACCCAACTCGGACATCATCGCGTCCAGGGAGCTACCCCTCGCTTGTGCTGACTGTTCAGCATAAGTTCGCAAGTCCTCTTTCGCCCAGTAATAGTGCCCATTGGCCGCGTATTCAATCATCTGCCCCACGACTTCGCGTCGAGCACGTGAATCCTGGTAGCGCTTGCACTCAATAAAAGTAGGTACTCCATCCTGATCGGCAAAAAGAAAGTCGACGCTCCACCTAGTGGCACCCGTAGCCGGATCCGGGACCGGCATTTCCCGCTTGATCAGAAGCCAGCGGCGAGGCTCTTCGGGATTAATTTGGTCGCCCGGCAATAATTCGGGGTTTCCTTGGAGAAGCGTCTGTAACTCTTGATCTTCGTTAGTACATTCGACTCTCTCCATGGGTGAGGTCTCGCCGGAAGCTCCAACTATGTAAACCCGGTTCACACTTTTCTCCTTGATCTAACTTTCTCTATGCGAATGGGTGTAAGCGGCGACCACTAGATTCGCGGTGGTGTAGAGGCCCGACACAAAAGCCGTTCTAACCCCGACGTTGGCCTCTCATCTGACCTGCGGACTCATGGACCTGAGGCTGCAAGCCATGCTGGAGCGCCTTCAAATCACCCACGAATGATGTCGCCATGGAGCAACGATCTCTTTTTGCTCGTTGTGCAGGACCCCTCGGTTGCCGAGCCAACTTCCGCAAGCGCGGCTCCGTCTGAGGTTTCCCCATGGATCTACGCGGTTCTGCAGGCCCATACGGCTGCCTCTCCCAGATACCCCTGGCAGTTGTCGCTGCAGTGAATGCCCTCGACGGTTCTGAAAGCCGCCCACACAGAAGGTTGGGTTTCTCGCCGGAAAGAAATGTTCCAGGTCTGGCAATTCTTTTCCTGACCCGCAGGGGCGCTGGCATCTAACTGCGCTCACCGGCACCACCAACTGGCTGGCATATTGCTTTCCTGTGCAGGGGCACAAACCGAGAAACTTGTGGGCTCCCTCGGTGCTGCACCGGGCAGCGTCCGCGCGAGCGCGGGGACGGCCCTTTTACCGCCAGCACGACCACTTCCTGTGAGCAACATGACAGAACCAACCAACACTGATAGCGGAGCTCTGCGCCACCGGGCGGGGGCTTTTGTAGAGCAAAATCTCGAGACGATTTTCCAGCGCTGGGAGGATCAGGTGCGGCGATCCGTGCCTGCGGCGCGGGAGCAGGACAGTTTGCTGCTTCGCAATCACCTGTTGCCCTACATGGCGGTCATGATGGAGATGCTTGACTGCGCGGATGTGGCGTCCGTGCGCAAGGAGTTGGCCGGCAATCCTGAAATGGTCGCGAGCGCAAACGAAACCCATGGGCGGCTGCGAGCCACTTTGCCCGGCTATTCGATTGACCAGCTGATCGAGGAGTACATCTGCCTGCGTCAAGTGCTCAGTGACGTCCTGGAACAGGAGGCGTTGCTGGACCGGCATGTGCTGGAGGTGGTTACCGCCGCGAATGAGCGCGCCATCGAGCTGGCGGCGTCCCAGTTTACCCAGTCGCTGCAAAGTTTGCGTCAGAAGGCGATTTCCATGCTGATGCACGACATTCGCAACCCGCTGAATGTGGTGACCCTTGGCGCCGCGGCGGCCGGTAAGCAGGTGGCCGACCCCACAGTGCAGGATCAATTGACGAAGGTTGTTCAAAACGCTCGGCGCATCGACAAGATGGTTAGCGAGTTTCTGGATGCCGTTCGCCTGGAGGCAGGGGAGGGCCTGGAGCTCGAGTTTGCTCAGGAGGATCTGCGGACGATCCTGAAGGAGGTTACGGAAGGGGCGATTCTGGCTTATCCCAACCGGGTAGAGGTAGCGATGCCGGAGCATCCGGTGGAGGGTCACTTTGATCGGGCAGGCCTCGCACGGGCGGTTGAGAACCTCGTCTCCAATGCGATTAATCATGGAGCCCCGGAAAGACCCGTTCGGGTTGAGCTGAGCACCCAGGGGCAGGAGAACATTATCTCGGTTCACAACTGGGGCCCTCCCATTGATGACAACGAGCGGGAAATGCTTTTCGTCACCTTTGCCCGGGGCTCGGGCGCCAAATCTCGCGAGGAACGCGGCTGGGGTTTGGGGCTGACCTATGTGAAGGCTGTGGCCGAAGGACACGGCGGCCAAGTGAGGGTGGATAGTTCCGAAGAGACCGGCACGACGTTCAGCATGGTGCTACCGGCCGGTTGAGGGGACCCACGACGTTCGCCGCCGGTAGTGGCCTCTGTGCCAGCCCTCCCGACACCGGGATTTGTTAAGCTTGGGCCCGTCTTACAAAAGTTCTGGGGGAGAGTGCATGACCAAGTTATCGGTATTGGATCTGGTTCGCGTTCGCGAGGGCTTTGATGCGCGCAACGCGCTCGACAGCGCGCGCGAGGTGGCCCGGAACCTGGAGCGTTGGGGCTATGAGCGGATCTGGGTTGCGGAGCACCACAACATGCCGGGTATTGCCAGCGCGGCAACGTCCCTGGTGATTCAGCACATCGCTGCAGGCACTGAGCAGATCCGGGTGGGGGCGGGCGGCATTATGCTGCCGAATCATTCCCCACTGGTGATTGCGGAGCAGTTCGGGACTCTCGCCCACCTCTTTCCCGGCCGTATCGATTTGGGGCTCGGCCGTGCGCCGGGAACGGATCAGATGACCCTGCGTGCACTGCGTCGCTCCCCCGCCGCCGCGGAACACTTCCCGCAGGATGTGCTGGAGCTTCAGGCGTACCTCGAACCGGAAGCGGCCAGCCAGCGCATTCAGGCCGTACCCGCCGCTGGCACTCAGGTACCGCTGTGGATTCTCGGCTCCAGCACCTTTGGCGCGGCCATGGCGGCGCAGTTCGGGCTGCCCTACTCCTTTGCCTCGCACTTCGCGCCCCAGCAGCTGATGGCAGCGTTGGAGATCTACCGCCGCAACTTCCAGCCCTCCGCGCAACTGTCTCGCCCCTACGCCATGGTGGGAGTCAACATCGTCGCCGCGGATACGGACGAAGAAGCCCGGCGCCTGTGGACGACCCAGCAGATGTCGTTCGTCAATATTTTCCGCGGGGCGCGCGGTCTGAGTCAGCCGCCCATCGAGGACATCGAAAGCTACTGGTCGGCGGCGGAAAAACTGCAGGTGAAGGAAATGCTGTCACGCTCCATCGTCGGCTCACCGGAAACGGTGCGCAAGGGGATTGACGCCCTGGTGAGTGAAACGGGGGCCGATGAGTTGATTATTGTTTCGGATGTTTACGATACGGATATGCGGCTGCGGTCCTTCGAGTTGATTGCAGAGACTCAGCGAGGTTTTTAGGGAACATAAGCGCCCGGCTGCCGGCCTATACCTTCGAGAAGCACCAACTCATCCATAAACAAGAACCATAATCAAGAAGAAATGACTATGAAAAAACTGGCACTGATACCCGCCATGGCGACAGCATTCATCCTGCCCGCCTGCCTGGCGGAGAACGGCTACCGGGTGGAAACGGTGGTGGAGGGCATCGCTGTCCCCTGGGGCATGGTATGGCTGCCCGATGGCGACATGCTCGTGTCCGATCGCGGCGGCCAGCTACACCGGGTGCGGGACGGCAAGGTCACCGGGTCCATTGGGGACGTTCCCGAGGTTCACGCCAACGGCCAGGGTGGGCTGCTGGATCTGGAACTGCACCCGGAATATGAGGACAACGGCTGGCTCTATATCAGCTATTCCAGCCCGGACGGTGAGGGTAGCGGCAGCAATACGGCCTTGATGCGCGCGAAACTTGAGGGGGACACGCTGGTGGAGCAACAGGTGCTCTACAAAGCCACCCCCAATACCCGCCGCGGCCAGCACTACGGCAGCCGAATCGAATTCGACGACCAGGGTTTTGTGTACTTCTCCGTCGGTGACCGCGGAGCGCGCAGCGAGAACCCCCAGGACCTGAGCCGGGATGGCGGCAAAGTCTATCGATTGCATGATGACGGCCGGGTGCCCGAGGACAATCCCTTCGTGGACCGGGAAGGAGCGCTCCCGGCCATCTTCTCCTGGGGCCATCGAAACCCCCAGGGGATGGCCTGGAATGGCCAGACCGGGCAGCTTTGGGTGCACGAGCACGGCCCCCGCGGCGGCGACGAGGTGAATGTAATCAAGGCGGGCGCCAACTACGGCTGGCCGATCCTCAGTTACGGCATCAATTACAACGGGACGGAATTTGCCGAAGGAACGGAGCGCGAGGGCTTTGAATCGCCCGCCTGGTATTGGGACCCTTCCATCGCGCCGTCCGGGATGACCTTCATCACCAGCGACAAGTACCCCGACTGGCAGGGGGACCTGCTGGTGGGCTCTCTCAAGTTCCGCTATCTGGTGCTCGCCAACGTGGAGGGCAGCAGCGTGCAGGACGCCACGGTGATGTTCGAGGACATCGGCCGGGTCCGCAACGTGCGCCAGGGGCCGGACGGGTACATCTATGTGGCGACCGAGGGCGGCGGGATCAAGCGCATTATCCCCGAAAGCTGAGCTGGCGGTCGGAGTCTGATACAGATCAATTATTGTTCGTTCCTGCCTCACATTGCGGAGCGCTTCGGGTACAATTGCGCGCGTTTTTGCTCTGACCTGAATTGTCGGAGGGGCTTCCAGCCCGCAATGTGAGGTCTACAAGATATGTCTGCTCCCCAGGATGCACCCATCGTGGTGTGCGCCCTATACAAGTTCGTGGCGCTTCCCGACTACTCCGATTTCCGTCAGCCCCTTCTGAACATCATGCAGCAGCAAAAGGTGCGTGGCACCTTGCTGCTGGCTAAAGAGGGGATTAACGGCACCATCGCCGGCAGCCGCAAAGGCATCGACTTTGTGCTGGGCTGGCTCCGCCGCGAGCCCCGCTTCGCCGAGCTGGATTTCAAGGAGTCCTTCACTGATACGCAGCCGTTCAAACGCAGCAAGGTGAAGCTGAAGAAGGAAATCGTCACCATGGGCGTTGAGGGGGTGGACCCGCGCCGGGTTGTGGGTACCTATGTGGACCCCACCGAGTGGAATGCGCTGATCAGTGATCCGGAGGTGGTGCTGATCGACACCCGAAACGATTACGAGTATCAAGTGGGTACTTTCGAGAACGCGGTCAACCCGAAGACCACGACCTTTCGGGAGTTCCCGGAGTACGTGAAGGAGAACCTGGACCCGGCCCGGCACAAGAAGGTTGCCATGTTCTGCACGGGCGGCATTCGCTGCGAGAAATCAACGGCGTATCTCAAGGAGCAGGGTTTCGAACAGGTGTTTCATCTGAAGGGCGGCATTCTCAAGTATCTGGAAGAAGTGCCCGAAGAACACTCCCGCTGGAAGGGGGAGTGTTTCGTTTTTGATGACCGGGTGACCGTCAACCACCGCCTGGAGAAGGGCGACTATGACCAGTGTTTCGCCTGCCGCCTGCCCATTACGGAAGAAGACAAGGCGAGCGAAAAGTATCAGGCAGGCATCAGCTGCCCCCACTGCTACGACACCCTGACCCCGGAACAGAAAGCCAAGTTCGCCGAGCGGGAGAAGCAACTCCGTCTTGCCCGCGAACGGGGCGAAGCGCACCTGGGCGCGGATGCGGCCATGACGCTGGCCGAGCGGCGCCGGGCCAAGGAAGAGCGCCGCAAACGTGACCGGGAATTGGCGGCAGCTGCGCAGAGCTAGCTCTGTCTTACCGTAGGTTGGGGTTAGCGCAGCGTAACCCAACATTGTCGGGTCGGGCTGTGAGCCTGCAGAAGGCTCGGGGTGTTGGGTTACGGCCTTCGGCCTAACCCAACCTACGGGTGCGGTCGGCCACCGTGGTTTGTAGGTTGGGTTAGCGTAGCGTAACCCAACATTGTCGGGTCGGGCTGTGAGCCTGCAGAAGGTTCGGGGTGTTGGGTTACGGCCTTCGGCCTAACCCAACCTACGGGTGCGGTCGGCCATCGTGGTTTGCAGGTTGGGTTAGCGTAGCGTAACCCAACACAGGGCGTACCCCGTGATCCACAACTGCGTTATTTGCCCCGGGCTTTCTTGATGGTGTCATAGGCCTTCTGGATTTCCTGGGAGCGCTCAGTCGCAGCTTGCACCATGTCATCAGGCACACCCTGGCCCATCAGCTTGTCCGGGTGGTATTCGCTCATAAGCTTGCGGTAGGCGCGTTTGACCTGGGCGTCGCTGGCATTTTCGTCGATTCCCAGCGCCTCGTAGGCCAGCTTGAGACTGTCGGCAGGCGCCGCCTGCCCCTCGCCGAAGGCGTTTTGCGCCCGGATCATGCGCAGCAACTGCTCGAAGGCGAGCCGGGAAATTCCCAGCGCTTCTGCAACCTGCCGCAGTACCCGCTCTTCGTTGTCATCCACGCGCCCGTCGGCCAGGGCGACATTCACCAGGTAAACCAGGAGCAGTTGCACAAGATTGTGGTGGCGCCCGCAGACCTGGCGAAACTCCAGCATTTGCGCCTGGGCGTCAAAGCCCGGCTCTGCCCCCTCCTTGAACAGGCGGATCGCCTCGCGTCGGTGCTCCGCCGTGAGGCCCATCTGCGCCATGAAATGCTCGGTCTGCTTTACCTCCGCCTCGGAGATGCGGCCGTCCGCTTTTGCAAGATGCCCCAGCAGAGTGAACACGGAGCGAAAAAACACCTGCTGAATATGATGGAGTTGTTCCGGGCCGACACCGCGCCGGGCCATTGCATAACCCCGGTCGAAGATGTGCCCGACAATCAGTCCAACAATGGCCAGCCACCACCCGCCGATTTGATAGCCCAACAGGGCCCCGACCACTTTGCCAATGATCACGATTCACCTACTGTCCGATAAAGAGGCGAGGGACGTTAACGCAAAGAGCAGATAAAAAACAGAGCGGGAACGCATCGGGATTCGCAGGTCCAGCCGGCCCGCGGCCACATTCCCGAAGCGGCTACCGTGGCAGGCGCCGCAGCATCTCCCGGCGGGCGTGGATCATCTCCCGGCAGCTGATGACCCGGGACATTTCGGCCGGATCATCCCGCAAGTGCAGTTCCAGCAATTGGCGTTCGAGCTTGGTTATCTCTTCTTGTAATTGAACTTTCATGCGCGCGGTTTCGCTCGAGTTTCCGCTGCGCCGACCTCTGGATCGTCTCATCAGACCGGTCAACCTTTTCCTGGCTAGCCGGCAAACTGTGACCGGCCAAATAAGTGGGGTATCTAAATCAGCCTAGGAAGAAAATGTAGGGTGCGCCAGCAGTTAACCTTTTTTCACACTTGCGCCGGTCTTGATTGAGCGAACATTGATCAACTTAGCAGTCGACGCCAATCGTAACTCTGATCACCAATGACGTAGAAGTGCGGGTTTAGGATGTCTTCCTTGGTGTTGTAACGCAGCACCTCGAAATTCGGGTCAACCACCACGCCACCAGCGGCTTCCACCACCGCCTGAGCTGCCGCCGTATCCCACTCGGACGTGGGCGCCAGCCGGGGGTAGAGGTCGGCCTCCCCTTCCGCCACCAGGCAAAGTTTCAGCGAGCTGCCCATGTTCTTGGTCTCCACGGGGCCCAGCGCCTCGCTAACCCTGCCGAGGAGTTCATCCACCGCTTCGGCGCCGTGGCGCCGGCTCGCCACCAGCTCGATGGGCTGTCGGGCGGTCTGGCGGGCGGCGATGCTGCGTACGTGGATGGCGTGGGCGAGGCCTTTTTCATGCTTGACTGCGCCCATTCCCCGGGTGCCGGTATAGGTTGTCTGGAGAACCGGCACATGAACCACTCCCAGAACCGGAACGCCTTGCTCTATCAGAGCCACATTCACGGTGAACTCGCCGTTGCCACTCACAAACTCCTTGGTGCCATCAAGAGGGTCCACCAGCCAGTAGCGATGCCATTTGCGGCGCTCTTCATAGCGGGGCAGGGCCGACTCCTCCGACAGGACCGGGGTGTCCGCCAGAAGCTCCGGCAGCCCCTGAGCCAGAATGGCGTGACCCGCCAGGTCTGCTTCAGTAACCGGCGAATCATCCGCTTTGGTGTCCACGTCAAAGCCCTGACTGCGGTTGTATACCTCCAGAATGGCCTCACCCGCTTCCGTGCAGAGCTGGACCACGTGGTAGGTCAGGGTTTCCAGAATGTCGGCGGGCAGTGGTGCAGGGCTCATACAGGACTCCGGGTGGTTCGATTGCAGGGGAAGGTCGGATGGGGCCGACCGGGGTCGAAGAGATGCCGAAAGCCCTTGATGGCTTTGATCTTCACAGGGGAAGGGGCATACTGACGCGTCCGCGCCGCAAGCAAGTATACAGTAGACTGACGCCCATGATTCCCTGGCACGACATCGACACCGTTCTCCTGGATATGGACGGAACGCTCCTCGACCTCCATTTTGACAACTATTTCTGGCTCACCCACCTGCCGGCTCGCTACGCGCAAGCCCACGGTGTGGCCCTGGAAGAGGCCAGAGGCAAGCTTGCCGCGCATATCAAGGCCCACGAGGGCACGCTGAAGTGGTACTGCCTCACTCACTGGTCCGAGTCGCTCAATATGGACATCCGGGCGCTCAAGGAGGAGGTTAAGGACAAAATCGGAATCCGCCCCTTTGTGGGCGAATTTCTGCAGCGGCTGCAGCGGCTCAACAAAAAGCTTGTCCTCATCACTAATGCACACCCGCAAAGCCTGGACCTCAAACTGGAGATAACCCGCATCGACCGCTGGCTCGACATGGTGATCTCCTCCCATCAGTTTCAGTATCCCAAGGAAGAGCAGGAATTTTGGCCTCGATTACAAGTCTATGAACACTTCGACCCGGAGCGCACGCTGTTTATTGACGACACTACGCGCATCCTCCGCTCGGCTCAGACCTTCGGCATTCGGCACCTGCTGTGTGTAAACCAGCCGGACAGTCAAACCGTGCGGGAGGCGGTTACGGAGTTTCCCGCGATCAATCACTTCGACGAGATCTTCCCGCCCGTTGACGACGGATCTGACCTCAACCTGAACCGGAATGGATAAAGTACGTATCGACAAATGGCTGTGGGCGGCGCGATTTTTCAAGACGCGCAGCCTGGCCAAGCAGGCGATTGAAAGCGGGCACGTTAAAAGCCAGGGCCAGCGGCTCAAGGCCAGCCGTGAGATCACGCCGGGTACGATGCTGACCGTCCGTTGCGGGTGGGACGACCGGGAAGTGGAAGTCCTCGACCTGTCCGATCAGCGCCGCGGGGCGCCGCAAGCTCAGCTTTTGTATCGCGAAACCGACGAGAGTATTGCCCGGCGGGAAACCCGTGCGGCGGAGCGCTCAATCCTCAGCAAAATAGAAAGTTTGCCGCCAAAACGCCCCACAAAAAAACAACGGCGCCAGATTCATCGCTTTCGCCAGCAAGATCTGGATTGAAGTCTAAACTCCAGAGAAGCCCTCAATAACACCAACCGCGGGCGCGAGGCAGGAGGCTTCACAGCGGTGCCTGACGGGCTCCGGCATCAGCACCGCACGTCATACCGGATATTGAGAACCCCCTGGGCAGATTGCCGAATCACGGTCACGCCAAATGAGCGCGGCCGAGGCTCATGCTCAGCAGAAAAAAGAGACTCAGATTTATGAGATATCGTTTCGCCAGCTTCGTTGTTTTTGCCGTCATGGTGGTCAGTGCGCCATTCGCCTCCGCCAAGCCGGAAGAAATACAACGTCTGCAAAACGCAGTAGTGAAGATTCATACAACCGCTGCCGCGCCGGATTACTTCACACCGTGGCGCTTGCTGAATGCCAAGCAGAGCAGCGGCTCCGGTGCAGTCATTGCGAACAACCGCATTCTCACCAACGCTCACGTAGTGGCAGACGCCCGCTACATCCAGGCCCAGAAGCACGGGGACCCGCGCAAATATCTGGCCCGCGTTATCTTTGTCTCTCATGAAGCGGATCTGGCCATTCTGGAAGTGGACTCCCCTGAGTTTTTCGACGACCTGGAGCCCCTGGCGGTGGGAGATCTGCCGGAGCCCATGCAGGAAGTGTCCGTCTACGGTTTTCCCGGTGGTGGTAACTCCCTGAGCATCACCAAGGGCATCCTGTCCCGCGCGGAGCACCAGTTCTATGCTCATAGTGGCAGCTTCCTACTGGCCGGTCAGATCGACGCAGCCATCAATCCCGGCAACAGCGGCGGGCCGGTGATCGTGAACCGCAAGATCGTTGGCGTCGTCATGCAAGCCAATCTCAATGGCCGTGCAGAGAACCAGGGCTACTTTGTACCCCCGAGTGTGATCAAGCACGTATTGAAGGATGCGGAAGACGGCGTTCACCACGGCATTCCGGACCTTGGCTTCCGTGCTCAGAAACTGGAAAGCCCGGCCATGAAAAAAGCCTTCAACGTGGAACCGGCCGAGGGCGGTGTATTGATCACAAAGATCTTCAAGGGCACGGCAGCCGACGGTGTACTGCGCGAGAACGACGTGCTCCTGAAGCTTGACGGTTTCCCTGTGGCGGCGGACGGCTCCATTGAAGTGCGCCGTGACATGCGCACCGACTACAAGTATGCGATCGACCAGCACCATGTGGGCGATACCATGGAGTTGCTGATCTCACGCGATGGTGAGAAGCAGGCCTTGCAGCTGACCGCCGCCGAGCGCTTCGACAATTACAGCCTCGTGCGCCGGGAGCAGTTCGACCAGCTGCCCGAGTACTATATTTACGGCGGTGTGGTTTTTGTGCCCCTGAACATGAACCTGATCAAGCGCTGGGGCGGCGATTGGCGTTCACGTGCCCCCACCGAATTCCTGCACGCCCGCAACCGGTGGGCCTCCCAGGACAAGAAGGAAATCGTAGTGGCTTTGAAGGTGTTGGCGGCCGACGTGAACCTCGGTTACCATGACTGGAAGAACTGGATGGTGCATTCCGTCAACGGCATCGCCGTGCGCGACTTCGACCACTTCACTCAGCTGGTCCACAACGCGAACGGGACTCATGTAATCCTGCGCGATGAAGACGGCTACCAGATGGTGATCGACAACGCCGCCGCCCGGGCCTCGGAAGAGCAGATCATGGCCATGTACCAGATCCCGCGGCCCTACTCAGTGGCCCTGTTCGACGAGGAACCCACGGACCTACCACCCAGTGAAGTGGAACCCAAGGTTCAGCCGGTGAAGCACACGCCGAAGACCACCGAGCCGGTGGAAGCGGCGGAGCAAACTGAGCCCAACAAGAACAACGAAGGATTGACCGTCAGCAAGCGATGAAAAAACCTGCCGTTCTCGTCACCTGCGTAACTCTCGTCATGGCGTCGCTCAGCGGCGCTGCCGAGGTTTACCGCTGGACCGACGAGAACGGCAGAGTTCACTTCAGCGACAAACCGCCCCGGGACCGCCAGGCGGAAAACATCACGGAGCGGAGCAAGCCCACCAATATCGATGAGAGTGGAGCCGAGCGGGAGAAGTTGAAGGCCCTTTTCGCCCCGGAGACACCTGAGGAAAAACAGTTCCGTGAGCAACGGGAGGCCGAGCGCCTCGCCGCGCGGGCGGAGCAGCGGCGCCGTTGCGATGAAGCGCGCAGGGAACTGCACATTCTCGAGAATGAACGGTTTTATTGGGTGGACGAGGATGGCAACGGCCATAACGCCTCCAAAAGCGAACGGCAGCAAGCCGTTGAACAGCTGACAGCCGCTATTGAGCGGCACTGTCAGTAACGCCCCGCTGGTTTGGCCCTCGCACTTCCGATTTCCGCTTGCCCTTTCTGACCCGCCGGACCCGGCACAGCGACATTTTCTACGCGCGTACTGTCTGCGCTGTTGCGGTCACGCAATCGGTCGCCTCCCCAGTTTATTTTTGCCATAATGGCCGCCACTTTTTTCAAGGGGTGGGGCTGCGCGTCGCCCCTGCGCCACACCGATAGGACTGCACGATGACAGAATCCGCGTTTACCGATCTCGACGAAGGTGAAGCGATTTGCTACACCAACCTGTGCCCTGCGGAGTTGATTGAGCTCGCGCTGCAACGCCGCGAAGGCTACCTCTCCCACACCGGGGCTCTGGTTGCCGCCACCGGCAACCGCACGGGCCGCTCTCCCGCGGACCGCTTCATCGTCCAGGAACCTTCCACAGCCGACAGCATCGACTGGGGCGGCGTCAATCGACCCTTCCCCGAGGACAAGTTCAACGCACTCTGGGAAGCGGTGGAATCCCACATTTGCCAGGTGGATCGCTTTGTCTCCACCCTGCACGTTGCCCAGGATCCGGACCACTACATACCCGTTAAAGTAACCACTGAAACGGCCTGGCACGCTTTGTTCGCCAACAACATGTTTATCAGGACCGATAAGTACAATCCGAAGGGAAAGGGCGAGTGGAAGGTACTGCACGCCGCGAATTTTGTCTGTGATCCGCAAGAGCACGGTACCAATTCCGACGGCGCGGTGATTATCAACTTCGCTCAGCGCAAAGTTCTGCTCGCCGGGATGCGCTACGCGGGCGAGTTGAAAAAATCCATGTTCTCGGTGCAGAACTTCCTGCTGCCCGAGAAAGATGTGATGCCCATGCATTGCTCCGCCAACGTCGGCAAGGAAGGGGACACTTGTCTGTTCTTCGGCCTGTCTGGTACCGGGAAAACCACCCTGTCCGCCGACCCGGAGCGCTACCTGATCGGCGACGACGAACACGGCTGGGCGAAAGGGGCGGTCTTCAATATGGAAGGCGGCTGCTACGCCAAAACCATCGATCTGAGCCAGAAGAATGAGCCGGTCATCTGGGACGCGATCCGCTTCGGCGCAATCGTGGAGAATGTGGTCCACGACCTTGAAACGCGCGTGCCCGATTACAGCGATACTTCACTCACCGAGAACGGCCGCTGCTCCTATCCGCTGACTCATGTGGAGATGCGTGTGGAGGAGAACCGGGCGGGCGAGCCGAAGAATATTGTCTTCCTCACCTGTGACGTGTCCGGAGTGTTACCACCGGTGGCCGTTCTGAGCAAAGAAGCCGCTGCCTATCACTTTCTGTCCGGTTATACGGCGCGGGTAGGCTCTACGGAGCTGGGCGCGGAGGCGGGCATTCATCCCACGTTCTCCACCTGTTTCGGTGCGCCTTTCATGCCGCGACCGGCCCGTGAATATGCGGACTTGCTGATGAAGCGGGTCGAGGATTTCGGGGCAAGGGTTTACCTGGTCAATACCGGCTGGACCGGTGGCTCCGGCGGAGCCAATGGCACCGGCGCCCGTTTCCCGATCCCGGTTACACGTGCTGTGATTGCGGCGATTCAGAGCGGAGCTCTGGAAAACGCCGATCTGGAACAATTGGAGACCATGAATCTGGCGATACCCCGTTCCGTACCCGGGGTGGATGAAAAGTATCTGAATCCGCGCAAGGCGTGGAGTGATACCGCCGCCTACGACGAGCAGGCCAGAAAATTGGCCGCCTTGTTTGCCGAGAACATCAAGAAATTCCAGGTGAGCGAGGAGGTGGCAAAAGCGGGGCCAGTGGTCGACTGATTGTCCCTTAACCTGTCGTTCGAAAGCCCGCGGCTCAACAAGCTGCGGGCTTTTTTCGTTGGGCAGTGGTTCGACAGCGTGCTAGTCGGCGTCGCTTCCCGCAAGCGCCGCGAGCTTTCTCAGATTCCAGCGCTCGGTGATCTGCTCGCCCACCAGGAAAAGACACGGCACCAGGACCAGCGTCACCGTTGTTGCAAACAACACCCCGAAGGCCAGCGAGATCACCATTGGAATCAGGAACGCCGCCTGCATGCTCTGCTCGAACAGAATGGGCGTAAGCCCAATGAAAGTCGTTACGGACGTAAGAATGATGGCCCGGAAGCGATCTCGCCCCGCCTGCATTACGGCCTGAAAAACCTCCATACCCTGGGCACGCAGTGAACTGATTCGATCCAGCAGCACCAGGTTATCGTTGACCACGACTCCTGCGCAGGCCACGAAGCCCAGCATCGAGAGCATGCTTACTTCCCGCCCCATGATCAGGTGTCCGATCACCGAACCCATGAAGCCAAATGGAATCGCGGTCAGCACGATAAACGGCTGCCAGTAGGAACGGAAGGCCACTGCCATGAGGCCATAGATTATCACCAGCGAGAACATAAAATTCTTCGCCATGGAGTCGAGGAATTCGTTCTGATCCTGCAGATCCCCGGACACAGCGAGAGTGAAACCGGGGAAGCGCTGCTGCCAGTTTGCCAGGTTGGCGTCGAACAGGTCGCGGACAATCTCGTTGGCGTTAAAGCCTGGTTGCAGGTCCGCCGTGATTACGATCGTGCGCTTGCGATCCAGGCGACGGATCGTGGAATAGCCCGGCACGTACTCGATATCGGCCACCGCGTGCAGCGGCACTTCGCGGCCGTCCGGGGTGCGAATACGCACTTCGTTCAGATGGTCGATGTTGCGCCGCTCTTCTTCCGGATAGCGGAGCATGACCTTCACATCTTCCTTTGCCCGCGGGATGCGTTGCACCTCCGCGCCATAAAAGCCCAAGCGAATCTGCCGGGCGATGTCGTTCAGACTCAGGCCGAGCACCTCGGCATTCTTCTTGAGCGAGAGTTGGATCTCGTCCCGGGGCGACTGCAGGTCGTCCTTGATATCGATGGTACCGGGGTAGCGAGCCAGGGCCTGCTTCACTGCCGCCACAGCCGCTTCCTGATCTTCCGTGCGATCGGAGCGCACGCTCAACTGCAAGCGAATGTCTGCGCTGCGTGTATTGATGGTGAAGTTGATGCGCAGCTCTTCCGCCTCCGGCACTTCGCCAATGAGCTGCCGCCACTTTCGCGCCACGAGCTGCGTGGGCACGTCCCGCTCTTCGGGGGACTTCAAGGCGAGCACGAAGCGGATATTGTTGCCGTAGGCCCAGGTTTGAACGTTGTCGATAAAGTCTTCGGAGCCGTTGATCCTGAGCAGTTCCGGATCTTCGCGGAGCTGTTCAGTGGCGGCCGTCATGCGATCGGTCACGGCCCTGGTCTCGCTGAAGGGCACGCCTTCGCCCAGCGTCACCTGCGCGTCGATCTGGTCGGCCTGAATGATGGGAGCAAAACTGACCCGCAACCAGCCACCCACAAATACCGCCAGGGAAAGGAAGAACGCCACCGTGAAGCATGCCAGCGTGAGGCCGCTGTTGCGCAGAGCGCGTGACAGGAACGGTTGGTAGTAACCGTCCACCACGCGCTGCAGGCCGGCGGAGATTTTCCCGCGCAGCTCGCTGAGGTGGTTGATCGGAGCGAAACGGCTTTTGCGCTCCGGTTTGAGATGGGAGAGGTGCGAGGGAAGAATCAGCAACGATTCAAACAGTGAGAATGCCAGGCAGAGTATGACGATGATGCCGATGGGTGCCGACATGGTTCCCATTTGGCCGGGCACAAACAACATCGGCGCAAAAAAGACCATGGTGCTGATCACGGCAAAAAGTACGGGCTTGCTGACCATGCGTGTGCCGCTGGCCGCCGCGCTGGTGGACCGCAGCCCATGTTCGTAGCGCGAGTAGATACTCTCGCCCACGATGATGGCATCGTCCACAACGATGCCCAGCACCAGAAGGAAGCCGAATAGGGAGATCATGTTGAGGCTGACCCCCAGATACGGAAGCAGCCACAGGCAGCCCATGAAGGCAATGGAGATTCCCACACACACCCAGACCGCCAGCACCGGGCGCAGGAACAGCACCAGAACCACGAACACCAGCAGCAGCCCGCTGAGGGAATTTTCCATCAGCAGGTTCATCCGGTCCTGGAACATCAGCGTGTTGTCCCGCCACAGCTCCACACCGATTCCCGCGGGCAGAGTTCCCTTGATCTCCTCAAGGTATTGGTAGACCTGATCCCGCGCTTTCAGAACGTTTGGATCTTCCGTAAGGTACAAGCGAACGTAAACGGCCGGAATACCATTGAGCAGTGCGACAAAATCGGTCTCTACAAAGCCGTCCTTGATCTCGGCAATGTCCCCGAGGTAAAGCTTGCCGCCGTCGGGATTGCTCACGACGACGATGTTCTCAAAGTCTTCCTCAAAGTAGGCCTGGCCGCGGGTCTGGAGCTGAATGTCTCCGCTGGTGGACTTGATGGTGCCGGCCGGAAGGTTGATGGACGCACCGCGAATGGCGCTGACCACCTGATCGAAGCTCAGATTATAGCGGCGCAGGTTTTCCTCGGAGACTTCAATGGCCACTTCGTCATCGCGCACGGCGGCCAGATCGGCAATGGAAATGTTGGGAAGCGCCGCCAGCTCGTCGCGCAGGACCTGCGCCGTCTGCTTGAGCGCCGATTCATCCACCTGGCCGTAGACCGCAAGGTCCATGATCATGGTGCGCCACTGCTGTTCACGCACCTGGAGCTGTTCGGCGTCTTCGGGGAAGGTGTCGATGGCGTCGACACGGGTCTCCACGTCATTCAGAAGTTTCTGTATGTCGTAGCCCTGCACCGCTTCGATGCGCACGGTGCCGGAACCCTGCCGGGCCATGGAGGAAATTTCCTCGATGCCATCCAGATCGCCGACCGCTTCCTCGATGCGGATGATGATCTGCTCTTCAACTTCCTTGGGGCCGGCACCGGGGTACGGTGCGGAGATTTCGATGATGCCCGTGGCCGCGGTGGGAAAGGCCTCTTTGTCGATGGCGAACAGAGAGGCGATGCCGCCGATAAAGATCACCACCATGCACAGGTTGGCGGCGATCGGGTTTTCCACAAACCATTGAACGATTCTGTTCACGACAACACCTGTTCGAATTCAGTAGCCATCAGGGCCAGGGGCACGGCGCGGTTACCTGGTGGCGCCGTTCACAAGAGTCCTCATCGGGAGGGAAGTGCGAGAGTCGTTTGCAAGGGCCCAGGGCGGCCAGCGAACTCCGCGGCCGGCTGTGGCGCTACGACCATGCCCGGAATGAGGAAGCTCTGACCACCCACCACGATGGCTTCTCCGCTAACCAGATCGCCCTTGATCCAGGCCTGGTCCGGATCGCTTTGCAGAACGTGGACGGTTTGGAGTTGCACGCGGTTTTCGCTGTCGAGGGTGTAGACCTTGTCGTTCTTGAACAGCGCGCGCCGCGGCACCGTTACCACGTCCTGCAGTTCCCGCCCGCTGATGCGCGCATTGACGAACAGGCCCACGGGGAGGGGTGTTCGGGTGGCTCCCGGGCGAGGCGCAAAGGGGTTGTCCACTTCCGCCACGGCATAGTAGAAGCGACTGTTCAGGTCGATGCTGGCATCGGTGCGGGCAATGCGCCCCTGCCAGGTGTATCGCTCCCCGGCAATGGTGCCGGAGATCAGCACCGCGGGCCCAGGATTGTCCGCATCGCCACGGAAACCGAGCGGAAGATCCACAAGCGCGGCCTGGCGATCGGAAAGTGGCAGGCGGATTTGTGCAACGGAAATATCGTAGATGCGTCCCGCAGGGGTGCCGGGGCTCACGTATTGTCCACGGTCCACTCCAGCCTGGCGAACGCGACCGGAGAAGGGGGCCCGCACCCGCGTTCGCTCCAGGTCGAGCCTGGCCTGGTCGCGGTCCGCTTTGGCGGCAGCGACCTGCGCCTCGGCAGCGGCGAGCTGAGGTTTGCGCAAAAACAGGGCGTTGGCTTCCTCGTTACCCAGGTCGCGCCATTCCCGCTCCGCCTGTCGCGCCCGGCCCCGTTCCGTAGCCAGCAGTTGTTCGGCTTCAGCGACCCGGGCTTCGGCGCGAATCAGAGCCAGTTCGTAATCCCGGGGATCCACCTCCAGCAGGGTTTCACCTTCCTCGAAAAACCCGCCTTCCACAAAGTGCTCGTTGACCCACTGGACCGTGCCGGCAACCTGAAGGATCAGGTCGATTTCCCGCCGAGGCTCCACCGTGCCCTGGGAGTCCACACTGAGCGCCTGGGCATCGGGTTCGGCGTAGACAACGGCGACTTGCGGGGGTGGCGGCTCCGTGGGCTCAACCGTACGTGGCGCGGGTCTCAGCGTCAGCAGAGCTGCAACGGCCAGCCCCCCTGCCAGCAGCACCAGCAGAGTCAGCGGCAGTTTTCGCCGCGCGGTGGATGTGGATTGGTTGTCGCTCACCCTGGACAGTCCTCGTGATTGGAGTGCTTTATGGTGCGGCTTTATTTCAAGGAATCAAGGAACTTCAGAATGGCCGCGTTGGTGTCTTCCGGGCGCTCCTGCTGGACCCAGTGGCCGGTGTCGGGGAACAGAGTGACACCACGAAAGTCCGGGGCGACAGCCTGCATGGTGGCGGTAAGCTGTTCGGCACTGCGGCCACCGATCACCACATCCTGTTCACCGGCAATAAAGGCGACCGGGGCTTCGATTTTCACGCCCGCCAGATCCTCGGTGATTTCCCAGTTTCGGTGGAAATTCCGGTAATAATTGATGCCGCCGCGAAAGCCCGCCTCGGAGAATTCCTGCACGTAGTAATCCAGATCCGCCTCGCTCAACCAGTCAGGAAGCTCTTTGGCTGCTCCCAGTCGCGGAATCCAGCCGCCGGCACTCCGCTTAGGGTCCGTCACCTCCGGCGCCTCGCGGGGAGAATCCGGCGAAAGATAGAGTCGGCTGAGGATGCCCCGGGGATCCGCATCGAACTCGCGCTCGGCGACGTTCCATTCCTGGAAGTAGAGGATGTAGTAGAAGTTATCGCCGAAGGCGCGCCGCAGTCCGTCCACGGGAGAAACGGGGGACCGGCCACCGTAGGGGACACTCATGGCCACCAGGCCGGTGTACTTCTCGGGATAGAGGAGCATGGAGTTCCAGGTCACGATGGAGCCCCAGTCGTGGCCAATAAGCACTGCCGACTCCTCGCCCAGCGCGTCCACAATACCCGCCACATCGGCTGTCACCTGTTTGATATCGTAGTCTTCCACGGCTCGGGGCTTGTCGGTTTTGCCGTAGCCGCGCATATCCGGCGCGACCGCGTGGTAGCCCGCTTCCGCCAGCGCCGAGAGTTGGTGACGCCAGGAGTACCAGGACTCCGGCCAGCCGTGCACCAGAATGACCAACGGCCCGGAGCCCGCTTCGGCAATGCGCATCTTGATTCCGTTGGTTTCTATGTAGCGCAGGGTCGGCTCTTCGCTGAACGAGTGACTCGATACCACGAGAGCTGCCAGCAGGCAGAAGCGCAGCAGGCGGCTGGTGGAGATTGGGAAAAGCTTCATGTGTATCCTCGGGAGGTTGTATTGATGATCGGCGGGGCGCTGGTCTTATGCGCGTGATTCGCGAGCCGAACTTCCCTGTTCGGCCTGGCGGGTCGAAGAGAGTTTTTCAACAGCCCGCTAGTCTATCAACACCGGCAGGACCACTGCCGATGGATGTTCGGCATCCAGCAATATGGTGTTGGTGGCTACCCGCGGCTTGGGGGCTTCGCCGGGCGCAGTGCCGCTGTTGTCATTGACCTCGAAACGGGGGGCGCTGCTGGAAGTGATGTGCAGTGCGATTTTGTGGCCCGGCTCAAAGGTGATGGCCGTGTGCCACAGATCGATTTCCAGCTCCACGGGCTCCCCCGGGGTCATCATCTCCACCGCTTCCGGGTAGCGACCGTTTCGATATCGGGTGCGAATGGGTGCGTCCAGGACAATGGCCTCGTAGCCGTCGGGGTAGACATCCACCAGTTTCGCCACGAAATCCGTGTCCGGGCCATCGGTGGCCGCCCACAACTCCACTTTGACCGGACCGGCAATAGTGACGGGCTCGGTGAGTGTGCCAGTCTCGAAACGAAGGTAATCGCCCCGTTTGCCGATTGCCCGCTGGTCCATCGGTCCGCGCTCAAAAGTCAGATTCGCGCCACCCACCGTGGGGACCGGGTTCTCCGGGTCGAATTTGTAGTGAATCGGCCTGGCCTTGGCCGCAGGCCCGGCCGGCGCCAGTTTTTCACCCGGTTGCAGGTAGAAGCGGGTGGGACGGTGGGGCGGCGGCCAGCTCTCGGCGGTTCGCCAACCGTTCCCTTCACTCAATTCGCCCTTGCGGGCGCTGGCCATGTTGAAGTAGCGCACGGGCGGCTCTTCCATGACGCCGTTGTCCTGGCCTTTCAACCAGTAATCGAACCAGCGAATTTCGTCGTCGCTCTTGCCCGTGGCGCCCAGGCTGTCCACATCGGGGTAGGCGAGGTCACCGGAGAGATTGCCGTGGCCAAAAGGCCCCATCACCAGTTTCTGTTTGCCCTTGGCCCCCGGGCGACCGAACTGCTGCAGGTACATGAAGTTGCGCACACTGCCGTAGGCGAAGATGTCGTACCAGCCGCCCACATTGAACATGGGGATGGTGATTTTGCTCAGGTTGGGAGCTGTGTCCCGCAGCTGCCACTCCTCATCCCAGACAACCCGACGCTTGAGGGGCGGTACCTGATCGCCGGCGCCCTGGCGCCGCATCCAGTCCCCTGTGTCGGCCTGTTTGAACACGCCGCCCATGAAGGAGGCCTCATCGAAGCGCAGGTGGGGCGCCACGATCACATAGGCCGCTTCCAGACTCGGGGGATTGGCTGTTGCTGCAAGGTTGGTGGCGATGCCCATGGCCGAGGCGCCGGTCATGCCCACCTTGCCGTTGCTCCAAGGCTGTTTGGCTGCCCATTCGACGGTGTCATAGCCATCTTCACGGTCGTTGTAGAAGGGAATGTAATCCCCTTCCGATTTACCCGTGCCGCGCACGTCCTGGACGACGTAAACGTAACCGTTGTCCGTGTAGCGCTGATGGCTGCCGCCACGGGCCATATTCTGCTTAAGGTAGGGCGTGCGCATCAGAACCACGGGCCACGGCCCCTCGCCTGCAGGCTTGTACACATCCGCCGCAAGCTTGACGCCGTCGCGCATGGTGGCGAATTCCTCCACGGCGGGACTGGGCTGGGGTTTGGCCTTCTGGGACCAGGCGGTGGACGCATTGAGAAGCAGGAGGGCCAGAAGGCTCGCCTGCCAGAGTGCAAAACGGGGGATTTTCATGGTCGGGTCTCCCTGCTCGTTGTTATCGGGCCCTGCATTATTATTCGCGGGCGCCGTCCTGCACCGATTCTAAGGAAAGCGTGGGAGGAATGAACGACTGGTTGGTTAAGAGATGTAAGCCCGAATGGGCTCTGGCAGCCCTTGGGAGATCGGGTTTTATCAGGGAAGCCCGGCCTGCTGTTCGATGCGGCGGTTGAGGTCGTCGATCCAACCGTTCACCTGCCGGTCCGGTCCATCGTCTCCCTGGAGGAACTGATAGATCTTGAAGTGCTGAAGCGCTTTCTGCATCTGCCCCAGGTACAGATCATAGAGAATTCCGATATTGCGATGGGTCGGCGCATGTTTGGCCCAAACCTCCAGCGCGTTCAGGTACTGCTCTTCCGCGGCGGCAAAATCGCCCGCTTGACGCTTCAGCAGAGCAAGCCAATTGTAGGCATCCAGGTTGAAACGATTGACCTCGATGGCCCGGGCAAAGGCTTGCTCCGCCAGTTCTGACCTTTTGGTGCGGTGATAGACAATGCCCAGGTTCAGATGGGGGCCTGAAAGCTCCGGGTACGATTCGGTAATCCGCACGAGCAGATTTTCCGCCTCCGACCAGCGCTGTTCGTCCATGGCGCTGATGGATGCTTCAAATAGCTCCCGCGCCTGCCGGGGCGCAGTGGCGCGACTGGATAGGTAGGGGTTTTGATCCGGAGCGGAGACATCCAGACCTTGAGGTACTTGCCCCGCCGCGTTCTGGGGCGTGTTGTTCCGCGTTGGTGTCAAGCCACACCCGGCGACCGTCAAGGCAAGCGTCACCACCAGCAGGCGGACGGATACAGGCCAGGGGCCGCGGATAATGGACTGGGTGGCAGGGTTGCGCACGTGCTCCTCCTTGCGATGCGCCGAACGTAACGGCAGCTTTGGCATCGGCGGCAAGCTGCTGTTCCGTCTGCCTGACGTGGTGGCGGCGATTGTCTCGCCGGGAGGGGCCCGTGTCAGGTTTATGCCGCCATTGCAGATCGCCAATCAAATGCAGTTCCCAATCAACTGCCGACCCACTCCACACTGAACTGCCCGGGACGGGTCTGATTGGCGACGATGCGAAGCAACTGGCCCAGCTCCGGCGGCGCATCTTGACGGAGACCGATGTTGCCGCGGATGGCATAGGCGCCAGCGAGCGTGAAGCGTGAATTCAGATCCAGTTCCAGCGGCCCCTCGATGTCGAAGACCTGGGCCCCGACGCCGCCCTCTCCGTCTTCTGTGAGGTCGAAGGCGATGGTTCCCAGATTCACCCAACTCTGGCTGTTGTGGTAGCTGGCGCCGCTCCAGCTGCCGCTGCCACGAAGGCTGCGAACCTGATCTTCTGCCAGAGTCATGTGAACGATCTGCGCATCCACTCGCCCGCGCACGCGCACGGGGGCCCAGATCTCGGCGATGGCGGCGGGAACACTGACTTCGGTATCTTTCAATATCAGGCGGTTACCCAGGCCCGCGCAGGCCGTGCCGGACGCAGTCTGGCCATTGAGCTCGGTGTTGAAACGGGCACAGGGAGAAAGTGTGAGGAGAGACCAGGGGTTCAGCGTCCAGTCCAGCCGACCAAGGGAATAGGCCTCTCCCCCGTAGGGCAGCACTACGTTGGCCACCTGGCCGTTCCAGACGGTGCCGGTCACGCCGTCCATCTGGAGGGGTAGTCCCGCCAGCCAGATACCCCATTGGGCCGGGGTATTGCGGACCACCAGGGCGAGCCAGACCAGCAGCGGCAGCAGAATCCAGGCGAGCCCTTTCAATTTCTTCTTCATGACATCAACCTTTGTTCAGTCGCACCGTTGCCATTACCTGACCCGGCTGGTTTGCAGCGATCAGGGACAGGTATTCCACCTGCACCTGCTGATTGGTTTCCAGATCGTGGAGCCACTGGAGAACCTTGGCCAGATCCGCGTCGTCGAAACGCACAGCGGCACTCTGACCGTCGGCGCTTGGGTCCATTGAGGTCGCGCGCAGGCCGATGCTGCTGGTGGAGCGATCCACAAGGTTGGCCATGCTCACCTGTTGCTGGCGAGGCTGCTCCGACGCGGTGCGCTGGTGGTGTTGCAGGGTGGCGGCCAGGGTTTTCACGCGCGCCAGTGAGGCTGCGGTGGCTTCGTGTCGGGTTTCTGCATTCTCGGCAGCGCGGCTCAAGGGACGCAGGGCGAACATCCAGAGCACGTAGATGGCCAGCACGACGGCGCAGATGGCGATGGCAATCTGATCCCGGCGAGTCTGTTGATAAAACCAGTTCATCATTGCGCGGCCCTCGTGATTGTCATGTTCGCCTGCTGACGATCGCCCGCACGACTCATGTTTTGTGGAGTGGCCCGCAGCCCTGCGGCGTTAATGGCGTTGCTCAGATCCAGAATGTCGCTGTTGGACTCGGCTTCAAGGGTCACCTGCATTTCGTCCCGCTGGTCGTTGTAGGTGAGGCGGCGGACGATCACTTCGTCGTTTTCGGCGATCAACGGTCCGATGGCCGCAAGCATTTCAACGACGCTACGGCCACTCGACTCGCCCTGAAATTCTGCAATCTTGGATCTCAGTTGTTGCTCGGGATTGGCGATCACCCCCTGGGGAACTACCTCGCGAAAGGCAGCGTTGATTTCCTCGCGCAGCTCCGCAGTCGCGTTGTTGTTCACCTGCATTCGGGCAATGTTGACCCCTACATAGGCGAACAGGGCGATGCCGGCCACCACGGCCACCGTGCGCCATTCGCGCCACCATTTTCTGATCGGAAGCTGCCGGGCCAGTTCGCCCTGGCGCAGATCGAGGGAGTCGTAACGATCCAGAGCGAGACTGTCCCAGCGCTCGGAAAGCTGCAGTTCGATTTCCAGTTCGGTCAGGTGCTCATGCACCGGGGCGGGGAGGCTCTCGTAGAGCTGGTCCAACTCTTCCTGTCGGTCGGCCATCAGGAGGAGCTGTTGCGGCATATCGCTGTCCGCCAGGGAGGCAAGGGCCGGACCTGTCATGGATGCCTCCACGGCAAAGCCGAGACCGGGCCCGTAGTGGGCTTGCAGCTCGTCATCCAGGCGCAGGGTCCAGCCCGCCTCAGGGCGGGGCAACAGCAATGGTTCAGGGATGCAGTGACTGACCTCGAAGCCAAGGGCCTCCAGGTCCTGAATCTGCTCCACGAGCCATTCGCGATTCACGTAAGCCGTGGGAACCACCCCATCACCCGGCTTGCCGATGGCGAAGTGGAGTTCGTCCAACTCGGTGGTGAGGTCGTCCTCCAGTTCGTAAGGAACAAGTCGCGCCAGGTGGCGGCGCTCCTTGCTGCTGAAAGGAACCCGCTGGGTGACCACTTCCGTCCCGGAGAGCAGCAGACAGACTTCGAGGTTGCTGCCGGGAAGTGCTTCGCGCAGCGCATCACCATCCCCCTCGCGCGCGGGGCCGAGCCACTCTCCGGTGCGCGTACAGGGCCGCCATCGATAAACGGCGACTCCGTCCTCGTCCCGGTGGATTTGCTTGATCAGCGCCTCAACGGCCAATGGTTTGTAACTGGTTGTGGCCACTCACTGCCTCGATATTGTTGTTGCGAATGGAATCCCGCCCCGTGGTCGGTTTTTATCAGTACGCCTGCCAGGCATCCGCCGGCTCAATAGCTGGTAAAACGCCGCTGCAGAGTGCTGGTTTGAGTTCCGTCCCGCTCCAGATAGCTGGTCATGAAACGCACCTGCTCACCCACGGACGCTTTGGCGTGCAGAATGAAGTAGTTGCTCGTCACACCATAGCCGGCATTGGCACTGTCCGCGTTCGGTGCCACGTTCTGCAGTACCGGACTGCTGAAAAAATCGCTGACCGTTTCATACTGGGTGAGCTGGCGGTCTTCGAGCAAGTCCGCCAGCGCCCGTTCATCCAGCGGACTCAGGTCGTCCACGTCGTTGATGGTGCGCAGCAGGGGCGGCAACGCGGTATTCAGATTCAGGGTCGCATCCGCCGGAAGCGCCACCAGCAGGGGCTCCAGCAACCGGTACAACTCCGGGGTCACATGCCGCACCAGCCGCAGCTCGCTCACGCTGTTGAACGGTTGGTTCGCAGGCTCGTAGGGCGGCTCTTCCCGACTGTAATGTAACGACTCCGCACCACCGAACCCGAAAGGTTCATCGTCCTCGTCGATCCAGTCCACCACTGCCTCGGTGATCTCGATGGCCTCGTCAGGATTCAGGGGATAATCCTCAAAGGTCTGCAACAGGCGAATGAACCGCCGCTGCGCCGGCGTAAAGCGCTCGGCGGGATTGCCCGGAGTATCCTCTGCGTTCGCCTTGCGCTCGAGGCTGTTCAGGTTGAAGCGCCCGTGGGCGTCCTCCAGACGAGCTTCGAGCAAACCGTGGTCCGTCGGGAAGGGCGGTATGGCCTGGGCCCAGATCTCGGTCAGATTATCGGTTTCGGTTTCCGCGGCGTCCTGCTCCAGCACCACGCCGGCCAATGCTTCCGCCCCCAGCAAGTAGTAGCGGGCCTGAGCACCGTAGGAGCGGTACTCCACCCGGGAATAGTTCAGGGTGAAAGTATGGGCGAACTGCACCGCCAGCACCGTCACCACCGCAACGATCAACAGAGCCAGCACGAGCACCGCGCCCCGGTTGCGCGACCGGTGTCCGCCCCGGAGATTTGCTCGGCTGTGACCGAGTGCGCGCGCCCGGTATCTATGTGCCGGGGAGCGAGAAGATGCGCTGTACATCGCCCACTTCCTCCAGAGTCAAGGTCACTTCCACTGCAACCGGAAGGGACCCGCCTTCAACACTCATGTCCGGGGTATTGCTGGCCGGCGGCCACACGTCCTGCCAGTTTCCGGATACTACCTCGCCCTGCCCCCGGGGCAGGAAACGAATCCGCAATTCTTCAATGTCTTCCACCAGCAACCGGGTTCCCGCCGGCTCCGTATCCAGGGGCTGGTTGCGCTCGCGCCAGAAATCCCGCCAGAGCTCTCCATCGAACCAGCGGTAGCCGACGCGCTGCAGGTCGCTGCGGCGCTGGTCCAGGGGGTTGGCCCAGCCATCGCGCACGAAGCGCAGCACATAGTCGCCCAGCAGGTAATTGGCTCCGCGACTCGAGGAATCCCCGC
Source organism: Gilvimarinus sp. F26214L (assembly GCF_054401055.1). Taxonomy (NCBI): domain Bacteria; kingdom Pseudomonadati; phylum Pseudomonadota; class Gammaproteobacteria; order Cellvibrionales; family Cellvibrionaceae; genus Gilvimarinus; species Gilvimarinus sp. F26214L. Next base: position 70,966 of record NZ_JBTIYG010000013.1, on the reverse strand, counting down.
CCATGAACGCTGGTGCCGACTCGGTGCTGCCCAACCCGGCCTCGGTGCTGGGCAGGTCCCGGTCCACCACGTGCAGGAGGTCCGTCGCCAGCAGCTGGAAAACAGTTTCGAGATTGTTCACCGCAGTGAGCGCCTCGTCGCTGCGCTCCTTGGCAACCATTGCGCTGCTCAGGAATCCGTAGGCGAGCGCGGCGATCAGGGCCGAAATGGCCACGGCGATGAGCATCTCGATCAGCGTGAAACCGTAATCGCGGCGCCTACTCACGGGAGTTCTCTTCCGGGTTCTCTTCATGCTCTTTGATGAAGGCCAGCAAAGAGACGATCACTTCGTCCGGCTCCGTGCCCACATCAACCGTCTGGCGCCACATGCCTTCCATTTCCGTCGGTTCTGAAGTTGCGGTCCAGTACCAGGTACGGCCAGCCATTTCCGATTCGCCGCTTGCTTCACCCTCCAGCAACTGCTCGTTCATTTCATAGTTGAGCCGCAGAATTTCCAATTGGTTCTGGGCGACCCACTGGGCAAACGAACGGTCCCGCAAATCTGCGGTACCTTCCGCCTGGGTGCTGATCTGCGACAGCAACGCGGGCAAGGCGATACCAACCACCAGAAGAGCGACCATGACCTCCACCAGAGTGAAGCCTCGAAGGCGCTTTGCGCGTTGATCCATGCAGGTCACAGAGCTGCCTCGTCTTCATCGTCAACAATTTCCACTCGCCCGCGCAATTCGCTGGTGAGGACCCGCTGTTCCTCCACGGCTTCCGCGTCGAACAGGGTCAACTGGAAAGGAGTGACTTCACCTCCCGGGTAAAACACGATGCTCGGCAGCGGCGGCTCGTCTTCGTCGTCATCCTCGCGTTGTTCAATGCGCGAAAAGTTGACGAGCTCTCCTTCCACTTCCAGAGAGACTTCCAGGTTCTCCGGCAGCTGCGCCGCCTCCAGTGGCGGGCCGGCTTCGACCCACACACCGCCCCGATAACTCTGCCACCGGTAACGCCAGCCTGGCTCCAGGTCCGGCTCGATCAACACCAGTCCGATGGGCTCACCCGTGAGCACCGCGCGATCTTCCGCCAGACGGGAGTACTCCAACAGCCGTTGGCTTTCTGTTTCGATCTGCTCCTCCGGACTTCCGCCGATATTGACGGACAGCGACACAGTGCCGATCAGAAGACCTATGATGAAAATCACCACCAGCAGCTCGATCAGGCTGAAGCCGCGGGCGTGCGATGGTTGCCGCTGGTTGATCATAGGCCCGATGTGCCGCTCCAAATGCCGGGTTACTCCTGGCTCGCCAGCACTTCGTCCAGAGTCTGCCAGTTACCCAGGTCCGTGTTGGGTCCTTCGCCACCGGGCACACCGTCAGCACCATAGGTAAAGATATCCACCTGGCCGTGTTCACCCGGGCTCAGATACAGATACTCATTGCCCCAGGGATCGGTGGGCACACGTTCCACGTAGCCGCCCGATTTCCATTTGCGTGGAACCGGGTCCATGGTGGGTTTTTCCACCAATGCCTTCAGTCCCTGCTCGCTGGTGGGATAGACGTAGTTGTCGAGCTTGTAGATCTGCAAGGCGGACTTGATCCGGTCAAAGTCCGCGAACACGGTGCGGGTGCGGGCCACGTCCGCTTCGCCGATGAACTGGGGAGCCACGATCCCCATGAGCAGTCCGAGAATCACCAGCACCACCAGGAGCTCGATCAGACTGAAACCGCCTGCGCCGCGGTGTAACTTGGAATTTCGTAAACGCATAATTTCTCCTGCGCACAAAGCGCGTTAGACCAGTTGGTTGATATTAAAGATGGGCATCAGGATCGCCATGACAATCATGGTGACGATCACGCCCATGAAAACCACCGTGAAGGGTTCCAACAGACCCAGGGTGGTGCCCAACATCATTTCCAGCTCCCGGTCCTGGTTGCGGGCCGCGTGATTGAGCTGTTCGGACAAGGTGCCGTTGGCCTCCCCGCTGGCGACCATCTGCACCAGCAGAGGCGGGAAGACCCTGGCCCGGTCCAGTGCGCGGTTGAGGCTGCTGCCTTCCTGCACCGCAGCGGCCACTTCCATGCTGCTGGCGCGCAGCACGAGATTGCCCAGAACCTGCCCCGATATGCGCAATGCCTCCAGAAGCGGAACACCACTGGACAGGAGGATGGCCAGTGTTGCCGAGAAACGGGCGCTGTCCGCCTGGATCAGCACGTCGTTGATCACGGGTACCCGCAGCAGGAAGCGGTGCCAGCGCATCCGATTTTTTTCGTCCCGCAGCCAGAAGCGAAACCCGGCAATCGCGCCGATCACTGCCAGCAGTGCTACCAGACCACGCCAGGAGCTGACAAAGTCACTCACCGCGATCAGAATCTTGGTGAGCATGGGCAATTCCCGATCGGAGTTCTGAAAAATTGCAATCAGGTCCGGAACCACAAACGCCATCAGAATGCCGATGACCGTAACACTCACCCCAAGTAACACGAGGGGGTAGACCATGGCCATCTGCAGCCGCTGACGGGTGGCCTGACTCGACTCGGTGTAGTCCGCCAGGCGCTCCAGTATCTGCCCGAGAAAGCCTGCGCTCTCGCCGGCCCGCACCATGGCCCGGTACATGTGATCGAATGCCTTCGGGTGCTCTCCCAGAGCCTGGGCGAGGCTGCGACCTTCCACAACCCGCGAACGAACCTGCAGCAGCAGGCCCTTGATACTTTCCTTTCTGCTCTGGCGCGCCGCCACCTGCAGGGTTTCGTCCAGCGGCAACCCCGATTGCACCAGTGAAGCAAGCTGCCGGGTGATCAGCGACAGATCCTTGCTGCTGAGGCGGCGACCGCCCAGCAAGCCGCGCCTCGCGCCCGCTTCCTCCGCTTCCTTCTGGGCCACGCTGCGAACCGCCAGGGGCTTCAACTTCTGCGCGCGCAGCTGTGCCCGAACCTGTCGCTCGGAATCGCCTTCCAGGACACCCTTGATGGTCTTGCCGGCGGGGTTGAGTGCGCGGTAACTGAATGCTGCCATTGCTTTGCCTGCTTCAGTCGTCTCGTAACGGTTTATTCTTCAGGATGATCAAGCGGTGGCGGTTACGCGCAGCACTTCTTCAATACTAGTCTGTCCGGCCAGCACCCGGTTCCGGCCGTCCTGATCGATGGAGGTGCTCTTGCTGCGGGCATGGGCCAGCATGGCCTGCTCACCCGCGGATTCGTGGATAAGCTGACGCAGTATGTCGTCGATCTCGATCAGCTCGTATATCGCACTTCGGCCCCGATAGCCAATGTGGTTGCATTGAGCGCAGCCGACACCCGGCCGGTAGATCTGCGCATCGGCGGGAATCCGGAACCGTTCCTGCTCCGCCGGCGTTGGGGAATAGGGCTGTTTGCAGTTTTCGCACAGCACCCGCACCAGGCGCTGGGCCATCACCACCTCGATACTGGAGGAAAGCAGGAAGGGCTCCACCCCCATGTCCTGCAACCGGGTGATGGCACCAATGGCGGTGTTGGTGTGCAAGGTGGAAAGCACCAGGTGGCCGGTCAAACTCGCCTGCACGGCAATGGAGGCGGTTTCACTGTCGCGGATCTCACCAATCATCACCACGTCAGGATCCTGACGGAGGATGGCGCGCAGACCACGGGCGAAGGTCATATCCACCTTGGCGTTCACCTGGGTCTGGCCGATCCCGGGCAACAGGTATTCAATCGGATCTTCGATGGTCAGAATGTTGCGACTGCGGTCATTGATATGGCTCAGGCCCGCATAGAGTGTCGTGGTCTTACCCGAGCCGGTGGGGCCGGTAACCAGGATGATGCCGTGGGGCTTGCCCATCGCACGCCTGAACCGGTCATGCACCTCTTCCGGCATGGCCAGCTGGTCCAGGCTGAGATGCCCGGCAGCCTGATCCAGCAGACGCAACACGACGCGCTCCCCATGGGCGGAGGGAATCGTCGACACGCGGATGTCCACAGCGTGGCCCGCCAGCTTCACTGTGATACGGCCGTCCTGAGGCAAGCGCTTTTCGGCAATGTCCAGCCGCGCCATAACCTTGAGGCGGGACACAAGCACGGGGGCAAGCTCGGGCTTTGGTGACAGGACCTCGGTGAGAACACCATCCACCCGGAAGCGGACGGCGACCCGATCCTCGAAGGGCTCCAGGTGCACGTCCGAGGCCTTGTCGCGCACGGCCTGGGAAAGAATGGCATTGATCAGACGGATGACGGGTGCGTCGTCCTCGCCGGACAGCAGATCGCTGTTCTGGGGGATCTCGTCCGCCAGACTGCTGAGATCGAATTCCGCGCCAATTTCGTCCACCGCGCGTTGGGCGGCCCCTTCGCTGCTCTGGTAGAGCTGGGTCAGCTTCTTCTGGAATTCCGCCTCGGAAATCTGCGCCATCTCGAAGGGCTGGCCGAGAAAACGGCGCAGCTCCAGGATGACCGGCAGCGCCAACCCCGGCTTATGCAGCAGGCGGCCTTCTTCCAGCAAAACGCCGTGGCCGGATGCAAAGCCGTAGGGGAGTCGTAATGCTTCGCTCACTGAGCGGATACCTCCACGTTCACGTTGTCGATGGTGACCGGCGCATCCGCTTGTTCTTCGTTCTGCTCGTCCTCCTCGTCCGCTTTAGGCGGGGGAACAACTTCCTCCCACTCGGGTAGCAGGGGCAAATCTTCTTCTCCCGTCAACAGCCGGTTCAGTGAGCGCTGCTCCAGCTGGCGGTCCCGTATGAAGTTGTACTTGACCGCAGTGGCGCCGCGCAGGGTGTCGTCATCACGCAATATTGTGGGGCGAATGAAGACCAGCAGATTGGTTTTCTGCACTGACGTCGATTGTGAACGGAAGAGATGGCCCAGGATCGGAATACTGCCCAAGAGGGGTACGCGGGTTTCGCTCTGAATCACGTTATCCTTGATGAGACCACCCAAAACCACGGTTTCTCCATCGGCCACTGTAACCCGGGTTTCGATCTGCCGTTCGTTGGTAATCAAATCCACGGCGCCGGCCCGTTGGGAGATGCTGGATATCTCCTGCAGTATGTCCAGAGCCACCTTGTCGCCTTTGTTCACGTGGGGCGTGACTTCCAGGGTCGTGCCCACGTTTTCACGGTTGATGGTCTGGAAGGGGTTCTGGACGCTGCTGGTGTCGCCGGTGCTGGTAAATGAGCCCGTGACAAACGGCACGCTCTCGCCCACGGTAATCCGGGCCGGCGTGTTGTCTGTGGTGAGCAGGTTGGGTGTGGAGAGAATGTTGGCACCACTGGTGGCCTGCAGCACGTCGATCAGCGCCAGAAGATCGTTGCCGTCCGTCAACCGGCCGACGCCGAAAGTCTGGCCCGCCATTCCGGCCAGCGCTCCCGCCAGCCCCGTCAAAGCGTCTTCGTCGTCGGTTTCCAGCGCGCTTTCGGCGATCTGCGCGATCGCCTGGGGATTGTTTCCAGCGTCGAAACTTCCGGCAAACCCGCCGTCTTCGTGGCGGAACAGCCACTGAATGCCCAGGTTTTTGCCAATGTCGTCATTGATTTCCACAATGATGGCTTCCACCAGGACCTGGGCCCGCTGGATGTCCAGCCGCTCGATGATTCCCTGGAGCGAATTCACCGTGTCGATATCCGCTGTGATGATGAGTGAATTGGTGTCCTCGTCGGCCTCGATGGCGGCTTCCGCAGTCTGGTCCGCAGCCTGGTCCGGGTTGAGCTTGGCCATGTTCTGAACCACATTGGTCAAACGCTCAGCCACGTTGGCGGCGGAGGCATATTCCAGGTAGATGACCCGGGCATTGCCGGTCTGCGGTTGCGGTAGATCAAGGCGGCTAATCAGGTCTTTAATGCGCTCGCGTTGGCGCTGCTCACCAGTGACCAGAACGGAGTTGGTGCGCTTGTCGGCCACCAGCTGCAGCTGGGTACTTCCGCCGCCCTGACCGGCGCCAGCGTCCTCCCGCACGATTTCGCGCAGCATGCGGACCATCTCCTCGGCCTCGGCGTACTCAAGACCAACCAGCTCGGTCTCCGGCGTGGCCGCCTGGTCAATACGCTCCACGAGCTGCCGGATGCGCTCCACGTTGGCGACGGTGTCCACCAGAATGAGCACGTTACTGGGGGGATAGGCGGTCATCTGCGCGTTACCCGTGGACACCAGCGGGCGAATGGCCGGCAGAACCTGAGCCGCCGCCACGTTGTTCAGCGGAATGACTTCGGTAACGTAGTTGTTGACGCCCGTCTGAGCGCCGGCGAAGGGCAGAGATTCGGAGCGCACCTGATTGGTGGGCACGATGGTCACCACACCGTCGCTGCGCTCCACGGCCGTGAAGCCGTTGACGTCCAGGGCGCGGAGGAAAATTTCGTAGTAGGTATCCTGGTCGACCGGGTTGTCGGTCATGACAGTGATGGTGCCCTTGACCCGCGGGTCCACCACAATGGTTTTGCCCGTGGCATCCTGCACCGCGCGGATGACCTCGAGAATGTCGGTGTTATTGAAGTTGGGAGTCCAAGTGGATTGCTGAGCCGGGTCCTGATTTGTCTGGTTCTGGCCCAAGGCGGAGCCGCATACAGAAAATAATACGGCCAGCAGCAGTAACCGTTGCCAATACGTCATTATGTGTGCCCAGTTAAGAAATAACTTGTTTTTGTGCTTACGCTTATTGCTTTTGGCCCAGGCTCAAGAGTCCCTTCTCTATTGATCCAGCGCAACGTCGACGGTGATGGTAGTGCCATCGCGCAGTATTTCCAAGGTCGCGCGGCTCTCCTGGCCCATAGACCGGTAAACTTCCATGGCCCGGCTGGTGTCGTCCAGGCCGATATTGTTCACAGCGGTAACGATGTCGTTGGGCTGAAGACCCAACTGGTCGAAGAGCTCCCGGTCGCCCTTGGGCCGGATCCGAAAGCCGATAAGCTGTCCGCCTTCCCGGTGCATGCTGACGTTCATCACGTCGGTTACCATCTGCACCTGTTCCTCGGTCGGGGCCTGCTGCCCTTCCTCAGGCCTTATACTCCGGACCAGCTCCCGGCCGCTTGGGGGCCGCCTGGCGACCGGGCGGCTCGCTGTGGAGGCATCGGCCGTCGCGGCGCTGGCCTGCGTGCCACCGCCTGCGCGATTTTGATTGTCGTACAACCACAGAGTTTCATAGCGGCCGTTGTTGTCCAGGATGACCCTGTCGACCATGATCTTGGCGATGCTCACGCCACGCGGACCCACGCTCAGCTCCTCACCGGGGTGGAACCCCTCCTGCTTGCGGCCATCGCCGATGATTGCGGTTGCCCGCTCGGGGTCGCTGCTGGGGATGGCCCCGTGCAGCACCAGGCGAAGGTTGGTTTCAACCGCGTCCTCTTCGATGCCTGAGGGGCGGGCCACAACAGGCGCCGCCTCCTCACTGGCCTCCCCGAAGAGGGAGAGATCCTTCAAGGCGTCAATATCCACACCGCCCCCGGAGGTCGCCGCTTCCTGCTCCGCAAAGGCTGTATTACTGGGAAGGGTCAATGGCGGCTTGGGAATGTCCGGCGCAGGCATGAGCAACCAGAACAGCCGGGCGAGGCTGTAGCACAGCCAGAGCACAAGCAGGGCAATGCACAGGCGCCGCCAGACCGACACCGGAACTTGTCTGAATTTGCCAACAATATGCTCAAGCCGTTGAAGGGTGTTTTGAGCGATACCACCGGCGACCACCCCGTCTGTCGCCATCGTTTTTATCTCCACTGGAACTCTGACTACGAAGCAGCGATGCCAATGCGGCATCGCTGCGATGAACTGTTGCAGCGCGGAACGCTGCGCAGCGGGCGGGCCGCGCCCATACCCGGGCGGCCCGTGCGATTACAGGCAAGACCATCGCTGAACCGATTTTATGGTTTCGTTACAGGGATAGCTATAGCAGCAACCACCAAAGCGATGCTGCGCACGCTGCTCGTGTCGCTGAAACCCACATTTTGAAGGCCTGAGGCTTTGTGGTAGCGGCCTTCGTCCTTATACTGGAGCTTCGCGTGCCCGGCCTTGTAGCACGGCAGTGTGACAGAAATATTGCCGGGGCAGCACTCAGGGAGCGAGGTTTCAACGGTTCGGCAAGACTTCCGGCCGTTAGGGTTTAGCGGTACACTGCCGCGGCCTCAGACAAAGCACGGATTGGGTAGTTCCAACTCAGAGATTATCCCGAAGTACCTATGAATGAGATTTATCTACTGCAGAACCAGGACCGATTGTTCCTGAGCAAGCAGAATGAATGGGTCGACGGCCGCGAGCCGACTGCTCTTTACAGGACCCGCCACAAAGATGAAGCCCTCAATCAACTGTTCGAGGTAAATGCAAAAGACTACAGCCAGCGGATCCACGTGCTGAGCTGCTCTGTCAAAAGCAATGGCCTCCCCGAAATCGACCCCGCCGACCTCCCGCCGCTGCATGATGCTGCCGCATCGGATGGCGACGGTACCGCGCCCGATACCGATGGAATGGAAGGCGAATCCTCCGAGCGGGCACAGGCGAGCGAATTCAGCGCGAGCTCGGCCTGACAAGGCGCTCGCAACACGCGACATCGCGAGGAAGCGCCCCGGGCGCCGCGCTGTCCCACCTTCAGGCGGCACAATGGCCGGCAGCCACGAGGATCAGAACTTGTCCCGACTTCAGCGACACCTCACCGGCATTTACGGGGCCGGCGATTATGCCCAGCTTCAGCGAATCGTGCGGGGACTGGAAAAGGAAAGCCTGCGCGTTACAGGGCGCGGCACTCTTGCCCTGACGCCCCATAGCCGCAGTCTCGGTTCTCCGCTTACGCACCCGGAAATCACTACGGATTTCAGTGAATCCCTCCTGGAGTTCATTACCGCCCCCAGCAGTAACGTAGCCGAGGTCCTCGGCCAGCTGGAAAACATCCATCGCTTCGCGTACCACTGCCTGGAGGATGAATACCTGTGGGTCAACAGCATGCCTTGTGTGCTGTCCCGGGACGATAACATTCCGGTGGCGGAGTACGGCACGTCCAATGTGGCCCGCATGAAGACCATCTACCGCCTGGGTCTGGGCCATCGCTACGGTCGCCTGATGCAAACCATTGCGGGCATTCACTACAATTTTTCGCTGCCCGAGGAATTCTGGCAGTACCTGCACGACGCAGAGCAAAGCACCCTGGATCTGCAATCTTTCAAAACCACACGCTACTTCGATCTGATCCGCAATTTCCGTCGCTATTTCGGGCTGCTGTTGTATGTGTTCGGCGCGGCGCCGGCGATTTGTCCCAGCTTTGTACAAGGACGCAAGCACAGCCTGGTGCCGCTGGGGAGCCAGGCCACACTTCATTCCCCATTTGCCACGTCACTGCGGATGGGGGATCTGGGCTACCAGAGCGATGCCCAGCAGAGCCTGCATGTGGATTACAACAATCTGCCGGATTACCTGAGCACCCTTTGCAGGGCCATTACCCAGCCGCATCCCGACTACGAAGCGATCGGGCTCAAGGATGGGCAAGGCAACTATAAGCAGCTGAATACAGGCATTCTGCAAATCGAAAACGAGTTCTACAGCTCCATTCGGCCCAAGCGCACCACTCGTAGCGGGGAAGCCGCGCTGCGAGCCCTGCACGACCGGGGCGTTGAGTACGTGGAGGTGCGCTGCCTGGACTTGAATCCCTACGAGCCACTGGGCATCAGCGAAGAACAAATCTACTTCCTCGACACCTTCCTGGTGTTCTGCCTGCTGGCCGATAGCCCACCAGCGGATGCGGATGAATTCCGCCGGGTCCACGAAAACCAGCAGCGCATGGTTTATCACGGTCGTGATCCACAGCTCACGCTCCTGAATCAGAACGGCAGCCATCGGTTCCTGCCCTGGGCCGAGGAGCTGATGGCGCAGATGCGCGATGTGGCTTCTCTTCTCGACACTGCCAACGGTCACCAATTACACACTGCCTCGCTGGAGCAGCAGGCTGCCAAGCTGCGGGAGCCGGAAAGCACGCCCTCGGCTCGCATTCTCGCGGACCTTCGCGAGACCGGTCAGACCTTCTATGAGTTCGGGCTCCAGCAGACGGTTCAGCATGCCAACCAGTTCCGCAAGGAGCCGCTGCCGGAGGAACTGCTGCAGCAGTACCGGAAGCTCGCAGACGACTCACTGCAGGAACAACAGGCGCTGGAAGCTCGGGACGCGGTGGAGTTCGACCGCTACCTGGCGGATTTCTACGCTCAATACGGCTGTTGTGCGGGCTGTTGAGCCCGTCGAATCCGTGCGATCCCTTGTGCTCTGGCGCCATATCTCCTATGGTTTGGCGGTTTTGTACGCCGTTCTTGTGGATAGGAGCCCACCGTGCCCAATACACGCATGACCAACCTTCTGATTGTCCTCGCTTGTGCGGGCCTGATGGCGTACGCGCTCTATTCGCAGGAAGTGCTGGGTTTGCACCCTTGTCCCCTTTGCATCACCCAGCGGATTTTCGTGATTCTCGTAGGCGTCGTCGCTCTCGTCGCGCTTTTGCACAATCCGGGCACTCTGTTCCGGCGTATATACGCGGGGCTCGGCATGCTTGCCGCCGTGATCGGCGCGGTGGTGTCGGGACGGCACGTGTACATCCAGAACCTCCCCCCCGATCAGGTTCCGGCGTGCGGCCCGGGGCTCGAGTATATGTTCAGTACCTTCCCGTTTTTTGAAGCGTTGGCTGTGCTGTTCCAGGGCGACGGCAATTGCGCGGAGGTAGATTGGGAACTGCTTGGCCTGAGTATGCCAGCCTGGGTACTGGCGGCGTTTGCGGGCCTGTTCCTGGTCAACCTCTGGCAATTTGTGCGGCGCCGCTGAGGAGCAAACCTGACTTCCGTCACCCGGCCAGGCATAACGGACTAATCGCGCGCCGCGGTTGTCCGCCTGCGGGCGATTGTCCTTGCTGAAGATTTTCAGATCGCCTAAGGTGGCAGACTCTCGTTTGGTTGTCGGCTATCAGAAGCCACGTGCAGTGAGGAGTCGGGCTATGCTGGAAAACTGTAAATCCGCGAAGGAGCGATGGGGCGGGGTAAGCAACATCATCGACCGCTGGTTGCAGGAAAGGCAGGAAATGCTGGTCCGCTATTGTTCATTGACAGCGATCCCCGCGTTCGACGAGAGCGACCGCGAGCAATGCGAAAAAATCCAACAGCTTTGCCAAATCATGATGGATTATGTCTCGGCTGGACATTTCGAGGTGTACGACCAGCTGGTAAAGGAGGGCAAGGAATTCAACGACGAAGCCGCCCTCGATCGCGCCAACCGGCTGTATAGCCAGGTGGAGGCGACGACTGACTCAATCCTCGATTTCAATGACAAGTATCAGGAAACCGACGATTTGAGCTCCCTTCCCGAAGACCTGTCCTTCATTGGCGAACAACTGGAAAACAGATTTGAAGCAGAGGACGGTATGATTTCCATTCTGCACGTGGCACACAAGGAGCTGGTCGCCTGAAAAAAAGGGGTAAGCGACTGCTTACCCCTTTTTTGTGCCTTCGAAAGGCAGCTTGCGACAAGCCGCTTAGTTCTGTTCTTCCGATCCCTCGGCCTTGTCCACCTCAAGCAGCTCAACTTCAAAAATGAGCGTCTCGTTCGGACCAATCACCGGACCGCTGCCACCGGGGCCGTAAGCCAGGTCGGAGGGGATGTAGAGCTCGTACTTCGATCCTTCTTTCATGTGCTGCAGACCCTCGGTCCAGCCGGGGATCACGTTCTGCAGCGGGAAGGAAACGGGCTCTCCGCGCTCGTAGGAGCTGTCAAACTCAGTGCCATCAATGAGCGTACCCCGATAATGGACGGTGACCGTATCGGCCGCTTCGGGGCTCTCGCCTTCACCTTCTTCGATCTGCTTGTACTGCAGTCCGCTCGGCAGTGTGACCACACCTTCTTTTTCCGCGTTAGCGGCCAGGAACTCCTCGCCCTTCTGCTTGTTATCAGCGGCGGCGGCTTCGCGCTCTGCCTGCTGATCGGCTTGCATGGAGGCCATCTTTTCCTCGTACTCCTGCTGGAAGCTTTGCATGGCGGTCTGCATTTCTTCCTGGGAAAGTTGGGGCTCGGCGTCGCTGTAGACGTCCTCGATGGCCTGGGCAACTATCTGGGGGTCCAGTTCAATCTGTTGTGACTTGAATTGCTGGCCAATGTTGAAGCCGAATACGTAGCTGACTTTTTCGTCCAGGCTCTGCAGCTCGGACCGCTCTTGCTCGGAGCTCTGCTGCTGGCATCCGCCAAGGCTCACCATGGCGGCCGCAATGGTCGCTACGAAGTATGCTTTTCGATTCATATCTAATATTCCACGCTTTGGCTGAAAATGGATGAGATACATCCGATGCGGGCTCTTCCGGATCTGTGATGCATCGTGCTCTTGGCTATTCTTATCGCGACGGATGCCTCGATAGCCGGGGTATTCCGATGGTCTACCCTCGCATGCCGTTGCTCGTCCAGAGACGCTCGAAGGTGCCGGACCAGGCAACGAAGGAGCCATGTTACCCCAATTGCGGGCCCTTGCGTAATGTCTGATTCCTGACGGTATCCTTAGTTCACGCATTGACGCTCCGCCATTGCGGCCCTCATGCCTGAGTCTTTCGACGCGCTCCGCCATGGCCAATCGCCAATGCTCAGTTTGTTGGCCAGTACCGGTGAACTCCTCCACGGGATCAACCCGATCACCTGCCCCTGGTAACCTGGAACCGGTGGGGTTCGCAAGCGGCTTCACCGCTACCGGTCAGTTGACAATTGCGTGCCGGTATACGCAGAATTTGAAGGCAATAACTGGCTGTTTTTTCTGAGCGCGTTACACTGCGCACTGCACCACGCAATTAGCATGGACGGGTGAAGAAATGTAGCCGCACTCGTATGGTGAAGCTTCAAACGCGCAGGCGATCGACGCCACCAGACGGGAAGAGCAAAGTTGCGGTGCTTAACAAATAATTGGCTTCAATATTCCTTGGTTAAGGTCAGGTGATTGGTGGTACTTGCCGATTGCTCCCCCAAGGCTTCCAGTAACAAGAGAGTACTAACAAAGGGTAATGTCATGGCTGCCAGAAAATCTCCTGCCAAGTCTCCAACTGCAAAAACCGTTGCCTCCCTGGAGAGCAAGCTCGTCACCCTGCAAAAGCAGTTGGATAAAGCGCGCACCAAGCAACTATCGGACGCAAAAAAGAATGTGACCTCCGCGAATAAAGCTGCGCAGAAGGCGAAGAAGCAACTAGCGACTCTGCGCAACAAACAGAAGGTCGCGCAAGGGGCCGGCAAGAAGGCCAAGACCGCGACCCAGAAAACAGCAGCCAAAAAGCGGGTCGCAACCGCTAAAACGGCAGTAGAGAAACAGAAAAAGGTGCTGGACCAGGCGATCGCAGCAGCCGCAGAGGCGAAAGATGCGCAGAAGGCTGCGGAGCAGGCCGTGAAGAACGCAGCAGCCCTTGCCAAAGCCGCGGAGAAAGCCGAACAGGAACTGGAGAGAGCTGCAAACAAGAAAGCCAGGAAGGCAACGCGCAAGCGTACGGCCAGCAAACGCAAAGCTGCTCCCAAAACAGAAGCAGCGCCCGCGAAGCCCGCGAAAAAGAAGGCCGCCACCAAAAAGAAAGCAGCCGCTAAACAATCCACCCCTAAGGCGGCCGCACCCAAGAAGGCAGCCCCCAAGAAAGCAGCCCCCAAGAAGGCAGCGACGGGTGGAGCTGCAAAGAAGGCGGTCGCAAAGAAAACACCGGCAAAAGCCAGCCCGAAGAAGGAGGCTCCACGCAAAGCCGCAGCGAAGCCGACGCCCGTCGAGAAGGCTCCGGTGAAAACGGTCGCCCCCGCTACCGCACCTGAAAGGGCACCGGCCACACCCCAGCCCAGTGCGGGCCAGCAAGCCGCCCCCAGCAGTGCAACACCCGAACCGCAAACCACCAGGCCTCAGCAGGAAGCGCCGGCCATGGTAAGTGACCCGGCCATTCGCCGCGAGACTGATCGTCAGACCTTCCAGTCGCCAGCAAGCGATCTGGACCAGAACAAACCCGCGGAGACCACGCCGCCCCGTCAACCCGAGCCGAACGAAACCAGCCCTCTGGAATCCGCTACGCGGACAGCCGAAAAGCCCGAAGAGAAGGTCGAAGAGAAGCCCACCACAACCGAGCCTGCCGAACAGCGCCCGGTCTCGAGCTTCCCCTACACACCCGGTTCACTCTTCGGCAACGCCGGGTCCACAGATACCGGCTCGGACGAAAACGAGTAAGCCCATCATCACAATAGTAGGCTGTTGAAATGGCCTGGCAGCCGAACAGGGATGTTCGGCTAGCGAGGTGCGCACGCAGCTTCGCTCTCTTGGCTTTTGTGCCGCACCAAGGTCAGATCTGCCTCATCGCACTGCGCAGCAGCTCCAGCGCCGTCTCGCCCACTTTGCCCGCCCCAAGACTCTCCAGATAGAACTGCGCGTTCGCGGTCGGCCGCAGATCATGGGCCGGGACTCCCTCCACCTTGCTGAGCAATGCCAGACTGTGCCGCTCGGCGAGCAGCTCGGCCTCTTTGATCCGCGCCCGTACTTCACCGACCAGATCTTTCCCGCCCGCAGCTGGCTTCAGGCTCCGGCGCAGCTCGCGCAGAGGAAGCACGGCCAGGGCCGTCCAGTCGGCCGTCGCGCGCGCGGCATTGTGCAGGGTGGCGGACTCGAGTTTTTGCCCGCGGCTCTCCAGCCAACAGGCCCACAATAGAATCACCACGTCAGCACCATACTCATCCTGGAGCTTAAGCGCCGTTTCCTCGACGCCCGGACTGCTGTAGAGTGCGAGCGCGAATTCCCACAGGGATTCGGCCGCTTTTATTTGCTCTTTCACCAGGTCACCTATCCGTTCCGATGATTCAATTTCAATCCGTCAGTTTACACCGCGGCAGCAAGCAGCTTCTGTCCGATGCCAACCTCAGTATTCACGCCTGTGAACGGGTAGGGCTGGTGGGCTCCAACGGCAGCGGCAAATCCAGCCTTTTCCAACTGCTGTTGGGCCGGCTGGACGTGGACCAGGGCCACTGGCAGATTCCGGTCGAGTGGCGGATCGGCCACATGCGTCAGGAGATTGAAGACAGCGATCGCTCTGCTCTGGATTTTGTAATGGATGGCGACCAGGCGTTACGTCGGGTTCAGGAGGAGCTTGCCGGTCACAGCGGCGACGACGTCAAACTGGCGGAGCTCTATGGGAAGCTTGAAGACCTGGACGGCTACACGGCGGAGCCGCGCGCGGCCAGTCTGCTGCACGGGCTCGGTTTCGCGCCCGGCGACGAAAAGCGCCCCGTGGCGGATTTTTCCGGTGGCTGGCGAGTGCGCCTGGCTCTCGCCCAGGCGCTGATGACCCCCTCGGACCTCCTGCTCCTGGACGAGCCCACGAACCATCTGGACCTGAGCGCGACACTCTGGCTCGAGCAGTGGCTTAAGAGCTACCCGGGGACGCTGGTCATCGTGTCTCACGATCGGGACTTCCTCGACAATGTCATCAACCGGGTGGTACACATTGACCACACCCGACTGGAAACCTACAGCGGCAACTATTCGGATTTTGAGCGGCAGAGGGCCGAACGTCTGGCCCAACAGCAGCAGCTCTTCCTGAATCAACAGGCGCGGATCAAGGAGATCACCCGCTTTGTGGACCGCTTCCGAGCCAAGGCAACCAAGGCCCGACAGGCCCAGAGTCGACTCAAGCAACTGCAGCGAATGGAAGTCATTGCACCGGCTCATGTGGATTCACCGTTCAGTTTCAGCATCCCCTGCGCGGACAAGGTTCCGCAAAATCTAGTCACGCTTACGGACGCAGTTGTGGGATACGACAGCGAGCACCGGGTGGAGGGCATCAACCTCAGTTTGCACGACTCCTCGCGCATCGGCCTGCTCGGCGCAAACGGCGCCGGCAAGTCGACCCTGCTGAAGAGCCTCGCGGGAGAACTTCCCCTGCTCGCCGGAGAGCGGATCTGCGGGGACGGTCTGAAGATTGGCTACTTCGCCCAGCACCAACTCCAGAATCTGGATCCCGACGCCTCCGCTGCATTGCATGTGCAGCGCCTGTCGCCGACCGCATCGGAGCAGGCCGTTCGCAACTTCCTCGGTGGCTTTGATTTCCAGGGAGATCGGGCGTTTGAGCCGGTCCGGCACTTCTCCGGCGGCGAGAAAGCCCGCCTGACGCTGGCTCTGATCGCCTGGACCAGACCCAACCTCCTCATACTGGACGAACCCACCAACCACCTGGATCTGGAAATGCGCCACGCCCTGACCGTTGCGCTGCAGGGCTACGAGGGCGCCGTCGTTTTGGTGTCCCACGACAGGCACCTGATTCGCAACACGGCCGATGAGTTGCTTCTGGTGGCCAATCAACGGGTGGAAGCCTTCTCGGGCGATCTGGAGGAGTATGAAAGCTGGCTGGCCCAGCAAAGCGGAGGTGCGGCAGAAGCACCAAAGAGTGCACCGGTCGGCAGCAGGAAGGAACAGCGCCAGCGAGCGGCTGATGCCCGTGCCGCACTCAAGCCCCTCACTGATCGCCTGAAGAAGCTGGAACGGCAATTGGATAAACTCCATCAGGAGGAGGGGCGCGTGGGCGAAGCACTGCTGGACGGCACTCTCTACGAAGATGGCAACAAGGCGCGCCTGCAGGAACTCCTACAGGAACAAATCCGGATCAAACAGACCCTGAGTCAGACGGAAGAGGAGTGGCTCGAGACCCAGGAAGCCCTCGAGCAATTGCAAGTCTGACCGCCACCAGGCCCGCCAGGAAGGAGTCAGAGCATGGCCAGATCGCTGTTCGTGATCATCGATCCCACTCAGGACGAGCAACCGGCACTTTCCCGGGCCGCAGCACTGCTGGGCGAGAGCGGTGGCCACATTCACGCCTTCTGCTGCATTTACGAGGAGGACTTTTCGGCGTTCAGTTCCCGCCGTGACGGTAAGCGCGCCCTGCGGGAGCAAGCCCGGGAGCGCGTTGAAGGGATGCTCGCCCCTCTCCAGTCGGGCACGACGACCACAAAAGTTGAAATCTACTGGAACGACGACTGGTCCGACTCCGCTGTGCAGGCCTGTGCCCGAACCGGGGCGGACTTTCTGCTGAAAAGCACCTTTTCCCATCGCCGCGGATCCCACATCCTCTCCAAACGTTCGGACTACCACATCCTTCGTCATAGTCCTTGTCCGGTTCTGCTTAGCAAGACGGTCAACCACCAGCCATACCGCCGGGCGCTCGCCGCAGTGGCTTTGGAAGACAATGACGAGCGCCACGAACACCTGAACAATCGGGTTATCGCCCAGGCCCAGCGAATTTGCCGGTACAGCGGCGCCGAGTTGCATGCGGTTACGGCTCTGGAGGGCGCCCCGAATATCGCCCAGCTCCTGAAGATTACCGAGGATGAGGACGAAGAAAAGCTTTCCGGTGAGCAGATGATCAGCCAGCGCTATGGGATCGACATGAACAAGATTCACATCGACTATGGGCCGGCGAAATCGGTCATCGAAGAGACCGCGAAGGCCATCGGGGCCGACCTGCTGATAATCGGCACCATCGCCCGTCGCGGCGTATCCGGAGCGATCGTGGGCAACACGGCGGAGAAGGTGCTGGATAACCTGGGGCTCGATATTCTGGCGGTCAGCTAGCCGTGTTGGGTTACGGAGTGTTGGGTTACGGCTTCGCCTAACCCAGAATTGCTGCACCATCCCGTAGGTTGGGTTAGCGCAGCGTAACCCAACAGCAATGGCTTAACCCACCTTGCTATACAGCAGGTCCCAGACTCCGTGGCCCAGCCGCGCGCCACGCTGCTCGAACTTGGTCATGGGGCGAAAGGCGGGGCGCTCAACGAATGGCGACGTCCCGGCTTCACTGACCAGGCCTTCGCCGGCTTCCAGCACTTCCGCCATTTGCTCCGCATAGTTCTCCCAGTCGGTGGCGAAATGCAGCAACGCACCAGGTTTCAGCTTGCGGCGCAGTAACGCGAGGAACTCGGGCTGCACGATCCGGCGCTTGTGGTGTTTCTTTTTGTGCCAGGGGTCCGGGAAGTACAACTGAAAGCGATCGAGGCTTTCATCGGCGATGCAGTCTTCCAGCACATCCACCGCGTCAGCCATGTAGACCCGCAGGTTTTTCAGATCCGCTTTGCCGGCCATATTGATCAACCGGCCCACGCCCGGGGGATGCACCTCGATGCCGATGAAATCCTTGTCGGGCTCTGCTTCGGCCATGGCGAACAGTGAGTCGCCCATGCCGAATCCCACTTCCACAACCAGCGGCGCGCTGCGTCCGAATTCCCGCACGGGATCGAGAGCTCCAGCAAAGAGGCTCAGGCCCAAATGGGGCCAGTAGCGGTCAAAGGCCGTCTTCTGGGATTCGGTCATGCGGCCGCCGCGAATCACGTAGCTGCGTACCGCCTTGCGTTTGAATTCCGGCTTGATGCGGTCGGAGATAGATTCTTCAGTAGGGGACATGGAGCAACTGTTCTGTCAGGCGCGGATCGCGGCAACAAAGAAGAGCAGCCAACCCGCGAGGAAGGCGACGCCGCCTATGGGAGTAATCGGGCCGAGCCAGCGCGGTCCGCCCAGCGCCAGAACGTAAAGACTGCCACAGAAGAGCAGCAGCCCCAGGACGAATGCATACCCGCTGGCGACCAGCAGGGCCTTCTCACCCCAGCGCTGCATCAGCAAGCCGAGGCCCAACAATGCCAGTGTGTGATAGAAGTGATACTGCACCGCCGTTTCAAAGGCGGACAGCAGGGAAGTGCTCAGCTTGCCCTTGAGGCCGTGGGCTCCGAAAGCCCCGAGCGCAACAGCGACAAAGCCGTTGAGAGCGGCGACGATAAGGAAGAGTTTGGCGGTCATGGGCAAAACACAAATAAAAAGCCGCGTCGTAACGCGGCTTTGTTCAGCAGAATTGAACGGAAGCGCAATCAGGCTTCCATATGAACGCGGACCTTTTGCATGGCATTCTTTTCCAGCTGCCGGATGCGCTCCGCGGAGACCTTGTACTGGGCTGCGAGCTCGTGCAGGGTTTCCTTGTCGTCGTTCAACCACCGACGCTGCAGAATATCGCGACTGCGATCGTCCAGCGCTCCCATGGCCACCTCCAGCTTGTTCACGCTGCTGTGATGCCAGTCGGCATCTTCGAGTTGTACCGCGGGGTCGTAGCGCTTGTCTTCCAGGTAATTCACCGGCGCCTGGTAGGCGGTGTCGTCGTCATCATCGGCACCCGCATCGAAGGCCGCATCATAGGAAGACAGCCGACCTTCCATTTCCCGGACATTCTTCACATCCACATTCAGGTCGTCGGCAATCGCGCTGGCTTCGTCGTTGGTCAGCCAGGCCAGGCGCTTTTTGGCGCCGCGCAGATTAAAAAACAGCTTGCGCTGGGCCTTGGTAGTGGCGACTTTGACGATGCGCCAGTTACGCAGGATGAACTCGTGAATCTCCGCCTTGATCCAATGCACAGCAAAAGACACCAGGCGAACACCCTTCTCGGGATTGAAGCGTTTGACGGCCTTCATCAGACCAACATTGCCTTCCTGAATCAGGTCCGCCTGGGACAGGCCATAGCCCGCGTAGGATTTGGCAATGTGCACCACGAAACGCAGGTGGGCGAGAATCAGTTGCCGCGCCGCTTCCACGTCTTCGTTGTAGTAGAGATCCTCAGCCAGGCGCTTCTCTTCCTCGGCGCTCAGCACAGGGAAGCTGCTCACAACCTGCATGTAGGCGTTGAGATTGGCCCCAGGCGCCAGGCTGTCGATCGCTAAGAGGTTTTTGCCCATAGTTTGTGAACCTCCGAAATAAGCCGTGCTAGTTTAGCACGCTTGAATGCTTGACCACATACGGTCAGATTGGCGCCTTAGAGGCCGCCAGCGAGCGAAAGTTCGTCTTTTCTCAGCCATTTCAGTTATTTAGGGATTAATCACGAAATTTCAAGTGATTAGGCGCAGGCCGTGCCACCCCCAGCACAGCCAAGCCTCAATTAGGCTCTATGGTATGCAAGTGCTTACCCACGGCAAGCGCTGCCCCCGACAAGCCCAGTACACCCGAGCCCAGCAGAAGGGCGAGGCTTTCCCGTGCATCCAGCCCCTGCAGACGCACATTGCTTTGATAGAGGTCGGCCAGTCGGGCGATGGGCTCGGAGAGCCACTGCACGCCCGCCAGCAGGAGCAACCAGGCAAAAAGCCCGCCCCCGAAGCCGTACCAGAAACCGGTGTAGAGAAACGGGCGCCGAACGAAGGAGTTGGTGCCGCCCACCAGTTTGACGATGACGATTTCGTCCCTGCGGCTTTCGATGGCAAGCCCGATGGTGTTGCCGATCACCAGCAGAACGCCGAGCGCCAGCAGAGCGCCCAGCGCGGCAACCATGCGCTGACCGATGGCCATCATCTGGTGCAGCCGACGAACCCAGTCCATGTCCAGGCGGGCGTCGTCCACCAGCAGATCCTCCGCCAGGGTCGCCTGCAGTGCCTCGAGTTGCTCCGGGGCGCTGTGGTTCGGGGCGGGATGCACCACCAGCACGCCCGGGAGCGGGTTCTGATCCAGGGTCTCCAGAACGCGGCCGAGGCCCGACGTTTCCTGGAACTCCCGGATGGCCTCGTCGGGGCTGATGTAGTCAACCGCGGCAATTGCGGACATGGCCGACCAGCGCTCCCGCAATTGAGCGGCCGCTTCGTCGCGGGCGCCCATTTTGAGAAAAACGGAAATCCGCGGCTGGGTCTGCCAGTTTTCCCCCACCGCCTGGAACTGAGCGAGGGCAAGATAGAGTACCGCAGGAAGAGCGAGGGCAATGGCCACCACCAGCCAGGTCAACAGGCTCTGGACCGGGGTTCGCAACAGGCGCAGCAGACTTTCCCGGGCCACGCTGCGATGATTCGCCCAGTAGGCACGTAGCTTGTCGCCGATGCGGGTCTTGCTGTGGCTCGCCCCGGATCGCGGCTCGGCCGTCCGACGTCTAGGCGATGACACTTTCACGTTCCAGCACTCCGTCGTGGACCAGTTGACCCTCGTCCAGGGTCAGCACCCGCCGTTGCATGCGCCGGATCAGCGCGATGTCATGGCTGGCGATGAGGATGGTTACACCCACGTCGTTGAATTGCTTGAACAGACGCATGATGTCCGCGGAAAGCCCCGGGTCCAGGTTACCCGTGGGCTCGTCCGCCAAAAGAAGGGGGGGTTTGTTGACCACCGCGCGGGCAATCCCCACGCGCTGCTGTTCGCCGCCGGAGAGCACGATGGGATTCTGTTTTTCCTTGTCCAGCAGTGCGACCTTGTCCAGGGCCGCGCGCACTCGCCGGGCCAACTCACGAGGCTCATAACCAGCAATCTGCAAGGGAAGGGCGACGTTGTCGAAAACCGTGCGATCAAACAGGAGCTGGTGGTTCTGAAAGACCACCCCCACCCGGCGCCGGTGCAGCGCCACTTCCGAACCTTTGATCCGGGTCAGGTTCTTGCGGCCCACGAACACCTGACCGGTGGTGGGGCGTTCCATCAGCATGATCAGTTTGAGCAAGGTGCTCTTTCCGGCCCCGGACCGGCCGGTGAGAAACACCATCTCGCCGGCCTCGATGCCCAGGCTTAGGCCGGACAGGGCTTCATGGCCGTTGCTGTAACGTTTGCTGACTTCGTCGAACCGGATCATTCGTTATTTTGCTTCTCTGCACTGGCGAACAGCGCGTCGACAAAAGGAGCGGCCTGGAATGTCTGCAGATCCTCGACCGCTTCGCCGACGCCGATATAGCGGATCGGCAGGCCGAAGCGATCACTGAGCGCGAAAATGACGCCCCCCTTGGCTGTCCCATCGAGTTTGGTGAGGGCAATGCCGGTAACACCCACAGCTTCAATGAATTGTTCCGCCTGATTCAGGGCATTCTGGCCCGTGCCCGCGTCCAATACCAGCAGTATCTCGTGTGGGGCGCTGCTGTCCAGCTTGCCCATGACCCGCTTCACTTTGGCCAGTTCATCCATCAAATGGCTCTTGGTATGAAGCCGGCCGGCCGTGTCGGCGATCAGGATGTCGGTGCCACGGGAGCGGGCGGATTGCAGAGCGTCGTAGATGACCGAGGCGCTGTCGGAGCCGGTCGCCTGGGCGACCACCGGCACATTGTTGCGCTCACCCCAGACCTTGAGCTGCTCCACGGCGGCCGCCCGGAAGGTGTCGCCTGCGGCGAGCATGACGCTCTTGCCCTCGTCCTGAAAGCGGCGGGCAAGTTTGCCGATGGTGGTGGTTTTGCCCACGCCGTTGACACCCACCACCAGTAGTACAAAGGGCTTTTCACTGCGGCTGGTGTCCAGCGGCCCCTCAACCCTGATGAGGATGTCCGCAAGGCTTTGCCGGAGGGCCGCGTAAAGCGCCTCTCCGTCCGCAAGCTGCTTGCGGGCTACCTTCTGGGTCAGGTCATCCACGATCTTCGCGGTAGTGTCCACGCCCACGTCCGCCATAAGCAGGTGGGTTTCGATCTCCTCCAGAAGCTCGTCGTCGATCTCCTTCTTGCCGAACAGAAGGCGGCCCATGCCCTCACCGAACTGACTGCCGGTACGGGACAGGCCCTGACGAATCCGCGCGAACCACCCCCGATTGCCCTCCTGGGTTTCGGGCTCGGGTTTTGTCTCCCGGGTCGGCTGAACTTCGTCTGCTTCCGCGGCAGGGGCGTCGCTTTCCGGCTCCGGGACTGGTGGCTGCTCGCCTTCCGGCTCGAGGGCCGACGGCTGCTTCTCCGCGTCCTGAGGTTCAGGCGTTTTCTTCTTGCGTCTAAAAAACTTCATTCGCGTCCTGGTGGTGAAGTGGAAAAACGTAGGGCTGGCAGGCACAATCGCTCGCGGCGCCTGCCGGCGCGCACAGCTCCTGCACCCTGATCCAGACCTGAGGCATGAACCCTTGAAAAGCTCCCCCCGGCGACCGGCCCGCAACCAGCTGCGTATTATCGGCGGTAAATGGCGCGGGAGAAAGCTCGATTTCCCATCGCTGGAAGGATTGCGCCCCACGGGCGACCGAATCCGCGAAACATTGTTCAACTGGCTGGCGCCCACCTTGCCCGGAGCCCGTTGCCTCGATCTGTTTGCCGGCTCCGGAGCCCTGGGCCTGGAAGCCCTTTCCCGGGACGCAGAGGAGGCGGTGCTGCTGGATGCCGACCCCCGGATAGTAGCCACACTTCGCGGCCACATGGCACGTCTCGAAGCGAACAACGGCACGGTGGAGCAGGCGGATGCTCTACAATGGCTGCGGCGAGGTGGCACGGGCCCTTTCGATGTGGTGTTCATCGACCCGCCGTTTCAGGCCGGCCTGCTTGAGGACGCAGCAGAGGCGCTCAACGACAGTGGCAGTCTGGGAACGGGGGCGTTGGTGTACGTGGAACATGATCGAAAGCAGAGCTTCGCCGCACCGGTCAACTGGACCTTGCTGAAGCACAAGGCGGCAGGGCAGGTCAGCTACGCTCTCTACCAGTACGACGGCCCATCGACCGCCTGATCGGCGCGGAAATTACGCTCGCCCCCTTTTT
Source organism: Gilvimarinus sp. F26214L (assembly GCF_054401055.1). Taxonomy (NCBI): domain Bacteria; kingdom Pseudomonadati; phylum Pseudomonadota; class Gammaproteobacteria; order Cellvibrionales; family Cellvibrionaceae; genus Gilvimarinus; species Gilvimarinus sp. F26214L. The sequence continues at coordinate 47,606 of NZ_JBTIYG010000013.1, read as the reverse complement.
GTACTTGCGCGTCAAATTGTTTACTATCACCGCCCCTTTTGATATTGACTCACTCGTTCTGCAATCCCCGACCAGCCGAAAAGGTCGCACCTATGCGCAAAGTTGTATATCCCGGCACATTTGATCCCATCACCAACGGTCATGTTGACCTGGTGGAGCGCGCCTGCCGACTCTTTGATCAAGTCGTGGTGGCCATCGCCGCGAGCACGAAGAAAAACCCGTTGTTCTCGCTGGAAGAACGGGTGACCATGACCCGCAAGGTGCTGAGTCATCTCGATAACGTGGAGGTGTGTGGTTTTGACATCCTGCTGGCGGACTTCGTGGACCAGCAGAAGGCGCACGGGGTTTTGCGGGGCCTGCGGGCGGTGTCGGACTTCGAGTATGAGTTTCAGCTCGCCAACATGAATCGCGCCCTGCGCCCGGAGATGGAAAGTCTCTTCCTCACCCCCTCCGAGCATCTCTCCTACATTTCCTCGTCCCTGGTCAGGGAAATCGCCTCTCTCGGTGGCGATGTAGGCAATTTCGTACCGCCCCTGGTGGAGAAAGCCCTGCGGGCCAAGTTTGCCAAGAGCTAGTCGGAAATATGGGGTAAGCGGATTAAATGGTTGATCTTACCTTTGCATGAGAGTGAGACAGACCGGCATCTCATCGGATTATCTGGTTGATGCTTCACCTACTGCTGGTGCATGTTTCCTTCGCTAATTCCAGCAAGAACCCCACACGCCTCAACTTCCCGGTCATCGTTGCAACTCGCTCTCAGTGAAACGAGTTGTTTCTCAAGCGCTTGCAGAGCGGTTATCTGCGACCGCACATGAGAGATGTGATCATCGAGCAAGGCGTTGACGGCGGTACAAGGCTGATGAGGGTCGTCCTGGTAGCTCTGTAGTTCGTGAATCTCAGCCAGTGACAGGCCCAGGATTCTGCAGCGACGGATGAAGGCCAGCCCCTCACCATGCTTCTCGGTATAGACACGGTAACCGTTGTCCTGCCGATCAGGCGGCGGCAACAAGCCCTGCTGTTCATAGAAGCGGATCGTCTGTGTTTCGACCCCTACCAACTGCGCCAACTGACCAATGCGCATCAGCCTCCTCCCCAACGGATTCTTTACTCTATTGACCTTATAGTAGCTTTATAGTTTTAAATGGTACCACAACATTGTTCAAGTGGAGTCGTATCATGAGCAAATCCTGTGGTGGCGCCTGTGGCGGTGATGCAACGTCCGCAGCGGATACCGATATACAGGCCTCCTCCGAGGCGCCAGGGAGATGGGTCAGTGTTTATGCCGTGCCGAAGATGGACTGTCCATCAGAAGAACGAATGATTCGCCTAGCCCTGAACGGCTTTGAGGAGATTCGGGCGCTGTCCTTCGACTTGTCGAACCGCCGGCTGAAGGTCGTGCATGACGGCGAGGTCGAGCCCGTCACCTCGAAACTGAAGACCTTGGGGCTAGGCGCCTCGCTTCAGGAAACCGTCGCTGCAAATCCGGAGACCATCAAGGCCGCCGAGTTTTCGGCGGCTTCTGCTAAGCAAGAATCCGGGACCCTGCGCTGGTTGCTCGGCATCAATGCACTTCTGTTCGTGGTGGAAATGACTGCCGGTCTGATCGCCCAGTCCACCGGCCTGATTGGAGAATCCCTGGACAATTTTGCCGATGCGGCGGTGTACGGGCTTGCCCTTTATGCGGTTGGACATAGCGTGAAAATGCAGGTACGTGCCGCGCATCTTGCTGGTGTACTGCAACTGATCTTGGCTGTGGGCGTGCTCGTAGAGGTGGTGAGACGCTTTGTATTCGGTAGTGAGCCTGAATCGCTGGTGATGATGGCTATCGCATTCGTCGCATTGATTGCCAATACCAGTTGTCTGCTGCTCATATCCAAACATCGGGAAGGCGGGGCGCACATGAAGGCAAGCTGGATATTCTCGGCCAACGACGTGGTGATCAACCTGGGGGTCATCACCGCCGGCGCCCTGGTCGCGTGGACCGGTTCCAATTATCCGGATCTGATTATCGGCACCATCGCGGGGGGCATTGTACTTAACGGTGCCAGACGCATTTTGGCGTTGAAGGGTTAAATAATGCTCATTATTGGCAAAAAGCTCTCGCCGTATGCCCTATTGTCCATATCGGGCCTGCTGGCAGCGTCTGATCAGGCTGTAAAGTGGCTGGTGCAGCAATCAATGGCCTATGGCGAGTATGTTTCGGTGACCCCGTTCTTTAACTGGGTGCACCTATGGAACACCGGTGCCGCATTCAGTCTTTTTGCGAATGGTGGAGGCTGGCAGCGCTACTTTTTTATCGGAATCGCGGTAGTGGTCTCGATTTTTCTGATCAAGCTGATCCTTGAAAATCGTCATAAAGGAGAAGCCATCGCTTACAGTCTTATCCTCGGTGGCGCCATGGGCAACCTGATTGACCGGGTCTTTCGCGGCTATGTTGTGGATTCCTTTGATTTCTATTGGCGAGACTGGCATTGGCCGGCCTTCAACCTGGCTGATATTGCAATTGTCCTCGGTGCCTTACTTTTCGTTTCCAGCAGCTTGTTGGGTAAAAAAGCAAACACCAATGCCGAGCCGGATGGATCTGACTGACACCTACGCCTATACAACACCATGACCGAACTTCCCGACAACATCCTTCACCTGCCGCAATACCAAGTACTGGGCTGCAAATCAACCGACGACGAAATGCACTTCCAGGTGGACGTGCCCGATCCCATCGCCTGCGAGGAATGCGGCGTGCAGGGTGAGTTCGTACGGTTCGGCAAGCGTGACGTTCCCTATCGTGATCTGCCCATCCACGGCAAGCGGGTCACTCTCTGGGTGGTCCGCCGCCGATACACCTGCCGGGCCTGCAAGACAACATTCAGGCCCCAGCTACCGGAGATGGTGGACGGATTCCGTATGACACTGCGGCTGCATGAGTACGTGGAGAAGGAATCCTTCAACCACCCCTACACCTTTGTGGCGGCACAGACTGGCCTGGACGAGAAGACGGTGCGCGACATCTTCAACGCCCGCGCCGAGTTCCTGGGGCGCTGGCACCGCTTCGAGACGCCCCGCATCCTGGGCATTGACGAGCTATACCTGAACAAGCGCTACCGCTGCATTCTGACCAACATTGAGGAGCGAACCCTGCTCGACCTGCTGGCCACCCGCCGCCAGGACGTGGTGACCAACTACCTGATGAAGCTGAAAGACCGGCAGAAGCTCGAGATCGTCAGCATGGACATGTGGAACCCCTACCGGGCAGCGGTCAAGGCTGTGCTGCCCCAGGCCCGTATCGTGGTCGATAAGTTCCATGTGGTGCGCATGGCCAACGATGCCCTAGAGAGAGTGCGCAAGGGCCTCAGAAAGGAGCTGAAACCGTCCCAGAGCCGGACTCTCAAGGGAGACCGGAAAATCCTGCTGAAACGCAGAGGTGATGCGGGCACGAATGCTCTACACCACGAAGCACAAGAAGAAGGCACCGACTGCGAAGGTCTCTCCTTTCTACAAGAAAACCATCGGTTACGGACTGCCGGACTTCGCAGAGGAACTCAACTACGGAGTCGATCTATCAACCATCTGAGGGTGGTAACAGATTGATGGGGTGAAGGTGCCCCATCAACCATTAAATCCGTATACCCGAAATATGTTGGGTTACGCTTCGCTAACCCGGAGCGCCCAATTCGACACCGCCGACGAGAATCACCTGCTTCTGCGAATCTTTTGTTGGGTTACGCTTCGCTAACCCAACCTACCCGGCAGCGCCCAATCCGTAGCTTGGGTCAGGCCGGAGGCCGTAACCCAACACCCGCCGGCTAGTCGGCGCGAATGGTCTGCTGATACCCGCTTTTGGTACAACCCAGGCAGCGCACGAAGGTGTTCTTGGCGGGGCCGACCACGAGGGTCTCGGCTGAGCTCTTGATATTGCCGCCGGCTGCGGAGAAGGGCAGACCGACCAGCCACACGGCGGAGCCAATGGCGGTAATGGTGAACATCACCGGACGCACCAGAACCAGGTCCGCGGTCATGGCGAGCGCGGACGGGTCTTCCTGGACTGCGCCGTTGCTTTGAGGTGCCGCAAAACTCCAGTGGCTCAGCACCAGTGACAGGGCGACCACCAGAATTTTAGCACTCAGTTTATTCTTCTGGCTCACTACTAAACTCCTCTCATCTCAATAATGTCGGGTACCATTCACGGCCAGGATACCGCAGCCGGTTCGCCCCCTGTTTGTTTATGGCACAGTCAGAGGTCATTTACCACCGACCGCATGGTATTTCGCCGCAGCCAAAGGCGCTCAACGTTGACATCGAGCGCAATATACCGTGGCGCGCTGACCAAGGCGCAAGGTCTTCAGGGGAGCCCGGCAGTTCAGGCAATTTTCACCCGTACGGCCATAAACAAACAACTCCTGTTTGAAATATCCCGGTTTGCCGTCGCCCCCAATGAAGTCCCGCAAGGTGGTACCACCGGCCTCGATCGCCCGGGTCAGAACCATCTTGATCTGTTCCGCCAATCTCGCTGATTCGGCCCGGGTCAGCCGTCCGGCTGCCCGACCGGGCCTGATCCCTGCCAAAAACAGGGCTTCGTTGGCGTAGATGTTACCGACACCCACCACCACCTTGCTGTCCATGATGAAGGTCTTGACCGGGATGCGCCGCTTGCGGGATTTCCGGAAGAGCAGCTCACCGGTGAACTCCGCGCTTAAGGGCTCGGGCCCGAGGTCCCGCAGGAGAGGGTGCTCTTCGGGCGGTTCGTCGGTCCAGAGGACGGCGCCGAAGCGGCGCGGGTCCATGTAGCGCAGCGTTTTGCCGGTCTCGAGCTGGAAGTCAACGTGGTCGTGTTTACCCACCGGGGCATCGGCCGGGACCAGCCTGAGGCTCCCCGACATGCCCAGGTGCACAATCATCGACCCGTGGCGGAATCCGAAGATCAGGTACTTGGCCCGGCGGCTCAGGTCCCGTACTTCCTGGCCTTCAAGCAGCGCGGGCAGGTCCGCCGGAATGGGCCAGCGCAAGCTGTGCTGCCGAATTACGACCGCACGGATACGCTGGCCCACCACATGGGGCTGAACCCCACGCCGGGTCGTTTCAACTTCTGGCAGCTCTGGCAAGGCGGATTCCCGGTCAATATAAAGGGTCCTGGTCGGGCTGACCGCATCGGGCCAGCCACAAAAAAGCCCGGGCATGCCGGGCTTTTCGGATCTGAGTCAGGTCGGGCAATTTACTTGATCTTGCCTTCCTTGTAGACCACGTGCTTGCGAACAACCGGATCATATTTCTTGATTTCCATCTTTTCCGGCATGTTGCGCTTGTTCTTGGTGGTGGTATAGAAGTGGCCGGTGCCGGCGCTTGAGTTCAGGCGGATCTTGTCACGCATGTTTTAATCTCCTGCTTCGATCTGCCGCTCATTGACCACAGATCAGTGTCGTTTGGGGCTGCTGAAATGCTAGGGTCAGACCTTTTCACCGCGCGCGCGGAGCTTGCCCAGCACGTGGTCGATGCCCTGCTTGTCTATGATGCGCATGCCCTTGGAGGAAACCTGCAGCTTCACGTAGCGCTTTTCGGATTCCACCCAGAAACGGTGGGTATGCAGATTAGGCAAAAAACGCCGGCGGGTGTGGTTTTTTGCGTGGGATACATTGTTACCGGTCATGGGTGCCTTGCCAGTAACCTGACATACTCTGGACATGGTCCTGCCTCATCTATTGAACAGTTTCGCCGCTGCCGCTGCGCAAGCGAAGTTTAGGAAAATCGGAGCGAAATGCCAGCCGGTCGGGTCGCGAGATTATGGCTGGCCGCAAAGAGCCGGGCTTTATACCAAAACAAGGCCATAATGGCAACTGCAAAGCTCCCCGGCAGGACCTCAGATCATGAGCCCCAATTGGGCGAACGATACGACTTCCGTATCCCCGACCACGAAATGATCCAGTAGGCGTACGTCCACCAGTTCCAAGGCGGAATGCAGCCGTTCGGTCAGGCGGATATCCGCTTGGCTGGGTTCTGCCACGCCCGAGGGGTGGTTGTGAGCCAGGATTACGGCCGCCGCATTCTGCGCCAGGGCTTGCTTGACCACCTCGCGAGGGTAGACACTGGCACCGTCGATAGTGCCGTAGAAGAGCTCCTTGAAGGCGAGCAGGCGGTGCTGATTGTCCAGAAAGAGGACGGCGAACACCTCCTGACGCCGATGGCGCAACTGGGCCCGGACATACTGGCGGGCCGTCTCCGCCGAGTTGAGCAGGTCGCCCTGTTGCAGGCCCTCTGACAGGTGCCGGCGAGCCATTTCCATCACCGCCTGCAGCTGGCTGTATTTGGCGAGCCCCAGCCCCATGGCCTGACAGAAGTCATTCCGGTCGGCTTCCAGCAGGGGGCGCAGGCCGCCAAAGCGGGTGATCAGATCACGGGCGAGATCCACAGCCGATTTGCCCGCGCAGCCGGTGCGCAGGAAAATGGCGAGTAGCTCTGCATCGGAGAGAGCCTGAGGGCCCCGGTCGAGGAGTTTTTCCCGCGGGCGTTCCGCCACGGGCCAGTCGCTGATTGCCATGAACATTCTCCCTGTTTCATGTGCCCGCCCGGTCCGTTCCCTGCACTTTATTGTAGAGCCCGGGCGTGTGGCGCAATCTTACCGCGCTTTTCCATGGGGACTCCAGGCGCCTGGCAGGGTAAAATCGGCGGTTTTCCGCAGCTCCCGGCGCCTGCGCAATTTATTTGACGCCTGCGCACTGTTTTCACGCACAGTGATTTTCGGACGCAATCCTATGAGCTCCCTTGCCAACAAGCAGATTATCCTCGGCGTGACCGGCGGAATCGCCGCCTACAAAAGCGCCGAACTGGTCCGCCGCCTTCAGGACCAGGGCGCAACCGTCCGCGTGGTCATGACCCGCGGCGCGCAGGAATTCATAACGCCCCTCACTCTGCAGGCGCTTTCGGGCCACCCGGTTCACCTGGACCTGCTGGACACCGAGGCGGAAGCGGCCATGGGCCACATCGAGCTTGCCCGCTGGGCGGACCTGGTGCTGATCGCACCCGCCAGCGCCAATTTCATCGCCCGACTCGCCGGCGGCCGCAGTGATGATTTGCTGACAGCTCTCTGCCTCGCCACCGCAGCGCGGATTGCCATTGCTCCGGCCATGAATCAGGGCATGTGGCACAAGCCCGGAACCCAGGACAACCTGAAGCTGCTGGGCCAGCGCGATGTTTATCAGATCGGCCCGGCCGAAGGCGGGCAGGCCTGCGGTGACGTGGGCCTCGGCCGAATGATGGAGCCGGACGATATCGTGGCCGAAGCCGCGGGCCTGTTCGAGAGCGGTGCACTGGCCGGGAAACGCGTAGTGATTACCGCTGGTCCCACCCGCGAGGCCATCGACCCGGTTCGCTACCTGAGCAATCACAGCTCGGGCAAAATGGGATATGCCATTGCCGAAGCAGCCGTGGAGGCGGGAGCAAAGGTGCTGTTGATTACCGGGCCCACTAATCTCGCCCCACCCCCACGCGCCGAGATTCGCCCGGTGACCAGTGCCGCAGAAATGCATGAGGCCAGCCTGGCTGCCTTGGCGGGCTGCGACCTTTTCATCGCCGCCGCCGCGGTGGCCGACTACCGGCCGGTGCATAAGGCGGAACAGAAAATGAAGAAGGGCAGCCAGGACACCATGACTCTTGAGCTGGTGAAGAATCCGGACATCGTGGCCAGCGTGGCTGCCGCCTCACCGGGGCCGTTCACAGTGGGATTTTCCGCCGAGACGGAGAACCTGCTGGCCAACGCGCGCGGTAAGTTGGAGCGCAAGGGGCTGGACGGGATCGTCGCCAACGATGTGTCCGATACCAGCATCGGCTTTAACAGCGAGGACAACGCAGCCACCCTGATCTGGCCGGATGGGGAGGAAGAGCTGGGCAAGCGCAGCAAACATCAGCTGGCCCGGGATCTGGTTGCCCGCATTGCCGCGCGGTTACAGCCCTAGCCCACGCAAATATCGAATAACATTTACAGGACACCGTCCGGGAAACAGGAAACCTATTCGTGTCACGCTCCAGACCATCCTGGCTCACATTGAGCAAGCAGAGCCCTTTTTTTAAGGCTCTGCTTGCCAGCGGGGCTTTGCTTCTGGCGCTCAACGGAGCACTCGCCTGGTGGCTGGAGCAAAGGAGCAGCGCGAGCGAAGAGCGGGCCATCGCCGCCGCAGCCGAACGCCGGGCCAAGTCCGTAGCCACGACTCTCTCGGAACAACTTGAGCAACTGCACACGGTGCTGACCGATGCTGCGCGGCGAGAGGATCTTGCCGAAGCGGTGCGGGCGGGGGACGAAGGCATTCTGGAGCCTCTGAAACAGGATCTTTACGATCAACTGGAGGGCCTGCACGCCGTGCATTTGTTTCCGGCCGATCAGGTTCGAGGCGGTATCGACGAGACCGGTCCGGCACTTCGCTTTGCGGAACTGGACATGATGAACCGGGCCGAGCAGCGCGAGGAGGTCTTCCCTGAGGCGGTGCGTACGGATGACGAGTGGCGCCTCAGCCTTGTGCAACCCATCCCCCTTGCTCAGGAACAGGACGACGCCGCCCCGGTGTCGGCCCTGCTGCTCGCCAGCGTCGCCGCCCAGGATTACCTGAAACCCGCCCGGGAGCTCACTCCGGACCAAGGTACTGTGCAAGTGCTTCAACAGTACCCAGGGCAGGCCGCACAAGCGGTGTTGGGACCGCAACTGAACCCGAACGACGCGGCAGAGGCAGCCGTTGCGGGCAGCTATCTTCGGGTTCGCTTCGTTCCATCGCAGGCTCTGATCGGGGTACAGAGAGTTTCCCGGACTCCCAATTATCTTGTGCTCGGCCTTACCTCGATTTTGAGTGTTGCGCTGGCCTGGTGGCTCGCCAACCTCGCCGCCCGCCGGTTCGGAACACGCGACGAAGAGCAGCCGCGCGAGATGGAAGTGGACGACCTGCTCAGCCTGGAAGTGACCAAGGAAGATTCGGACCTGCTGGGCCTGTCCGGTTTTCGACCGAAACCGAAGCCGGACCCTCTCGACATCCGCGAGCCGGCGCGGCCCGGTGAGATTCCCGGCGAGGTGTTTCGCTCCTACGATATTCGCGGTCGTGTGCCGGATCAGCTCGGCCCCGAGCAGGTGGTGCTTATCGGTCGCGCCCTGGGCAGTGCCACGCTCGCGGCTGGCGACTCCATTATGGTCGTTGCACGGGACGGGCGCACACACGGTTCCGAGGTGACCGAGCAACTGGTCAAAGGCATTCTTGCTACCGGTTGCGACGTTATCAATATCGGACTGGTCCCCACACCGGTTCTGTACTTCGCCTGCCAGGAACTGCAAAACACCAGTAGTGGCGTGATGGTAACCGCAAGCCATAACCCCGCCGAGTACAACGGCTTCAAAATGGTGGTGGCCGGTAAAACCCTCAAAGACGAAGATATCAAGCGTTTGCAGGCCCGCATTGAGGCGGCAGATTTCGAGCAGGGGGCCGGCAAGGAGAGCTTCTCGGACCTCAGCCTCCAATACATCGATCGGATTTTTGCAGACATTGCACTGGCGGGAGAAATCTCGCTGGTGGTGGATGCCGGCAACGGCGCGGCCGGTAAGATTGCGCCACGTTTGTTCGAGGAGCTGGGCTGCACCGTGACGCCCCTTTTCTGCGAAATCGACGGCACCTTCCCAAATCACCCGCCGGACCCTTCCGTACCCGAAAACCTGCGCGCTCTACAGGACAAGGTAAAGGAAACGGGTGCTGACCTGGGCGTTGCACTGGACGGAGACGGAGACCGGGTCTGCGTGGTCACGGGCAGCGGCCAGATTGTCTCGTCCGACCGGCTACTCATGGTTTTGGCCAAGGACCTCGTGGCTCGCAACCCCGGCGCGGATGTTGTGTTTGATGTAAAATGCAGCCGCGAATTGAACAGGGTCATCAGCGCCTATGGCGGTCGGCCGATCATGTGGAAGGCGGGCCATTCCCATATCAAGGCGAAGATGGAAGAGACCGGTGCCCTGCTTGGGGGCGAACTGTCCGGGCACATCTTCATCAAGGAGCGCTGGTACGGTTTCGACGACGGGCTCTATGCGGCGGCGCGCCTGCTTGAGATCATAAGCCTGCGGGACGAGGGGCTCGACAGTATTCTCGAGAATTTCCCCGTTCCACCCGCTACGCCGGAAATCCGTATTCAGGTTCCCGAACAGGAAAAATTTGCCCTGATTCAGCGCCTGACCCTGCGGGGCGATTTCGGTTCCGGCCGGCTTAGCACCATCGACGGAATACGAGTGGACTACCCGGAAGGCTGGGGCCTGGTGCGAGCCTCCAACACCGCAGCGGAACTGACCCTGCGCTTCGAAGGAGAGAACGCAGACGCGCTTAAAACAGTGGCGGATCGTTTTCGCGAACAGCTCCTCAAGGTAGACCCGCAACTCTCATTCGAACTCTGACGGCGCTCCCGTCACCTCACCCCATAGAAAGGTTCAGGACGATATGGCTCTTGGTCGCGACGACGCTATGAACATCGCCAAGGTTCTCACCGAGGCCTTGCCCTACATTCAACGCTTCACCGGCAAAACTGTGGTCATCAAATATGGTGGCAACGCCATGACCGACGAGCAACTGCAGAACAGCTTTGCACGGGATGTAGTTCTGATGAAACTGGTGGGCATGAATCCCGTTGTCGTCCATGGCGGCGGACCACAGATCGGCCAGTTGCTGGAACGCCTGAACATCCAATCGGAATTTGTGGACGGCATGCGCGTTACCGACAGCCAGACCATGGACGTTGTGGAGATGGTTCTGGGTGCGACGGTGAACAAGCAGATCGTCAGCCTGATCAATGGCAATGGTGGTCACGCCATCGGCGTCACCGGCAAGGACGGGCAGCTGATCCGGGCGCGCAAATTGAAAGTCACCCGCAACGCGCCGCAAATGCAGGTTCCGGAGATTATCGACATCGGCCAGGTGGGGGAGGTTGAGACCATCAACCGCCAGGTCATCGATGTGCTGATCAACAGCGATTTCATTCCCGTCATTGCGCCGATCGGTGTCGGCCCGGAGGGGGAGTCCTACAATATCAATGCGGACCTGGTTGCGGGAAAGATCGCCGAAGTGCTGGGAGCGGAAAAGCTGATGCTGCTCACCAACGTGGCGGGGCTGCAGAACAAGGAGGGCAATGTACTCACCGGACTCACCCCCAGCCAGGTGGATGACCTGATTGCCGATGGCACCATCTACGGCGGCATGCTGCCCAAGATTACCTGTGCGCTCGATGCAGTCAAAATGGGAGTGAACAGCGCCCACATCGTGGACGGCCGGGTCATGCACGCGGTGCTCCTGGAGATCTTTACTGACGCCGGAGTCGGGACACTGATCAGCAACCAGCCCTGAGAACAGATACGCGCTTTGTATTGAAGCGGGCCGCCTATAAGGCTAGGATACGCGAGTGCTCATTTACATGCTGTCGCACGGACGGCTGACAATTGGGGCAGTTTTGGGGCATAAAGATAATGCGAACGGCGAGACCCGAGCTACGGTCGCCGCGGGTTATCCGCCGGACAATTTTCAATCGTGTGCATGTATGAATGAGTTTCAAAACCATGCTCTCATCCGAATATAAAAAACCATGAGCAGATCGAATCAAAAATCATCCCGTCGCCAGCAAATTCTGGAGGCCCTGGCCTTCATGCTTTCCGACTCGCCGGGAGCACGAATTACGACAGCGGCGCTTGCGAAAGAGGTCGGGGTTTCCGAAGCGGCCCTCTACCGTCATTTTCCCAGCAAGACGAAAATGTTCGAGGGGTTGATCGAATTTATCGAGGAGACCATCTTCTCGCGAATCACCCTGATCGTTTCCGAAGAGGCAACCGCCCTTAAACGATGCGAACGGATCCTTCTGCTGCTTCTCACGTTCGCCGAACGCAATCCGGGCATTTCGCGCATACTCACAGGCGATGCCCTCGCGGGGGAAACGGACCGGCTGCGCCTGCGCATCGTGCAGTTCTTCGAGCGCCTGGAAACCCAGATCAAACAGATCCTCCGGGAGGCGGAAGTACGGGAGGATTTGCGTCTGAATCTGCCCATTACTGCGGCGGCCAACCTGATGATGGCAGCGGCTGAAGGGCGCATCGCCCAGTTCGTTCGCAGCGAGTTCAAACGTTCACCCACCGAGAACTGGCCGGTTCAATGGCCCGTGCTGGTCCACGGCTTTGCCCGGGAGCAGGTGCAGGCTTGAATTTGAATGCCAGGGGACTTGGCTGGATCGAAGAGGAATAGGGAGTTCTGAGGCGGGGACGCGAGAGAGAAACATTCCAGCGAGAGAGAAACATTCCAGCGAGAGAGAAACAGCAATAAGGAAAAAGCCGGAGCGATCCGGCCCGGGAATTCAGGAATCTCGCTGAATCGCCGCAAACCGCTCCTTTTCCCTTTCGAAGCGTTCGCCCATTTCTTGCTTCTCGACTTCCCGCTGATCGACCTGATCCTGAATGACTTTCAGCTCTTTGCGTAATTTACGCAGACTCTCCAGAAAGCTTTCCGGCACCTTCCGCCCGGCGCGTTCGGCATTGGCCGCACGGCCCTGAACGTCCTCGATCTGCGCCTGGATGCTGACGGTGTTAGCGCGCAGAATCGCCAGGCTCGCCTCCAGGTCCGCCAGTTTTCGGTCCTTTGCTGCGTCAATGTCGTCCACGCTGGTATAGCGGCGCTTCAGGTAGCGGTCCCATTCCGCCAGTTCCATCTCCTGCTGACGCTGTGCAGCGCGGGCCGCCCGTTCGGCTTCCGTCGGAGCCGGAGGTACCACTTCCAATACGCGGCCAGCTGGAGTGACCACCTCGTACCCGTTTTTTACGTATTGCGGCGGAATTCTGCTGTCCATCACCGTCACCCCGTGTTCATCCACGTAACGGAAATAGCGCTCCACGGCCAGGGCCGTGCTCGCCAGAGAGATCAGCAGCAGACAACAGAGTTGTTTAGCTGTTTTGGTCGCCATCGTTCGCGTTCACACCGTATTCCGCCCGGTACTGGCGGACTTGTTGAAGGAGAGCCTCATCACCGGCCTGCTCCTCAAGATAGGCGATAATGTGCTCCAGTGCCGCAATACTGATCACAGGGATGGAAAATTCCTGCTCCACCTCCTGGAGGGCGGATAACTGGCCGCGTCCGCGCTCCTGACGGTTCAGGCCGATGATGACACCGGCCGGTTCCGCCCCATAGGACCGAATCAGGTCGATCACTTCCCTGACGGCCGTGCCGGCGGTAATCACGTCGTCCACGATCAGAACCTTGCCCGCCAGCGGCGCGCCCACCAGGTTGCCGCCTTCGCCGTGGTCCTTGGTCTCTTTGCGGTTAAAGGCGAAGGGTCGGTCAATGCCGTGCTGGTCCGCCAGGGCAACGGCCGTCGTCGCCGCGAGCGGGATGCCTTTGTAGGCGGGGCCGAAGATCATGTCGAAATCCAGGCCCGACTCCACCAGCGCCGCCGCGTAGTGGCGCCCGAGTTCCGCGAGGGAGCGTCCGCTGTTGAAGAGCCCCGCGTTGAAGAAGTAGGGACTGGCGCGCCCGGACTTGAGAGCGAACAGTCCAAAGCGCAGTGCCTGGCACTGAATGGCGAGACGAATAAAGTCCCGTTGGTAGCTTTGCATGAACACGTTCCAATAATTTGTGTTGATCGGAATCGATGCCAATTTGGCCTCTTCCAGATCGGCACCTGAATGGGTTCAGATATTGCGCATCAATGAGCGCTGCGGGCAAGGTTTCTGACGCTGAATCGGGGCAAAACCGGGATTGAGCAAATAGTGTATTTAGTCTACGACAGAACCCGAGTATCATACACAGTCCGTTGAAAAGGGGCGAACATGAGAATCATCAATCTGAGCGTCGACGGCATCAGGCAGGCGGCGGAACGGGGGCTATTCGATTGGCTGGAGCAGCAGGACGCGGACGTGATCTGTCTGCAGGATCTGCGTTTGCCGGCACCCGAACTCGAGGACGGCCCCTATCAGGTCTCAGGCTACCACGCGTACTTTTTTGATTCGGGGATCGACGATGCGTATGGCGTCGGCATCTATACCCGCGAACAACCCAAGGCCCTCATCTATGGTCTGGGCTTCTCTTCGGGTGTCGACATGCAGGGCCGATACATCCAGGCGGATTTTGAACGGCTGAGCATCGGCTCCCTGCTGGCACCGCAGATTACGGATGACCCGGACTCGGCCCAGGTGAAGCAGAAGTTCTTTGACGATCTCCAGGCCCACCTGCACAAGATCACCCGCAAACGTCGCGAGTTCATCTTCTGCGGCAACTGGGGAATGGCTCATCAGGCCATCGATGTGCAGAACGCAAAAGACAATGAAGCGCGACCCGGCTTCATGGCCGGCGAGCGCATGTGGATGGACCAGCTCTACAGCGAGCTGGGCTACGTGGACGCCTTCCGGCAAGTCAATAAGGACAAGGACGAATTCACCTGGTGGCCCAGCGGGGTTCCTTTCGAGGGCGACGGCTGGCGCACAGACCTCCAGGTCATTTCCGGTGAACTGCGCAACCGGGTTGAATACGCGGCCATCTACAAGACCCAGACATTCTCCAGCCACCTTCCGGTCATCATGGACTACGATCTGGAGCTGCCCAGCGCCTTCTGATTCGGGCTCGCGGTGCGAGCCCTTTCCGGCTTTAAACCTCCTCCGCCAGCGCCTGCTTCTGGAGCCCGTGCAGTTCGCTGATGCCCTGCTTCGCCAGGCTCAGCATGGCGTCGAACTGGTCCTGGGTAAATGGTTCGCCTTCAGCGGTCCCCTGGATCTCAATGATTCCCCCGTCCTCCGCCATGACGATGTTCATGTCCGTGTCCGCAGTGGAATCTTCGGGATAGTCCAGATCCAGTACCGGTACGCCCTGATACAACCCTACGGAAACTGACGCCACCATCCGGCGCAAGGGGTTGACCGTCAGGCTGGGATCCTTTTCCTGCAGGTGACGAATGGCGTCGGCGAGCGCAACACAGGCGCCGGTAATGGAGGCGGTGCGGGTGCCGCCGTCCGCCTGAATGACGTCGCAATCCAGGACGATGGTGTTCTCGCCCAGGGCGGACAGGTCCACCGCGGCGCGCAGGGAGCGCCCGATCAAGCGCTGAATCTCAACGGTTCGCCCACCCTGCTTGCCGCGCGCCGCTTCCCGCTGCATGCGGCTGCCCGTGGAGCGGGGCAGCATGCCGTACTCGGCGGTGATCCAGCCGCGCCCTTCGCCACGGAGGAAGCGCGGTACGCCCGGCTCGGCACTGGCGGTACAGATGACCTGGGTATCGCCAAACTCCACCAGCACCGAGCCTTCGGCGTGCCGGGTGAATCGACGGGTGATCTTGACGGCTCGCAATTGTTCGGGGCTTCGGCCGCTGGGTCTTTGCATGGTGGATCCTTATAAAGCTGGTACATGTGGAGCACCCCTGAACAGCGCCCGCGGAGTGCCCGCGCGTGGAAATTTGCGGGCGCGGCATTATACCCGATCGACTGTGCCCCCGCGGGCCTGTGTTACCATATGCGTGAGACACTGCTTCCTTTCCATTCGCGAAGGCCCGCAACCGCAACCTATTTGCACAACCAGGCCAGAGTGCCTGCCGCAGCCGAGGTAACCGAGATGGTCCGCAGCATGACCGGCTTCGCCCGTAAAGAGGCTGTCCACCCATGGGGCACGCTGGCGTGGGAAATCCGCAGCGTCAACCACCGCTATCTCGAACCGCACTTCCGTCTTCCCGAAGCACTGCGCGCCATTGAGCCGGAGCTACGCAACCGTCTGCGCAAGGCCGTTCATCGGGGCAAGGTCGAGCTCGGGCTATATCTCAACCTGGAAGAGGGGCGCAACGAGGCGATCAAGGTCAACATGGAAACGGTGGAGAAACTCGCCCAGGCCATCCGCCAGGTGAACGCCGTCGTCGACTCCGCCGCGCCGGTCAACGCACTGGACCTTCTTCGCTGGCCGGGGGTACTCAACTCCAGCGCCCTGGACAACGAGGTGCTGCAGGATGCGGCGCTGGAGCTGTTTGATGAAAGCCTGAAGCAGCTGAGCGCCCACCGGGAGCGCGAGGGCGCCGAGCTGGCCCAGTTGATTGAGCAGCGACTCGTCAGCGTGAGCGACGAAGCGGACAAGGTCCGTGAACAACTCCCCGCCATCATGCAGGCGCAACGGGACAAACTGCTGGAACGCCTGGCGGCGGCGAAGGAGGAGGTCAACCCGGAGCGGTTGGAGCAGGAGCTGCTCTTCTACGCCCACAAATCGGACGTGGCCGAGGAGCTGGACCGACTGGTAACCCACGTGGCGGAAGTGCGCCACACCCTCAAGCAAAAGGGCGCCATCGGTCGACGCCTGGATTTCCTGATGCAGGAGCTTAACCGGGAAGCCAACACCCTCTCCTCCAAGTCCAGCGCCACCGACACCACCCAAAGCGCAATCGAGCTCAAAATCCTCATCGAGCAGATGCGTGAGCAGATCCAGAATATCGAGTAGCGTCGATCTTTTGTTGGGTTACGGCTGCGCCTAACCCAACCTATACTGAGACCGCTCCAAACGCGAGATTCCCCGACCACGTAGGTTGGGTTAGCGAAGCGTAACCCAACAATCTGCCGACCCCGCGCGAACAGATGCAGGCTCCATGTTGGGTTACGGCTGCGCCTAACCCAACCTACACTGAGACCGATCCAACCGCGAGACTCCCCGAATGCGTAGGTTGGGTTAGCGAAGCGTAACCCAACAACCTCGCCAACCCTCCCGGCAATCCCGATCATTTCCCTGTGAATTCGCGCAATACATCGCCACAGCGTCTACAATTACTCTTTCTCTAACTCTACTGAATTGGCCCCGCCCCTCCAGGACAGTCTGCATCAATGGTCAGCGCAGCACCTACTCCCACCGTGGCCGTCACCGGCGCCAGCGGTTTTGTCGGCAGTCATATTGTCCGGTTTCTGTTGTCCCGCGGTTGGCACGTAGTACCTCTTTCCAGGTCCGGTCGGAACGGCACCATCGCCCTCGACCTGTGCCAGCCCACTGAACTCGACACCCATCTGGTCGGAGTGGACGTACTCATTCATTGTGCCGCGGAGGCCCACCAGGCGCCGCAAGCCGGCGAGAGCCCCGCTGACTTCCGAAAGCGGATTTTTCGCCTGAACCGCGACGCCATAGCTCCGCTTGCCGAGGCCTGCCGGGGAGCCGGGGTAGGGCGGTTCCTCTTCCTGAGCAGCGCCAAGGTTTACGGGGAGCAGTCCGTGGCTCCTTTCGCCGAAGACGACCCTCTGCAGCCCGTCGACCCTTATGGCACCAGCAAGATGGCCGCCGAGGAAATTCTGAACACCTTCGCTCCGCACCTGGAAGCCTGCAGCCTTCGGCTCCCGCTCATTTATGGTCCGAGCCCCAAAGCCAATCTGGCACGCCTGCTCCGGCTGGCCGGGAGCGGCGCTCCGCTTCCCTTTGCCAGCATCCGCAACCGCCGCAGTTTGCTCGGCCTCAACAATCTGAACCGGGTAATTGCCGCGATGCTCGAGGCCGACCGCTGGCCCCACCGGGTACTGAATGTCGCTGATCCCGAGCCCATCTCAACGTCGGACCTGATTCGGGCACTGGCCCACTCCTGTGGCAAACGGGCGCGCCTGCTGCCCTTTCCGCCCCGACTGCTGGGCGGACTGCTGGCAAGCCTTGGCCGAGGCGAAGATTTTGTCCGGCTCGCAGGGGACTTGGAGCTCTCTACCGCACGCCTCGCCCACTGGTTGCCTCACCTCCGGCTCGAATCCACGCCGGACGCTCTGGTACAGATGCTGGCCCCTGCCGCGGAGCACGCGGCCTGATGCGAGTTTTGCAGTTTTACCGTACCTACCTGCCCGAGACTCAGGGCGGCCTCGAAGAAGCCATTCGGCAAATCTGCCTGGCCACCCGCAAGCATGGTGTTGAGCACAGGGTGCTGACCCTGGCGCGCGTGGATCGGGAGGAGCGCCTCGTTCGCGAGGAGGCGGAAGTGATCCGCGTTCCCCTGCAAATCGACCCCGCCTCGTGCTCCATGGGCGTAAAAACGTTTCGCGCCTTCCGGGAACAGGCCGAGTGGGCGGACATCATCCACATTCACTACCCGTGGCCCTTCGCAGATTTGGTACACTTGCTGTCCGGCACAAAAAAGCCGGTGGTACTGACCTACCATTCGGATATCATCCGCCAGCGCGCACTCGAGAAGCTTTACGCTCCGCTGCGGTCGGTGTTTTTCCGCAAAGTCGATCGGGTCGTGGCAACCTCGCCCAACTACGTGAGAACAAGCCCGCTCCTCCAACACCTTCGCAGGGCTCCCGAGGTCATTCCCCTGGGGCTCGACCCGGAAAGTTATCCGGCAGCCGATGCGGAGACCATAAAAACGGTGGAGCGCAATTTCGGGCGCGATTTCTTTCTGTTCGTAGGTGTGCTGCGCTATTACAAAGGGCTTCACACTTTGATCAGTGCGGCGGCGAAAACCGGCTTGCCCGTGGTCATTGCAGGGGACGGACCGGAGGCACCCAGACTTCGCGCACAGATTCGCGCTCTGGGCGGGCCCGATGTCTACCTGGCCGGCCGCGTGAGTGACCCCGTCAAAGCAGCTCTTATGGAATGCTGCCGCGCGGTGGTCTTTCCGTCCTGCGAACGCTCCGAAGCCTTTGGAGTCACATTACTGGAAGGTCAGCTACACCAAAAGGCGCTGATAAGCACGGAAATCGGCACCGGCACCAGTTTTGTCAATGTGGACGGGGAAACCGGGCTGATCGTGCCCCCCAACGACCCGGACGCCCTGGCCGCGGCCATGCAGCGACTGAACGACGACGCACAACTTGCGAATCGCCTGGGGCTGGCGGGGCGCCAGCGGCTTGAAGCACTGTTTTCCGGCGAGCACATTGGCCGCCAATACCTGCAGCTTTATCAGGAGCTGCTTGAAGAACGACGAACGGCAAATAATTAACCTCAGGATCAAGGTAATGACATCTTCCATTCTGCCCGTGCTACTGGCCGGCGGGAGCGGCTCCAGACTATGGCCACTATCGCGAACCCTGCTACCCAAGCAGTTCATCCGCCTGACAGGCGAGTCCACCATGCTGCAACAGACTCTCGGCCGAACCGTAGGCCTGGACTCTCTGCCCCCGGTGGTGGTTTGCAGCGAAGACCACCGTTTTATCGTAGCCGAACAGGCGCGCCAGGCCGGCATCACTCTGGATCAGGTGATGCTCGAACCCTTTGGCCGCAATACGGCACCGGCCATTGCCATGGTCGCCATGCAGCAACGGGCCCGCGGCGAGGACCCTCTGTTGCTGGTGCTGCCCTCGGATCACCTGATCGACGACACCGCGCGTTTCCACGCCCTCGTAAACAAAGCCGCTGAAGTAGCCAACCGTGACCAACTGGTGACATTCGGCATCGTGCCCGCCCACCCGGAGACGGGTTTCGGGTATATCGAGGCAGGCTCGGCGCTGGAGTGGGCGGAGGACGCCTTCAAGGTCAACCGCTTTGTGGAGAAGCCCGATCAGGCCACGGCCGAGGAGTTCCTGAAAGCCGGCAACTTCTACTGGAACAGCGGCATGTTCATGTTCCGCGCATCCGCCTACCTCGCCGAACTCGAGCGCTCCCGGCCCGACATCTACGAGGTCTGCCAAAAAGCGGTGGACGGCATCACGCCGGACCTGGAGTTTGCCCGTATTCCCGCCGACATCTTTGAGACCTGCCCGGACGAATCCATCGACTACGCAGTGATGGAAAAAACCAGCGCCGCCGCCGTGGTGCCCTTCGATGCCGGCTGGAACGACCTGGGCTCCTGGTCCGCCTTGTGGGACGTGGAAGGCAAGGACGGCAACTCCAACGTCTGCGTTGGCGACGTAGTCACCCACGATACCCGCAACTCCTACGTGCGCGCCGAAAGCCGCCTGGTGGCGGCCGTGGGCCTGGAAGACGTTGTTGTCGTCGAGACCAAAGATGCCGTACTGGTCACCCATAAAGACCGGGTCCAGGACGTAAAAAAGGTGGTGGAAGAAATTCGCAACAACGACCGCACCGAGCACCACGCCCACGTCCGCGTCTACCGCCCCTGGGGTGACTACGAATGCATCGATGAGGGCCACCGCTTTCAGGTCAAGCGCATTTGCGTCAAGCCGGGGGAGAAGCTCTCCCTGCAGATGCACTATCATCGAGCCGAGCACTGGGTCGTGGTGAAGGGCACCGCCCTCGTGGAATGCAACGGTGAGGAAAAGCTCCTGACCGAGAACCAGTCCACCTACATCCCCATCGGCTCCACCCACCGCCTGACCAATCCCGGTAAAATGCCGCTGGAACTTGTGGAAGTGCAATCCGGCGGCTATGTTGGCGAGGATGATATCGTCCGCTTCGAAGACACTTACGGACGGGTTTCGCCCAAGGGATAAATTCGCGTGCTAGCTCTACTCCGAAGTGCCTGGGCCTACAGGCACTTTATCGTTTCGTCCATTCGCAATGATCTGGTCTCGCAGTTCGCCCGCAGCAAGCTGGGCGGGCTGTGGATGATCATCAATCCGTTGGTGATGGTGGCCATCTACGCCTTCGTCCTGTCCGCCGTGCTCTCCGCCAAGCTCCCCGGGATCGACAACAAATACGCCTACGCCATCTACCTCACCGCGGGCATTCTGGGCTGGAACCTGTTCAACGACATGATCACCCGCTGCCTGAATCTGTTCATTCAGAACGGCAACCTCCTCAAGAAGATGGTCCTGCCCAAGATCGCGCTGCCCCTGATCGCCACCGGCACCGCGCTGATCAACAACCTGCTCCTGTTCGGAGCCATCATTGGCATCTTCGCCCTGCTGGGGCACCCGCCCTCCTGGCAAATGCTGTGGATTCCACTCATTACGGTGGTGCTGGTGGTATTTTCCCTCGGGATCGGCCTCATCGTGGGGGTGATCAACGTTTTCATTCGAGACCTGGGCCAACTGATTCCCATCCTGCTTCAGTTCCTCTTCTGGTTTACCCCCATTGTTTACCCGGCCTCCATCATCCCGGAGCATATGCGGCACTACCTGCTCCTTAATCCAATGTACCCCGTAGTCAACGCCTACCACGACGTGCTCGCCTTCCGGCAAGCGCCGGACGTGGGGCATCTGCTGATGATCGGAGCCAGCGGCCTGGTTCTGCTGGCCGTGGGCCTGATCATCGTGCGGCGGGCCAGCGCAGAAATGGTGGACGTGCTATGAGCCTCATGAACGTTCAGGGCGTGAGCAAAGCGTTTCGCAACTACTCCTCGGAGTGGAAGCGCATCGCCAGCTGGTTTGGGCTACCCTTTAAACCATCAGAAGAAACCTGGGTTCTGAAGGACGTCAGCTTCAGCGTCCGCCCCGGGGAGGCCATCGGCATCGTCGGACAGAACGGCGCCGGCAAAAGCACCCTGCTTAAAATCGTCACCGGCACCCTGCTGCCGTCCAGCGGCAGCGTGACCGTAAACGGGCGCATCGCCGCCATTCTGGAACTGGGCATGGGCTTCAACCCGGACCTGACCGGCCGGCAGAACGTGTATCATTCCGCCTCCATCATGGGCTTTGGCCAGGAGCAGGTGGACGCCGTCGTCGACGAGATCGAAGCGTTTGCCGAGATCGGCCACTACTTCGATGAACCCGTGCGCACCTACTCCAGCGGCATGCAGGTGCGGGTTGCGTTTGCGGTGGCGACGGCATGGCGACCGGAGATCCTCATTGTGGATGAGGCGCTTTCCGTTGGGGATACCTATTTCTCCCACAAAAGCTTCCGGCGCATCCGCGAATTTCAGGAGCAGGGAACGACTTTGCTGATTGTTTCCCACGATCGCAGCGCGATTCAGGCCCTTTGCGATCGGGCGCTTTTGCTGGAGAAAGGGACCGTCATCAAGGACGGCAACCCTGAAGAAGTGATGGATTTTTATAACGCGCTGATTGCGGAGAAGGAAAACAACACGGTTAAGGTACGTAAGACCGAGAGCGGCAAGGTTCAGACGTCTTCAGGTACTGGCGAGGCGCGGGTCGAGGAGATTGCGCTTTTTAACGTCAAGGGCGAGGTGGTGGATCACGTTGCTGTTGGAGAATCAGTGATTTTGCGGGTGAAGGTGAGGGTCTATCGGAGTATAGACAGTCTCGTCCTGGGATATGCGATCAAGGACCGACTAGGGCAGACCATGTATGGAACCAACACATGGCACACTGGCCAAGTCCTCGAAAATCCTGAACCCGGCAGCCTCCATGAGTTCGAGATCGCATTTCAGAGCAACCTGGGGGTGGGAGCTTACTCTGTGTGCACAGCTTTACATGCGAACGACACGCACATCAAAAGCAATTATGAGTGGTGCGACTTAGCCTTGGTCTTTAATGTTATCAACCTAAATAAGACTGAGTTCCAGGGTTGCAACTGGCTCGAACCGACGATTTCCTTATGAGTGAATACAACGATTTTTATCGAGCTTTCGAAGAGAGACATCGCGGGCCGCGCGAGCTGATTAAATCGAGACTAGAAGTTTACCGTCCGTTTGTGGAACCACTTCTCAATGTACTATCTACGAAGCGCGCTGCGGACTTAGGCTGCGGCCGTGGGGAGTGGCTAGAGGTGGCGCAAGAAATCGGTTTCGAAGCGTACGGAACGGATCTAGACGAAGGCATGCTCCGCGCAGCGCGACAACTTGGACTGGGGGTCGAACAGAAAGATGCTCTTCAATTCCTGAAGGCTCAAGAAGTTGAAAGCCTTGCGGTGGTTTCTGGCTTTCACATCGCGGAACACATCTCTTTTTCCGATCTTCAGGAACTCATTCGGCAAGCATTTCGCGTTCTTACCCCGGGTGGGGTGCTAATTCTAGAAACACCGAATCCAGAGAATCTGGTGGTAGGTAGCCACACCTTTTATCTCGATCCTACTCACGGACGCCCCATCCCGCCAGATCTACTGTCGTTCGTCCCAGAGTACTACGGATTCGAACGTGCAAAGATTGTACGGCTTCAGGAAGATCCACGTTTAGATAGTAGGGTCATAAACCTTCTCGACGTACTGGGCGGGGTGAGCCCAGATTACGCGGTCATCGCTCAGAAACCCGGCTTGCCGGCCGCCCTGCAAGCCACACAGCAGGCATTTGAAACGCAGTTTGGAACGAATCTTACAAAACTCGCAGTTCGCCACGATAAACAAATGAGCGCCCAAATCGGCGGCATGGAAAATCGACTGAACGCATTAAGTAGGCATATTGATCGTAGTATGCAAACTTTGGATCGTAGTGTTGAGCGCGCGCTTCAGAGGGCGCAAGCTGCAGAATCGATAGCAAGCTCAGCGTACGCTGAGCTTGAGGCCATACACAACAGTCGATCTTGGCGGGTAACCGCACCACTTCGATGGTTTTTCCTGCAGTTTACGCTGCTACGGGAGTTGGGATTCAGGTCGAGGGTGCGGAGCGCAGCTGAGAAAGCTGTCCGTTCCGTGCGTCGACGAACCGTCGCACCAGTCACGGATGTCGAAGGGTTGAAAGGAACGCTCGAACGAGTACGAGAGGACAATCAGCCGGAGCAAAGGTTGACGGCTCGCGCGAAAGAGATCCATGCCCTGTTGAAAGATGCTCGAGACAGAAACGAGGAGCATCCTCCGTGCGCATAGTCATTGATATGCAGGCATTGCAGGGTGAGAATGGAACGAGAGGTATCGGTCGGTACGTCCGTGAATTGGTGCGGTCTCTCGTTTTGAATAGCGGTGATCACGAAGTCATTCTGGCGCTCAATGACGCCATGCCTGAAAGCGTTCAATCGATTCGGCAAGAGTTTTCCGACGTTCTGCCATCTGACCAAGTCTACATCTGGAAAGGGCTGAGTCCGGTTGCAGCAAACGATCCGGCCAACAGATCCCGACAGACTTGTTCGGAGCTAATTCGAGAAGCGTTCCTTAGAAGCTTGCATCCGTCTGTAGTGGTGGTGCCAAGTCTTTTCGAGGGTTTCTACAGTGAATGCGTCACTAGCGTAAAACGCTTCGATGACGACACTCCTCAAGTAGTACTCCTGCACGACCTCATCCCCCTCATCTATCGAACACATTACCTGAAAGCCCCTTACATCGAAGAGTGGTATAGCCGCAAATTGTACCACCTCAAACAAGCAGATTTGTGGCTAGCCAACTCTGATTCCACCTTACGGGAAGCATGTGAGTACGCTCAAATACCTGCCTCCTCAATTGTGAACATTGCGGCCGCTGCCGGCTGCCGTTTCCGACCAACTACTGTAACCGATGCGGACAGGCGAGCATTATGGGATAGGACAGGCATACGCCGGCCGTTTTTGATGTATACCGGCGGTGTGGATTGGCGAAAGAACTTAGAAGGGCTGATAGAGGCTTACTCTCTGCTTTCATCGAGAACTCGCGAAGTTCACCAGCTTGCGATCGTCTGTTCGATCGAACCCAACGACCAGGCTCGTCTTATTGAACTGGCACGAAATTTCGGACTTCAAGATGACGAAGTGGTTTTTACCGGTTTTGTCTCAGAACAAGACTTGATCGGACTTTACAACACCTCCGAAGCTTTCGTGTTTCCTTCTCTTCATGAAGGCTTCGGTTTGCCGGCTCTTGAAGCGATGAGCTGTGGTCGAGCAGTGATCGGTGCCAACAGGTCGAGCCTCCCAGAAGTAATTGGAAGACCAGATGCTCTTTTCGACCCGTACTGTGTAAAAGACATCGCTCGATCCATTGATAAGGTGCTTACAGATAGCAGTTTCAGAGAGTCGCTCGAGGAGCACTCGATCGTGCAAGCGCGACGTTTTTCCTGGGAAGCGACTGCTAAGAAGGCGCTAGGCGCCATCGAAGAACTGGTCTCGAATAGGGGAGAAACTCATCGCCAGAGGATCCCCACTCGCCCACGACTTGCTTACATCTCTCCGCTGCCTCCCGAACGAACCGGTATCAGCGGGTATAGCTCCGTGCTGATCCCCGAACTCCAACAGTTTTACGATATCGACGTCATCGTAGCGCAGGACTCGGTGGAAGACCCCTGGATAGAAGCAAACTGCTCAATTCGCGGGGCTGATTGGTTCGTAAGTAACAGCTCGCTGTTCGACCGGGTAATTTATCATTTCGGCAACTCGGCTTTTCATGGACATATGTTTGATTTGTTAAAGCGTGTGCCGGGAATCGTAGTTTTGCACGACTTCTTCCTATCTGGGCTTATTTCAGACCTAGAGAATCGAGGATACGAAGACTTCTGGACGCACGCTCTATACAACAGTCATGGTTATCCAGCATTGCGGTCCCGTTTCTGCGGCGGTGATCCCGCCGCAACCGTATGGAGGTATCCCTGCAACTTGGAGGTGCTGCAAAGGGCAGACGGTGTGATCGTCCATTCAGAGTATTCTCGACAGTTGGCCAGAACATGGTACGGAGAACCAGCTGGAAGAGATTGGGAGCTGATTCCCCTGTTGCGTCCGCTAATCGCGGCAAGCCCTGAACGACGAAACGTCGCGCGGGCTGCTCTTAATATTGACGAGTCCGAGTTTTTAGTCTGCAGCTTTGGAATGATTGGCGCGAACAAGATGACTGATCGACTCTTGGAAGCTTGGTTTTCGTCATCGCTCGCCGCGGATAGAAGCTGCCGCCTCTTGTTTGTCGGTGAAAATGATTCCGGCGATTTCGGTCAATCGGTACTCGAACGTATTCAGCAAGCAGAAGAGCGGGCGGAAGGGATTTGCATTACAGGATGGACTGACCAAAAAACTTTCGAACACTACCTAGCGGCTGCCGATGTTGCCGTTCAGCTAAGGACGCGGTCTCGAGGCGAGACATCTGCGGCTGTGCTCGATTGCATGAATTGGGGCTTGCCCACAATCATCAATGCGAATGGGAGCATGGTAGAGCTGCCAATAGACAGCGTTTGGCAGCTTGAAGATAGTTTCCAAGTAAGCGACCTTGCCGACGCTATCGAATCACTGAAAGCTTCGCCTAATCAGCGGAAAGCGTTGAGTACTCGTTCGGTGGATTACCTCCACCGTAATCATCGGCCCTCGACTTGCGCTCATCAGTATTTCGAGGCAATCGAAAGGGTTCACAGAAACACTAGGCGTAGTTTCGGTGATCTCGCAAGATGCATGAGCAGTGAGGCGCCTGGGCTCAACAACGAGGATCTGATCACAGCTGCACAAGCGATCGACAGCTCTATTCCAGCGCGACCCGCGCGCAAACAGATCTTGGTGGACGTATCCGAACTTATTCAGCGAGACGCGGGGACCGGCATTCAACGGGTAGTCAGGCAGATCATCGAGCGATGGCTCGCGGAGGAAGTGGAAGGTTACCGTGTGGAGCCCGTATACGCGCTTACGGACGCCGAGGGATATAGGTACGCCAAAGAGTTCACGCTTCAGTTCATCGGCTGTCCGGACGTTCTAACCGATGATCCGGTTTCTTACCGCTCCGGTGACGTTTTTGTCGGCCTTGATTTACAACCCAACGTCATTCCGGCACAAAGCGCCTACCTTCAACGCATGCGACGAGCAGGCGTTAGAGTTCTGTTCGTAGTATACGACCTGCTTTGCACAACCCTTCCTCATACGTTTCCGGTTGGCGCGCAAGAGCAGTTTACACGCTGGCTTCGGAGCGTCGCAGCTTGCGATGGAGTGATTTGCATTTCTCGGTCAGTTGCAGATGAGTTTAGAAGCTGGCTAGAACAGGACCAGGTGCCAGTTGAGCCCGGATTTTCGATTGAGTGGTTTCACCTGGGAGCCGATTTTAGTCCCTTAACTATGGGGTCGGACTTGCCTCATACAGTGAAGTTGACCGGCGAGCTTGAACGGATCCGCGCCTCTACCAGTTTCTTAATGGTCGGGACAATCGAACCTAGGAAAGGCCACAAGGCAACATTGGAGGCCTTCGAGCGCTTGTGGTCGGAGGGCCGCCCCGTGACTCTGGTAATAGTGGGCAAGCAAGGCTGGCTGGTCGAGGCCCTCGTGGAAAGGCTGATGTGTCACCCGGAGCTCGGGAAGCGCCTATTCTGGTTTGACGCGGCAGACGACGCCTTCTTGCGGGAAATCTACCAAGGATGCTCCTGTTTGATCGCAGCCTCTTACGGCGAAGGGTTTGGATTGCCGCTGCTTGAAGCGGCGCACCACGGACTGCCTATCATGGCGCGAGATATTCCGGTTTTTCGGGAAGTTGCCGGATGCGGCGCCTCCTATTTCGCCGACGATACGGAACTCGCTTCGAGACTCCTTCAATGGACCGCACTATACGAGACCAATCAGCATCCAAGTTTCGGAGAGATCAATGTGCTTAGCTGGGACGAAAGCGCCTCGTGGCTTCTAGGGCTCGCGGTGAACCAGCAGACCGCCTCTCGAGCTCGAACTAATGAACGCAACCAAAAACGTTTGGAGAAGTTAGTTGAAACTGATCATACAGATCCCGTGCTATAACGAAGCTGAAACCTTGACCGTTGCACTAGCTGCGCTTCCGCGGGATGTACCGGGTTTCGATATCGTTGAGTGGTTAGTTATCGACGACGGAAGCACGGACGGTACCGTAGATGTCGCACAGAGAAACGGAGTCGATCATATCGTCCGTCATACTCATAATCAAGGGCTTGCACGAGGATTTATGACCGGCCTTAACGCTTGCCTTGAGCTCGGCGCGGATGTCGTTGTTAATACCGACGCGGATAACCAGTATAGGGCGGAGGATATTCCTACCCTAACCACGCCGATACTCGATGGTAACGCGGATATAGTCGTCGGTGCACGGCCAATCGAAGCGATAGAGCATTTTTCAGCTTCAAAAAAACTGCTGCAGAAGCTTGGGAGCTGGGTCGTCAGAATGGCCAGCAATACCGATATTCCTGACGCTCCAAGCGGATTTCGAGCTTTCAGTCGTACAGCCGCGCAACACCTGGTGGTCTTTAACGATTACACGTACACCCTCGAGACCATCATCCAAGCTGGACAGAAGAATATGGCAGTGACATCGGTCCCCATCTCGGTAAATGAGGACCTGCGACCGTCACGCTTGTTGAAAAGCATACCGTCGTACATAAAGAAGAGCATTTTTACGATTATACGAATCTTCGTGATATACCGCCCTTTCCGAATATTCGGTTCCGTTGGGGCGGCTCTGTTTATCGCGGGATTATTGGTGGGAATTCGCTTTCTGTCGTTCTACGTTCAGGGCGACGGAGACGGACATATCCAGTCGCTCATTTTGGGAGGTGTACTACTCAACATGGGCTTTATCACTCTTCTTTTTGCTTTTTTAGCCGATCTCATGTCTGCCAACCGGAAGCTGCTTGAAGATATTCGCGTGCAATTACGGAAAAACACTCCGCCTTCCCCCAGCCAGTCGATAGAGCGAGCACGTACAAGAAAGGGGCTGGAAGTATGAAAATTTCGCACGGCATCGAAGAAGACGGAGTCGTTGTGGGCAACGCCTACGATAAGTACGGCTCGGAGAATCCGCTCGTTAAGTGGATCATGGACGGGTTCGAATCAACGCTGGCGGGTTTTGTTTCTCAAGTGAACCCACGAACGATTCACGAGGTAGGTTGTGGAGAAGGGTATTGGGTGCTGGATTGGCTTGATAAAGGGGTGGAGGCTAGGGGAAGCGATTTCTCAGAGAGAGTAATTTCATTGGCGAAATCCAACGCGACCACGAAAGGCGTTAACTCCTCCGCATTTTCAGTTAAGAGCGTGTATGACCTAGGGAAGGACGATTCCGCGGACCTCGTCGTCTGTTGTGAGGTGCTTGAACACCTCGATTCGCCGGAAGCCGGACTCGAGGCACTTCAGCGCTGCACGCCCCATCATCTGATTCTCAGCGTTCCCCGCGAACCGTTGTGGAGAGTGCTTAACCTAGCGCGTGCCAAGTACATTTGCGAGCTCGGCAATACGCCGGGACACGTTCAGCATTGGTCCACGAAAAAATTTGTAGGATTAGTTAGTCGTTATTTCGAGGTGACAGAGATACGACGACCTTTGCCGTGGACCATGCTATTGTGCCGTCAGAAGCAGCAGCCTTCGTGACATGAATATTGGGACAAAACAATTGTTACGCTTTGGAGGTGGCGTACTCGGGCTAATCGGCATTATCTTTTTGATGTTGCGATTGCGCCAGTACGGCCACTCCATCGAGCGTAGCCATATTGGCTTTTCGAGTTGGCTGATCTTTTTTGGGCTGGCGGCTGTATACGGTTGCTCAAACTGTCTGCTTTCCAACGCTTGGAAGTCGCTTCTCGAGTTTCGTCGTGTTTATGTGTCGACCTTCTGGGCATTCAAAGCGTACGGTATGTCTCAGCTCGCCAAGTACATTCCTGGGAATGTGTTCCATGTCGCCAGCCGCCAAGCCATTGGAATGGGAGCCGATATTCCCGCACGTCCTCTTGCAGAATCAGCGTTTTATGAGCTGGCGCTTTTGGCCATAGCCGGGGCTAGTTTTACCCCTCTGGTCTTGTCAGCTCTTTGGCCGGGTTTCCCCATTTGGCTTGCCGCATCGTTGTTTGCTTTACTCCTTCCCTTTTTCTTCGTTGTTGTCCGGAAAGTACTAGACGATACGGGCGGGCGCGCTTTTGCGGCTCACTTGATCTTTCTATCAATTTCTGGGGCAATTTTTCTGCTCGTGATGCTAACTATCTCGGATGTGGATCAACCAAGTGTCTCTATTTTGTTGATGTCAGGCTACATCATAGCTTGGCTTTTGGGGTTCGCGACACCTGGTGCTCCAGCCGGACTCGGCGTGCGCGAGAGCGTACTATTGATACTAGTCGGCCAGCACGTTGATGAGGCTAGCTTACTGCTTGCCATCGTCCTTACTCGTGCAATAACCGTCGCTGGAGATTTGATTTTTTATATAGCCGCGACCTCAGTGGCGAGGGAGAGGCACAAGAGCTAATGAAAGATAACGCGCTAGTGTTTGCTTCAACGATTCTCCTATCGCTAGGATTGGTCCTTGTGGTATACGCGGCCATCCCCGGGCTCGCCATACCCACGCTGGGGCAAGCCGTGTGGTCGACCGGTTTTTCCCAATCATTTATCAATGGCTCGTTATCTATCTACGCCGACAACATAGGGGCCCCTGAACCAGCTCCAATTGCATTCGGTCTTTCGGGAGCTATTGTAGCGGCCCTTTTTATGAAGCTTGGAGCCGCCGCCGCTGATGCATACGCCGGGATGGTAGCGTTTTGGTCCATGATCTCCTTTTTCGGCAGTTATTTTGTTGCGCGGCACTTCCAAGCGCCGCGTTGGCACTCGCTGGTGGCTGCCCTTGCTTGGATGCTACTGCCGATCACGTGGGCTCATGCTAGCTATTCAATGCTCTCTATCGGAATCGGGCTCCTGCCATTTTATTTTTTGTTTACTCTGAAGGTTTTCGCCGACGAACCGGTCGAAAAGGCACGAGTAGGATGGTACGCCCTGTACCCACTTATTTGCTCGATCTCTGTTTTCATGGATGGTTATAGCTTCATTTTTTTTGCAGCCGGTTCTTCACTGTTTGTAGGGTGGACATGGGTTTCATCCGACGGAAAGTATCGTGCTCATACACTTCGTAGATCACTCCCAATTCATGTGGCGTCGTTCGCTTTCGCGTACATGCTGTATGCGAGCTACATCGGGAAGGTGGCATTTGCACCCGCACCTCTCGATTTCTTCCGCGGCTGGGGCCTGGATTTGTCGTTCTTTGTTTTGCCAACCAAGGGGATACTTCTAGTTCCGGATTTGTTCGGATTTAGTGTGGCTAGGTCACCAACGGTTTTGTTTGGCGATGCTTCGGTTTGGAACACCACCTTTCTGTTGCCACTGGCTATTGCCGCTGTCGCGGCAGCAAAAACGATTCGAAAACGTAAAACCGTAGTAGTGGGACTCGCGGTGATCAGTGTGTTTGGATTTTACATGGCGCTAGGTCCCTCTCTCAAGATCAACTCTGAGAAACCGCCGGAACAAGAAAGTCCCATGATGAAAGCTGACCAGGCGATAGCTCCAACGGGATCAGCCGTTCTTTCGAGTAGGTTGCCTGGGTTCAATAATATGCGAGCAAGCTATAGGTGGATGGCTTTGTGTAGCCTTGGCTTATGGATGCTTCTTGTTCTTGCCTTGGGTTACGGAGAACGAAGAATCAGCGTTGCGCTGTTGTTGTTCGTCGCTTTATTGAGCCTTCCTGATCCAGTAACTCAGCTAAAAAAGGGAATATCCAATAGGAAAATGTTTTTCGATATCGAGGCCGAGCTTGTCGAGAGCCTGAAAACATTAGTTTCGCCTGGTGAGCTAGTTGCATTTCTTCCCTGGAGAAATGATTTTCTAGTGAACTACTGGGCTTCGCGGCTCGATGTAGTCACGTACAACATCGGGGGAGACAAGAACCTGGCGAAGGCAAGAGCACATTGGCCAACGTACATGCGCCAGTTTCCGATGTCGAGCGTAGACGCCAAGTTCTCGGAGCGTATTGTTGCACTTCTCGCTGCAGGCGAGGCCGAATCGGTTGTGCTTCCGTATATTGATACGCTCTCAGGGGCGCACGCTTGGCCAGGATCTACTCAGTTTCGACGCGTGTTAGGACCAGCAATTGAGGAGCTTGAACTGTCAGGCCATGTTCAGATCGCGAAGCGCCAGTTTTACGCTGTGGTTCGACTCAAGCCGGAATTGTCCGCACTTGAACCCGAGATTCGGCTTCGACGGATTGCCAGTACGTTTTGTCTCCCTCCTTACTGCCTCGATATACCGGCGATTACCCGCCAGTCGTCTAGCCAAGTGGGCGTCTGGGCAGATGGCACGCTAAATAGCAGCGGTGCTGCCGGATTTCTTCATTTTGGTCCCTACGTCCATATGCGGGCCGGTGCTTACAGGCTAATCGTCGATGGCGAAATCGGCTCATCCTCCGCCAGCTGGCTAGACCTCGCGTCGAGCAGCGGAACGGTGCAGCACGCGAGATTCGAGTTGAGTCCACAGAAAAGTGAACGAATCGTAGAGTCCACCATACATTTGCCTGTGGATGTACTCGATTTGGAAATCAGGTTATTTGTCGGCCCAAGCGACGAGGTTGTGTTACGAGGATACAAGCTCGTACCAGTTGCTGAAGCGGACGGAGCATAGCTCCTATGGGCGTTCTTTGGGTTTCTGACGTTCACAAGCTGGTTACAGAATAAATTGGGGAGTTGTATGAAAGCAATCATCACAGGTATTACGGGCCAAGACGGCGCCTACTTGGCTGAAATGCTGCTGGACAAGGGCTACACAGTCTACGGCGCCTATCGCCGCACCAGCTCCGTTAACTTCTGGCGCATCCAGGAGCTGGGAATAGAGGATCACGAGAATCTTCACCTCGTCGAGTACGACCTGACGGATCTGTCCGCTAGTATTAGGCTGCTGCAAAGCACCGGAGCGACGGAGGTGTATAACCTCGCCGCGCAGAGCTTTGTGGGTGTGTCTTTTGATCAACCGATTACGACTGGAGAGATCACCGGCCTTGGTGCGGTCAACCTGCTGGAGGCTATTCGCATCGTTAATCCTGCTATCCGGTACTACCAGGCTTCCACTTCCGAGATGTTTGGTAAGGTGCAGTCGATACCGCAGACTGAAGAAACTCGGTTCTACCCACGCAGCCCCTATGGGGTCGCAAAACTGTATGCCCACTGGATGACGGTGAACTACCGCGAGTCCCACGGGATTTTCGGCAGCAGCGGGATCTTGTTTAACCATGAGTCGCCACTTCGCGGTCGTGAGTTTGTCACGCGCAAGATTACGGACGGCATCGCCCGTATAAAGCTGGGGCAACTTGATTGTCTGGAACTGGGTAACCTTGATGCCAAACGGGACTGGGGCTATGCCAAAGAGTATGTAGAAGGAATGTGGCGTATTCTGCAGGCGGATCAGCCCGATACCTATGTACTCGCCACAAACCGAACAGAGACCGTGCGGGATTTCGTGAGCATGGCTGCGAAAGCCGCCGACATCAACATCGATTGGCAAGGTAGTGGCGAGGACGAGAAGGGCCTCGACGCGGACACGGGCAAAACAATCGTGCGCATCAATCCCGCCTTTTACCGACCTGCCGAAGTGGACCTGCTGATTGGCGATCCAAGCAAGGCGCGCAAGGAGCTTGGCTGGGAGCCGAAAACAAGCCTGGAAGAACTCTGTCGGATGATGGTGGAATCCGATCTGAAGCGCGTCGATCGCGGCTTCTCGTTCTGACGGTGTCCTGGATGAAGAAGGTATTGATTACCGGCGCAAACGGCTTTACCGGTCGTTACCTGGTCTCGGCGCTGGAACGGGAAGGCTGCGTGGTCGTTGGGCTTGGCCACTCTGTGGAGAGCGGAGACCAGACCATCGCCTGCGACCTGCGTGATGCGGAGGAAACCCGGAAAATGGTGGCCGATATTGCGCCTGACTGGGTTGTGCATTTGGCGGCACTTTCCTTTGTAGCCCATGGCAGCCCCGAAGAGTTTTACGGTGTTAATGTGCTGGGGACCATGAATCTGCTGGATGCCCTGGCTCAGTGTCCGAAGCGACCCTCCAGGATTTTGGTCGCGAGCAGCGCGAACGTGTACGGCACTCCAAGTGTTTCCCGGGTAACGGAAGATTATTGTCCCGCACCAGTAAACCATTATGCATGCAGCAAGTTGGCGATGGAGCATATGGTGGCGACCCGGTTTTCCGATCTGCCCATTGTCATTACCCGCCCGTTCAACTACACGGGGCCGGGCCAGCACTCCCGGTTTTTGATTCCGAAAATCGTCGGTCACTTTCGCGATGGAAAACGCGAGATTGAACTCGGGAATCTGGATGTCAGCCGGGATTTTTCGGATGTCCGAGATGTGGTTGCAGCCTACATGGGGCTGCTTCAATCGGATGTTATCGGCCAAAGAGTTAACGTGTGTTCGGGCAAACCCGTCGCCCTCCGCGCGGTTCTCGACATGATGTCCAATATCGCTGGTTATGAAATCGATGTTTCCGTGAACCCCGCTTTCGTGCGAGCCAACGAAATCCCGGTACTTGCCGGGGACCCTTCGCGTTTGGAGAAGATATTGGGCCCGATTGGCCGCATTCCATTCGGCCAAACCCTCCACGACATGTTTACCGGGGCTGCTTAGCCGCTCGTTCCTCTACTGAAGTTTTACCAATGAAGTTATTGATTAGACTGGATTCATTGATCCACCCGCGCACTGGAATCGGCTATTACACCGAGCACCTGTTGCGCGAACTCTACCGATCCCATCCGAAGGTCGAAATTGGCGGTGCCTGGTATCACGGGAGGGCGCTGCGTGGTGACGCCATCCACACCTTGTTGGAAGAGGGAGAGGTTCGGGAAGAGGCAAGCGTGCCCAGCGGACCTATCTTTGGCACTGGCATTGTGGCGAGGCTAAAACCGTTCTTGCGGAGCGTGCCGGGCGTTTATCGGGGGCGGCAGGCTTATCTCGAGTGGCAGGCATCAAGAAAGAGCCGGTTGCCGCCTGCGGACCTGTACCACGAACCCAATTATATTCCGTTGCCTTACAAGGGGCCGAACGTTCTGACTGTTCACGATATGTCTCATGTTCGTTTTCCTCAGTACCACCCTCAGGAAAGGGTTGCCTTTCTTGATCGTTGTCTGCCGGAGGCGGTAAAGAAGGCAAGCCATATCATCACGGTCAGCGAGTTTGCCCGACAGGAGCTCTGCGAGATTCATCCGGAAGCCGAGGGCAAAACCACCGCCGTCCACAATGGGGTCGACGATGACTTTCGGCCCCGAGATTCGGCGGAAACCGCTCCCACGCTTGAACAGTGGGGCCTGGTACACGGGAGTTATATTCTCTCAGTGGCAACCCTGGAACCGCGCAAAAACCTTCCCGCTCTGGTCCGGGCTTACCGTGCACTGCCCACCTCTCTGCGACGGGACGTACCGTTGGTTCTCGCCGGCGGGAAGGGCTGGAAGAATCGGGAACTGGAGCAACTGGTTTCGGGACTGGACGAAGCGCGGGTGATATTGACCGGCCGGGTGTCAAAAACG
This sequence comes from Gilvimarinus sp. F26214L, assembly GCF_054401055.1. NCBI lineage: Bacteria > Pseudomonadati > Pseudomonadota > Gammaproteobacteria > Cellvibrionales > Cellvibrionaceae > Gilvimarinus > Gilvimarinus sp. F26214L. The sequence continues at coordinate 12,714 of NZ_JBTIYG010000013.1, read as the reverse complement.
GATCTGGTGCGGCTTGTGTCCGGCGCAAAGCTGTTTGCCTATCCGTCCTTCTACGAAGGTTTTGGACTGCCGGTTGCGGAGGCTCGTGCCTCGGGCGTCCCTGTATTGACCAGCGACCGAGGCGCCACAAAGGAGATCGCTGGGAGCGACACGTTTCTGGTGAATCCGGAATCGGATTTTTCAGACGAGCTGCGAGCCGCTTTGGAGTGGTCGGATAGCCATATACCGGAAATTCACCGGTTTAGCTGGAGCGACACGGCCGCTCGCACCGTGGACGTTTACAATAGAATCATTTGAGTCTGACTATCCGAGCGGGGCGAAGTTTTCGCTCAGCTTCCGTATGATATTCAAACTTAGTTTCCAGTCGTCCTACAGAATTCCTGACGGAGAGCCTGGAGTAATAATGAACAATAAGCGGAACGACCATATCGACAACATCAAAGGCATACTTATTTTCTGTGTTGTAGTGGGGCATGCCATCGAACCATTGATCGCACGTTCCGATTTGTCTGCGTGGCTTTACTGGTTCCTTTACATTTTTCACATGCCCTTGTTCATCGCCGTTTCCGGATATCTGTCGGCCTCACACCATGGCGAAAAGGAACACATTGGTATTCTCAGCGGGCTGGTCATTCCGTATATCGTCTTCGAGCTCGCCTATACGACGCTGGACTCAGTACTGACGGGCGGCTCCTGGAAGCTATTGTGTTCAGGCCTTACTGGCTTCTCTGGTATTTTTTTGCGCTAATCATCTGGCGAATGATACTACCCATTTGGTTGCAGCTTCGCTGGCCTCTGGCAACCGCGGTTGTCGTCGGGCTACTCGCTGGGGTTACCAATCACATCGGTTATTATTTTTCTCTTTCCCGCATCCTCGTGTTTTTGCCATTCTTCGTGGCCGGCGCGCTTGCACGTCAAGGCAAGCTTTGTTTGCCTTCCATTCAGTATTCGAAAGTCATCGCCATTTCTATCTTGATAGCCGCCGGATTTTTTGCGTGGTATGGATCTGAGCAAGCGTCCGTTAGATGGCTGTATGGCAGTTATCATTATGGCCATTTCGATAAGGAGTGGATTGACGGGATTGCAATCCGATTCGGCATCTACCTTGTCAGCGCAGCGAGTTGCCTCAGCGTTATAGTGCTTGCTCCAAAGCGTTGGACTATTTGGGCCTGGGTCGGAATCTACAGTTTGTACCCCTACGTGCTTCACGGAATGGTGGTTAGGTTTGCAGAATCCAAACACGTTTACCGCCTGGTGGAGGGCGACCTGCAGGTTATGATACTCGTCTCGCTGGCAGTGGGAGCGACATTTCTGCTTGCTTTGCGACCAGCTCGCGCGTGCGTGGATGGGGTGTTGGCGGTTTTCCGAGGGGTGTTGATCAAAGGCCCGAAAGGAACGGTAGGTCAAGCGCGCGGTGGGCGCTCCGGAAGCGCAGTTGTGCAAAGCCAGGGGTGACATGTTCACCAAAGCAATCGACCCCACGCAGCCCGGAATCGAATTGTACAAACAGCCCTTTGACCGGCGATTGTTCCAACCCGGGAGGAATTCCCTCCCGGCTTCCGTATAATGAACGCCACACTCACCACCCGCTCAGATCCTACAATCCATGACCGCAGCGAAGAGCTCAGCAGCACCGCAGGGCACCCTCTTTACGATCTCTGCCCCGTCCGGCGCCGGGAAGACCAGCCTGGTCAAGGCGCTAGTCGACAGTACCCGGGGCCTCCGTGTTTCCGTGTCCCACACAACCCGCGCAATCCGTCCCGGAGAGGTGGACGGGGTCAATTATCACTTTGTGACGCGCCAGGCCTTCGAGGATATGCTCCTGAACAATGCCTTCCTGGAACACGCGGACGTGTTCGGCAACCTGTATGGAACCTCCCAGGGCTGGGTGGAGCAGACCCTGGCGGAAGGGTCGGATGTGATTCTCGAGATCGACTGGCAGGGCGCCGCCCAGATCCGCCGGTTGATGCCGGAAACCGTCAGCATCTTCATACTGCCGCCCTCGCGGGAGACCCTCCGGGGCCGCCTGACAGGGCGCGGCCAGGATGACGCCTCGGTAATCGAGCGCAGGCTCGCGGAGGCTCGGGAGGAGATGAGCCACTATGCCGAGTGCCAGTATCTGGTCATCAACGACGTGTTCGAAGAAGCGCTGGCCGACCTCCAGTCCATCGTACGTTCCGTACGGCTGAGGTTGAGCAGCCAGAGTCAGCGGCAGGAGCAGTTGATCAGGGATTTGCTGACCTGAGGCCGCGCCCGCCTAGGCACTCCTTGTCCCGGAGAGTCCTTTTGGCGTAAACTGGTCGGTCCCCGAACTCCGGCCCCGGCGCCGGATTCTCGCGCGCTCCCGTCCCGGCGCGGCTAACCACACAGTACAACATTTGACCGGTTTGACTGTCACAAATGACAGGCTGGACCGCCACAGCAGGAACCACATCATGGCACGCATCACTGTAGAAGATTGTCTGGAACACGTAGATAACCGTTTTGAACTGGTGATCGTGGGCAGCAAGCGAGCCCGTCAATTGGCGGTCGGCGGCAAGGACCCGATGGTCCCCCGCGAGAATGACAAACCGACCGTGATCGCGCTGCGCGAGATCAGCGAAGGTTTGATCGATGAGGCCGTCCTGAGTCAACCGGACGAAGTGGAAGAAATTGTTGAGGTCCCCAATCCCGAACCCGAAGCAGAGTAAGTTCCAGGCACGCCTCGCGCCGAGCGCGCGGGGCTGCAGGAGAGGAGGAAGCGTTGCAAACCATTGACGCGCTGGGTCACAGACTCTCCTCCTATCTTGAGCCCTCCCAGATCGACCAGGTCCGCCGCGCGTACTATTACGCGGAGCAGGCCCACGATGGCCAGTACCGTCGCAGCGGCGAGCCCTACATAACCCACCCCCTGGCTGTCGCCAACATCCTCTCCGCCATTCACATGGATCACCAGAGTCTGGTGGCGGCGCTGTTGCACGATGTCATTGAAGACACCGGCGTTAGCAAAAGAGCCCTGTCCGAGCAGTTCGGCGTGACGGTCGCCAATCTGGTAGACGGCGTCAGTAAGCTGACCCAGTTCGAGAGCGAATCCCAGGCCGAGAAGCAGGCCGAGAACTTCCAGAAGATGGCATTGGCCATGGCCAAGGACATCCGCGTGATCCTGGTCAAGCTGGCCGACCGCCTGCACAACATGCGCACCCTCAACTCCCTGAGCCCGGACAAGAAGCGCCGCATCGCCAAGGAAACCATCGAAATCTATGCGCCCATCGCCCACCGGCTGGGCATGAATGACATGCGCGTCGAGTACGAGGACCGGGGATTCAGCGCCATGTACCCCTTGCGTGCCCGCCGCTTGCAGGCGGCGCTGAACACGGTGCGCGGCAACCGCAAGGAGCTGGTGGAGAAGATCCAGAAAGCCATCGAGTTCCGACTGGAGCGGGACGGAATCAACGCGCTGGTGATCGGCCGCGAGAAGCACCTGTACAGCATCTATCAGAAGATGCGCGCCAAGAAAAAGTCCTTCAAGGAGATCATGGACGTCTACGCCTTCCGCATCATCGTGGACTCCGTGGACAACTGCTACCGGGTGCTGGGCGCCATTCACAACCTGTACAAGCCGGTAATCAACGAGTTCAAGGACTACATCGCCATCCCCAAGGCCAACGGCTACCAGTCCCTGCACACGGTGCTGGTGGGCATGCACGGCGTGCCCATCGAGGTGCAGATCCGCACCAAGGAGATGGACGAGATGGCCAACAGCGGGATCGCCGCTCACTGGCTTTACAAATCCCAGGACAGTGACGTGGTTGCGGGCAGCCAGGCCCGGGCCCGGCAATGGGTGCAGGGCCTGCTGGAAATGCAGCAGCGCGCCGGCAATTCCCTCGAATTCATCGAGAACGTGAAGATCGACCTTTTCCCCGACGAGGTGTACGTCTTCACCCCCAAGGGCAAGATCGTGGAGCTGCCAGCAGGTGCGACGCCGGTGGACTTCGCCTATGCCGTGCACACCGATATCGGCAACCACTGTGTGGCCTGCCGGATCAACGACCGGCTGGCGCCCCTGTCCCAGCCGCTGGAGAGCGGGCAGCGGGTCACCATCATTACCTCGCCCGGCGCCCAGCCCAACCACAATTGGCTCAACTTTGTGGTATCCGGCAAGGCCCGCAGCGGCATTCGCCACTTTCTGAAGAATCAGCTGCACACTCAGTCCATCGAGCTGGGCCACCGCATCCTCAACCGCGCCTTGGCCAATGCGGGAAGCAGTATCGAGAAGCTCACTGACGAGCAGGTGCAGAAGCTGCTGAAGGAAACCCACGCCCGCTCCCTGGACGAGATTCTGGAAGACATTGGCCTGGGCAACCGCATTGCCTTCCCCATCGCCAAGATGCTGGTGCCCCAGGCCAGCACCGAACAGGAAAAGGCCGCCAACATCTACTCACCGCTGACCATCGATTCCACCGAAGGAATGGTGGTGAGCTTTGCCCGTTGCTGCCGGCCCATACCCGGGGACCCGATCCTCGGCCACATCAGCACCGGCCGGGGGCTGGTGATCCACCAGGAGAACTGCCACAACATCGCCGAGATCCGCCACAACCCGGAAAAAATCAGCCACGTGAACTGGGCTCCCTCCGTGAGCGGGGAGTTCCTGGTGGACATCCGGGTGGAGGTGGAATCGGAACGGGGCATCATCGCCTCCCTGGCCACCCGCATCAGCGAGCAGAAGGCGAGCATCGAACAGATCAAGGTGGACGAGCGGGACGCGCACAACAGCGTGATTACTCTCTGCCTGGGCGTTCGCAACCGGATTCACCTGGCCAACGTAATGCGCCGGGTGCGGATCATGGGTCCGGTGATCCGGATCAACCGCATTAAAAATTAACTATACTGAAGACTTGTCTGTCGCCAGTTCACGCCCGTGGGCTGGCGGCTTTCTTTTTAGCCCAGGGGCACTGCTATGACCAACAAAGCCATAATCAACACGGAAAACGCACCGGAAGCGATCGGGACTTACTCCCAGGCAGTGAAGGTAAACAACACGGTTTACCTCTCCGGACAAATCCCTCTGAATCCCCAATCCATGACCCTGGTGGAAGGCTCCTTTGCCGATCAGGCCCATCAGGTGTTCAAGAATCTGCGCGCCGTCTGCGAGGCCGCCAATGGCACCCTGCAGGACATCGTGAAGCTGAATATCTATCTGACGGATCTCGGCAACTTCGCTACGGTGAACGAGGTGATGGCCGAGTACTTCCAGGCACCGTACCCGGCCCGGGCGGCAGTGGGCGTCAAGGAGTTGCCCAAAGGTGCCCAGGTAGAGGCTGATGGGGTGATGGTGATCTGAATGCCCGCTCCCCAGGCGGTTTCGCTCTGAAGGCGTTCCTGCGCTCTCGTCGGATTCGGTCTCATGCGCCGGGTCGCGCGGCAAAATCAACAACCTTTAATTCTCGCGTGCGGTAATGGATAACGTTTTTCTCGTTCTTTCTGCGGTTTTGGCCGCAGCAGTGGTATATGTCTGCAAAAAAAAATGGTCCCGGAAGAGTACGGCTCTCGGCGCCGCCTTGTTGTTTGTGTCCATTTTGCTCCTTGACGGCGCTTATGTCGCCGCCAGTGTGTTCACGGGTCACGGCATAGACGAATCGGTGATTTATCACCTCAAGGTTGGTTTGGAAGGTGCCGGCTTTTCGGCATACCTCCCCCAAATGATGCTCACCGGCATTTACGTCGCCACCGTCTTGGCAGCCGCCTTTCTGGTCTATCGGACGATCACCCGCCAGCGTAGTCCGGGCACCCTGTATTCATGGTCTTTGGTGGGCTCTTTGGCCGTGGCGGCGGTGGTCAGCAATCCGGCTGCGCAGGATTTCTACACCCTGTTTGGCCAATCTTCGGGAGCGGCGCAGCCGGTGCAGGCTCCACAAGATTTCCGGATGCCCCAGCTGGCGCTTGAGAACAAAAAGAACCTGGTTTTCGTGTATCTCGAAAGCCTCGAAAGAACCTATCTCGATCAGGACCTGTTCCCAGGTCTCGCACCCAACATCGCAGCGCTGGAGGAGCAGGGGCTGAGCTTCACGGACATTCGCCAGGTCGGCCCCACCGGGTGGACCATTGCCGGAATGGTTGCCAACCAGTGTGGACTGCCCCTGCTCACATCCTCACACGGCAATGCGATGTCGGGCCTGGACCGCTTTCTTCCCAATGCTACCTGCCTCGGAGATCTGCTGAGCGAGCAGGGTTATTCCCTGTCTTATATGGGTGGGGCATCCTTGCAGTTTTCCGGCAAGGGGGCCTTCTACAACTCTCACGGTTTCCACAAGGTACGCGGAAAAAATGCGCTCCTTCAGGAAAGTGGCGAGAAGGACTACACCTCGCACTGGGGCGTCTATGACGACACCCTGTTCCGGCTGGCGAAGGAGGAATTTTCGGCGCTGGCATCCCGGGATGAACCCTTCGGCTTGTTCATGCTGACTCTGGATACCCACAGCCCCGAAGGGCACGTGTCGCGGGAATGTGAAGGAGTGGTATACGGCAATGGCGACAACCCCATGCTCAATGCGGTCCACTGTGCTGACAAACAGATTGCGGATTTTGTCGACTACGTTCGCAATAGTAAACATGGCCAGAACACGCTGGTTGTCGTGGCCTCCGATCACCTGGCTATGGGGAACACGGCCTCAAACATGCTGCAACAGCGCGAGCGTCGTAACCTGCTGGTAATTCTTGATCCCGAAAATAAAACCCCCGCCAGGATTCACAAGCCAGGGTCGGCCCTGGATAACGGCGCAACAGTCCTCGATGTCATGGGTGTGGAGCGCCCGTCGCTCGGCTTCGGCCGAAGCCTCCTGGACGACGAGCCGACGCTTGCATCAAGCAAAGGCGATTTTGCGGCCTTCCTCAGGAATCAAAAGGGTTTCGTCGACCAGTTGTGGAGTTACCCGCAGCTCGATTACGGTATGGCATTCAATGCCGAAGCGGGAGCGGTGGTGCTCGGAACCGGATCTATCAAGCTTCCGGCGCTCTTTACTCTCGATCGCGACGGCGTGGTCGATGAAGTACTGTTCGAGTTTACCGGCTCCAAAACTCTGGAGGATCACATTGAGGCGGGCAATTATGACCGCCCCATTCTGTGGGCAGACCGGTGTGCGAAGATTCGTGCGTTTGCCAACCCACATCGGGAACCAGCAACGACCAGGTCGCGCTGGTGTTTTACCACGGGCAGTCCGGGTGCTGCGGATCTTCCGGTTTGGGACTTGACGGAGGGCTTTCTGATTTCCAAAGCGGAACTCCTGAAGAGCATGGGTGACGACTCGGCAGATAAGGATTTAGTGGTCGCAAGGCTCAGTGCGGCGCGGACGGTTTCGAAGTATGGAATGATTGAAGTACCGCAATTGGTTGTCGATGATTCCCAGAGCTGGAGTGGCGACATCATAATGCGTTCCTCCGGGCAGTTCGCGGGCCCATCATTCGTCGAGTACGTCCAGGAAGGCAAGGTCGAACGCCTGAAGTTCCGGCGAGGGCTGACGCTGGTCGGGTTCGCTACCCAAACCGCTCCAGTCAAGCTGAAACACGTCGATACTTGTGAGCCGCAGGCGCCGCACGTGGATCCCGAGGCCCTCGACCTTGGTTCCTCTTTCGGTGAGATTGCCGAAACTAGTCGTGGTGAGTATGGAGCATTCGCCGTCGTTGCTTTCGATAGCGCCTGGTGTGACCGCGAAGTTGATTACGATTCGCTATTTGCAGGATTGAAGCTGGAAAAATGGCAGGAGATTGGGTTTCGACAGCCCTATATTGCGTTCCTTTCACCGGACGGGACTAAAAGTGAATGGCTGGGAGTTTCAGAGTCCACCTTGGCCGTGCGGGTCAAAAACTTCCTCCCGCCGCGGCCAGCCGCCGACCTGGTCATGACCGCCCGGTGATGCCCGAGTTTTCGAGCATATCCTTGTAGCCTTCACGAAAGGTGGGGTAGCGGAACTCATATCCGCTCTCCAGCAAAGCGTGATTCCTGCACCGCTTGCCGCCCGCCGACTGCGCGGTGACAGCGGGAAGCTGAACCTGCATCCGCTCCGCGAGCCAGTCTTCGACCACCGCCAATGGCACCGGCTCGCAGTCGCTGGCCAGGTAGGTCGCCGCGGTGTCCTGCCCCGCAAGGGTGCGCCTGATAATGTGGGCCAGAAATCCCGCACAATCCTCGCTGTGAATGCGGTTGCTGAACTCGTTCGCCCTGGGGCTGCGCTTGCCTTGGGCCACCTGCCCCAGAAGCCGCTCGCGCCCGGGACCATAAATACCTGAGAAGCGGACGACGCAGTGGGGGAGGGTGCTGCGGCGCAGGATCTCTTCACCTGCCAGTATCAGTTTGCCTCTGAAATTTACGGGTTCAGTGGTCGAGCCTTCATCGATCCACTCGCCCTGACTCTGACCGTAGACACTGGTGCTGGAGACGAAGATCACCTGTCTGGGCTTGCGCGGGGACGCTTCCAGCGCGGCGAGGATTGCTCTTAAGTTCTCCACATAGGTGCGCCGGTAACCGGCCTCGTCGCGGCTGCCAGGTACCAGAGTGATCACCACCACATCAAAGCCCCCGATCCGCTCGGCCAAACCCTCGTGTTGATCCAGGTCCCAGGCAATGGGCCGGATGGTCGGAGGCAGCTTGTCCGTGTGACGGCGCAGACCGTGGCAGGCGTAGTCATCGCCGAGTTGGTCTGCCAGACGAATGGCCACGTCGCCGCATCCAATTAACAGAATCTTTGTTATCATCGCGATCAATAGGTTTTGACTAATGGTAGAGTTATGACTCTGACAGAACTCCGTTATATTGTCACTCTTGCCCGGGAGCAGCACTTCGGCCGCGCCGCCGAGCGCTGCTTCGTTTCCCAGCCCACACTGAGCATTGCGGTGAAAAAGCTCGAGGAAGAGCTGGGCGTGCCCATCTTCGAGCGCAGCAAGTCCCGGGTGCATCCGACACCGCTGGGTGAGCGCATCGTCCAGCAGGCGCAATTGGTACTGGAGCAAACCGCCGCCATCAAGGACATCGCCAGTTCCGGTCGCGACCAACTCAGCAGCCCGCTCCATGTGGGCGCAATTTTCACCATCGGCCCCTACTTGTTCCCCCAGTTCATTCCGGTACTGCAAAACCTCGCAACAGACATGCCCTTGTACGTGGAGGAAAGCTATACCGCCACCTTGCGGGCGCGACTGCGCAACGGCGAACTGGACGCAATCATCATTTCCCTGCCGTTCACCGAGGCGGACGTGGTGACCCAGCCACTGTACGACGAACCCTTTGTGGTGCTGATGCCCCACAATCATCCGCTCACGAAACAAGACGAAATCAAACCCGGCGATCTGAACCCCTACAACGTGCTACTGCTGGGGGAGGGACACTGCTTCCGGGATCAGGTGCTGGAGGCCTGTCCTAACCTTGAACCTTCCCGCGAGTCTGCCCACCAGGTGCGGACCGCAGCGGAAGGCAGCTCCCTCGAAACACTTAAGCACATGGTGGTGTCAGGTCTCGGGATTACGATTCTGCCCCTGAGCGCGGCGGTCACCAGCCAGTACGCGGACAATCTGCTGGCCACGCGGCCCTTCGCCGAACCCGGACCGTCGCGCACGGTCGCTCTGGCGTGGCGCGCCAGCTATCCGCGGTTGAAGGCCATCGACGTGGTGCGCGAAGCAATTCAGCAGTGCCGCAAACCCGTGGAGTCCGTTCAGGGCGACTGACCATGGAGAGCGCGACCGGTACCCGCAAACTGCTGCAGGACGTTCCCGTTAACCTTCTCAAGGGGGTGGGAGACAGCCTGGCCGGCAAACTGGCGAAGCTCGAGCTTTTCAGCGTGCAGGATCTGGTCTTTCACTTACCCCTTCGTTACCAGGACCGTACCCGGATCACGCCATTGGGATCGCTTCAGCCCAACATGGAGGCGGTGGTCGAGGGGGAGGTGCGCGGTTGCGAGGTGGTCTACCGCGGTCGTCGCAGTCTGTTGTGTGTAATCCAGGACGGCACGGGCTCGGTGGCCCTGCGCTTTTACCACTTCAGCAACGCCCAGAAGGAGGGCCTGAAAACCGGCCGCCGCCTGCGCTGTTATGGCGAGGCCCGGCGGGGTGCGGCGGGCCTGGAGTTCTATCATCCCGAGTACACCTTCCTGGACGGCGGCAGCGCGGAAGAAAGTCTGGAACAGACTCTGACCCCGGTGTATCCGACCACCGAGGGACTCGGCCAGCAACGCCTGCGCAAGCTGATTCAGCAGGCCCTGGGAATGGCCAATGAAGAGAACGTCCCGGAGCTGTTGAGCGACTTTACCGAGAAGCGCCCCAAGGCCATCAGCCTTCTGGAAGCGCTGCATTTTCTGCACGCGCCGCCCCGGGACGCACCGCTCAATGAATTGCTGGAAGGCCAGCACCCCTGTCAGCAGCGGCTGGCATTTGAGGAACTGCTGGCTCACCACCTGAGCTTGCTGAAGGTGCGCGCCCGCATTCAACGCCACCGCTCTCAGCCCTTGCAGCGAGATCACCTGCGCGAAACCTTTCTGAAATCGCTGCCCTTTCCGCTGACCGGAGCCCAACTTCGCGTCGCTTCCGAAATTGCCGAGGACCTTGCCCGACCATTTCCCATGCTGCGACTGGTGCAAGGCGATGTGGGCTCCGGTAAAACGCTGGTCGCCGCCCTGGCGGCATTGCAGGCGGTGGCCAGCGGGACTCAGGCGGCCCTGATGGCGCCCACGGAAATCCTGGCGGAGCAGCACCGTCTGAACTTTGACAATTGGCTGAGCCCTTTGGGCATTGAAGTGGCGGCGCTAACGGGCCGGCAAAAGGCGGCGGAAAAACGCCGCCAGCTGGCCCGGGTCGCAGACGATGAGGCGAAAGTCGTTATTGGCACCCACGCGCTGATTCAAAGCGATGTGGCCTTCGCCAACCTGGGCCTGATCATTATCGATGAGCAGCACCGCTTTGGCGTCCAGCAACGTCTGAGCCTGCGCAACGCCCGCCAGCAGGAAGGCGAGAGTTTATTGCCCCACCAATTGATCATGACCGCCACCCCCATACCCCGCACTTTGGCCATGAGCGCGTACGCGGATCTGGATTGTTCGGTGATCGACGAACTTCCGCCCGGCCGCAGCCCGGTGGAGACCGTGGTGATCAGCAATGAACGACGCGCGCAGGTGGTGGAACGGGTGAGTGAAGCCTGCCGGCACAAACGCCAGGCCTATTGGGTGTGCACCTTGATCGAAGAATCCGAAGTGCTGGAAGCCCAGGCCGCCGAGGCGACGGCGGAGGAGTTGAGTGCGGCCCTGCCCCATTTGCGGGTGGCACTGTTGCACGGGCGGGTGAAGCCCCAGGAAAAAGAGCGGATCATGGACGCCTTCAAAGACGGGGCCATAGATTTGCTAGTGGCGACCACGGTGATCGAAGTCGGGGTCGATGTGCCCAACGCGAGTTTGATGATTATCGAGAACCCCGAGCGATTGGGCCTGGCCCAGTTGCACCAGCTTCGCGGCAGGGTGGGGCGCGGTTCGGCGGCCAGTCATTGTGTGCTGCTGTACGGTTCGCCCCTGTCCACCACGGCGAAGGCGCGCCTGCAGGTGATGCGCAGCAGCAATGATGGATTCGTGATTGCGGAGAAGGATCTGGAGATTCGCGGGCCCGGGGAAGTACTGGGAACCCGGCAAACCGGGCAGTTGCAGTTCAAGGTGGCGGACCTGCAAAGGGACGCGCACCTGCTCGGGAAGGTTAGGGCGCTCGCGGTGGAGTTGCAGCAGCGGCCTGAGCTGAGCAATGCGCTGACCCGTCGCTGGGTGGGACGGGGGCAGGAGTATGGTGGGGTTTGAATCGGGTGCGGAACTCGTGTGAAGCACGGATTGTTGGGTTACGCTTCGCTAACCCAACCTACGTAGGTATCGGGCTTTGGTGCGGGTTGCGTTTTTGTTGGGTTACGCTGCGCTAACCCAACCAACGTAGGTATCGGGTTTCGGAGCGGGTTTATGTTTTTGTTGGGTTACGCTTCGCTAACCCAACCTACGGGGCGTCGGGATGGGCGGGCTTCGGGTAGATACCATCTGCCCTAACTTCCCGCAACGGGCTATGTTGCCCAATGCGGGTCGTATGCGGTTTGGTGTTTCAAAACACCAAAGGCGATCTGCACCAGTTTACGCATGGCGGCACCAAGAGCGCTCATTTTGGCCTTTCCTCGTGCGAGCAAGCGTTCGTACTGCTGCTGGATGAGCGGGTTGTGGCGAATCGCGACGACGGCCCCCATGTACAGTTTGCTGCGTAGTCGACCGGCCCCCGCTTTGCTCAAGCGTGGCCGCTGATCGACCGATGTGCCTGACTGGACCATGATCGGTACCAGGCCGACGAAGGCAGCGCTCTGGCCCGCGCTGTTGAAGTCGCGGCTGCGCAGCATGGCCAGCAATTCGGTCGACAGGACGACACCGATCCCCGGGATGCTCTCCAGCAGCTGCCGGTCCTGTTTTAGGCCGGGACTGCCGTCAATGTGGTCGTCGATCTCGCGTTTCAGTCGTTTTCGCTCTTCGGTCAGCGCTTGGATCATGCCGCGAATCGATTCTTCCACCCGGGCGGACACGTTCTGGATCTCTGCCTTCTCTAATCGATTCTGTTCCCGCTGAAGGTCCGTATCTAACGCGTGTAGACGCACTAGCATGGCCTTCAGATGGCGGATCTCCGGCGCTTCCGGCTGCCACGGTTGATGCTGGCGGTCGGCCAAAAAGCGGGCAATTACAACGCTAT
>NZ_JBTIYG010000012.1:77652-109460 GCF_054401055.1 Gilvimarinus sp. F26214L | reverse complement strand
GGTCGAACTTACCTGCCCCTCATTCGCGCCCCGGTAGCTAGCCAGAGTCGCAGGACAGATACAAGGTTGGGTTAGCGAAGCGTAACCCAACACCTCGCCGCCAACACCTCGCCGCCAACACCTCGCCGCCAACACCTCGCCGCCAACACCTCGCCGCTACATTCCTTGCAGAAATCAAGGTGCGCAGCGGAATGACCCGTAGGTTGGGTTAGCGAAGCGTAACCCAACACCGAGCCATCCAATACCGGGTCCCCCCACGGCTTGCCACCAGTTCGGCTTACGACTGCCGCATGTCCTCTATGAACTCATCTGCTTCGGCAATGGATTTGCGCATGGCTTCCAGGAGTTGGTCCACGTCGCGGTTGATTACGTTTACTTCGCCTCTCAGGGACTGAATGGCTCGCGCGTTGAGGTTGTGCTTGAGGTAGAGGACCTGGTCGCGCATGGCGTCCAGGACCGGGTCCAGGCGGTTCTCCGCCTCGCGCATGACGGCAATCAGCTCGCCGTAGCGCCGCTGGGTACTGTTGAGCTGGTTGCGGCTCTCCCGGCGGAGGCTGGCGTCAGAGTATTGGGCCAGCTCATCTTCCCATTCGTCAAAAAGCGCTCCTGAAACCTCTTCGATGGCGTCGATACGGTCGTGAATTTCCTCGGCGGCCGCTTCGCTGTCCTCAAACTCTGCGTTGAGCGCGTCGTAGCGCTCCTCCAACTCGCCGCCTTCAAACTCCACCATGGCCCGGAATTGATCCAATGCCGAGGTGAACTGCTCCTGGCCATCCGCCTGGGCGTCCCGGGCGTCTTCCACCCGATCCACCAGGATATCCCGTTTGTGAACGCCAAAGCGTTCCATAGTGCTGTAATAGGCAGACTGACAGCCGATCAGCAGGAAGACGGCCGCGAAGGCGGGGACTATGCGCTTCATTTTGATCTCCAGGGGGGGGACTGATTCTCAAGTAATGCATGCACACCGCGAGCCAGAGTGGGGCCACGACCGAGAGCAGCGCCACGCTAGCTGAGCCGGCAACCTTTACCTCAGCCATTGGTGGTCTATGCTCGAGGGAGTAACAAGTAAAGCGGTCCCTCATGAAGCTGTTTTCCCGTCTCCTCATCCTGCTCCTTTTACTGTTCCCGATCATCTCAGCGGCCGAGCTTGAGTTCCGCCCTGATCCTGAGCCGCGCCCCAACAATTTCGCCCAGGTGGAGACCTGGGACTACCCCTCTGGCTTGCGGGTGCATTTCAAGTCCATGCCCCAGGTTTCCGATATCTACATTCAGGTCTTGCTGCCGGTGGGTTCCAGCCTCGACCCCAAAGGGCGGGAAGGGCTGGCCCACTTTGTCGAGCATATGGTGTTTACGGATCACCGGGGCAGGACGGAAGAGGAGATCAAGCAATCAGTGCTGGACCGGGGCGGGCGCAAGAACGCCACCACCAGCCGCTATGAGACCCGCTATTACGTGGACCTGCCGGCCGCCGAGTGGCGCTTTGGATTGAACTGGATGCACGATCTGTTGCGCGGGCACCGGTTCGGCCCCGCCGTGGCAGATGCGGAAAGGCGGGTGGTCATGTTGGAAAAGAGTCGCCGTTATCCGGCCAGCACCGAGCCCCTGGACCGCATCCAGCAATGGCTTTGGGGCAACAAGTTGCTGGTGAAGTCCGACGTCTGGGAGCGGGAGCTTGGGCTGGTGCGGGATTATCGCAGCGTGATCGGCAGCTACCCGTCCCTGCGGGGGATTGATGTAGCGGATCTTCAGGGTTTTTACGACCGTTATTACGGCCCACAGAACATGACGGTGATGATCGTCGGCGATGCCCCGCGGGACGCCGTCAAACAACTGGTGGATCAGAGCTTCGGCACCTGGGCGCCCCAGGGAGAAAGAGTGAGCACACTCCAGGAGGTCCGCCCCTCCCGCCAGCCCACCCGACGGGTGAGTTTCCGGTGGGTGCAGAACGTGGATCACAAACTTCGCTACAAGCTCTTCTCGCCCAGTGCGTACGACCTCGAGATGGCCTGGTTCAGCGCGCGCTTTCTGCGCCATCTCCTGAACCAACGCCTTCGAGTGGAAAGTAAGGCAACCTACGCCGTGTCCGTGAACGTGGATGCCTATGCCGGGCATGGTCTCGTTTCCATCTCCGGCAATTACGCCCGAGGCCGGGCGGATCATGTGGAGAGGGAGATCCGTGACACGCTCGCCGAACTGCAGCAGGGAAGACTCCCTGGGTCAGTATTCGAGAATGTCCGCGCGCGGGCCGTGAGTGATCTGACCATGGGCTACCCGAGCGCAGCGTCCATTGCCCGCT
This sequence comes from Gilvimarinus sp. F26214L, assembly GCF_054401055.1. Lineage (NCBI taxonomy): Bacteria > Pseudomonadati > Pseudomonadota > Gammaproteobacteria > Cellvibrionales > Cellvibrionaceae > Gilvimarinus > Gilvimarinus sp. F26214L. The sequence continues at coordinate 107,164 of NZ_JBTIYG010000012.1, read as the reverse complement.
TGTGCTCCGTGGACGTGCTCTGCAACAAGGATATCTACAGCGGATTCCCGGACAGGGTGGCCCACTGGCAAGGGCTTAGCCAGAGGGAGCTGAGCGAATGGATGACAAAAACATTCACACCCGCCAATGAGCTGCTGGAGCTTACCCGCCCGATCCCCATCGCTCTTGTCTGGCTGGAGGGCGTCGGGCCGCTGGTGGTCCTGTTCCTGATTATCCGGATGCTGCGCTCCCGCTGGGCCCGGCCGGTGGACATGCGCGAGATTCGCTATTTATGCAAGTTGCGCCTGGCTCCCGGGCTGCTGGCGCTTTGGATGCTGACCGCGTCTGCCCTGGGGTTTTTGCTGGTAGCGGTGGGGTATAATGGCTGGGAAACGCTGGCCCTGACCCTGGCCAAGGCGGACTCCTACGCGTTGCAGCGCACTTTACCCCTGGCGCTGCTGGCGGCCGGGATGGCCCTGGTATTCAGCGTGCCGGCTCTGGTGCCTCGCAAATTGCTGTTCTTTACCCATCATTGGCGAATCAAGTTCTGGACCTTCCGCTCCACTGCTTACGATTACCGGGATGTGCGTGAGCTCCGCGAATGCTCCTTCTTCTCCGTGCTGTTCAGCCGCCGTGCTTTCACGACCGTCTTTCTGCATTGGGGAATGGGGCAGGGCGTGTACCTGAGGGTCGGCGATCGCCTCGGCTACTTCTTTCGTGTGCGGGACAATCGCGAGTTGCTCGGGTACCTGCAACAGCGAGGGGTGCCGATGGCAGAACTCGTCGCACAACCCGACCAGGAGGCGGGAATTGTCGCACCGGAGGCGGGTTGAGCGTCTACAGGACCGGGCTGGTCCGTTCTGCAGAGGGAACAGCAGACCCGGAGTGCGGGGAAATGAACTTAAATGACAATGACGATATGAAAATCCTTTATAAGGCAAACTATTGGAATTTGATACGACTCACCCTAGAATGCTGTGCAATTAGTTTGTATAACAAACAAATAATAATGTCCTGATAACAGAGCATCCCCTGATTCAGGGCGTATACGGGTAACAACCACAACCAATCATAAGCTGTTCACACGTCGAGCTCGGCTTCCCTCGAACAAAGTGAAGGACAAAAATAATGACTGTAAAGATACCCACCTCCATCCTCCCAACAAGCTCCGTCAGCCTGCTTGTGTTAGGTATGGCCGGTCTGTCGCTGCCGGTGGTCGCACAGAGCGGAGACCGTGTGCTGGAGGAAATTGTCATCACCTCCGAACGGCGCGAGGTCAATTTGCAGGAGACTCCCATCTCCGCGACGGTGTTGACCGGCGATGCGCTGAACCAGAAAGGCGTCGACAATATTGACGAGATTCAGCAGGTCGCGCCGAGCCTGGCCATCAATTCCTACAACCGCTCCACCTTCATCAACATCCGCGGCGTGGGGATCGCCCAGTCCGCGCCCACTTCCAACCCGGGGGTGGCCTACTATGTGGACGGCGTACTGATTCCACACGAGCAGTTTATCGGGCAGAGCTTTTACGACATTGGCGCCATTGAAGTTCTGCGCGGGCCGCAAGGTACGCTGACGGGCCAGAACTCCACCGGCGGCGCTGTTTACGTCACCACGCCCAAACCGGAGCTCGGCATCCTCGGCGGACACGTGGACCAGACCGCCGGCAGCTACGGCTGGTATCGCACCCAGGCAGGGGTGAATCTACCCATGGGGGACGTCGCCGCGCTGCGTGTGGCCGGCATCTACGAAACCCGCGATGGCTGGGTGGATAACAACGGACCCTCGGCTGGAATGGACCCTGGCAGCAGCGACCTGGGCAGCGTCCGGATGAACTTGTTGGTGCAACCCTCCGAAGGGCAGTCCTATAACGTTCGCTACGAAGCTTTCGACCTCGAAAGCGGCAACATCGCGGTTAAAAATCGCACCGATCCCAACACCGATCCTTACGAAATTTCCTACGATGGCCGCTCTTTTCTCAACCAGAAAGGCTATCGGTTTTCAGTGGAAGGGCGCTGGGATCTGAGCGAGACCACGGAGCTGCGCGCGCTCGGTTCAACCCAGGATGGCTATACCAACGATCAGACCGATGGTGATCGCACTTCTACGGAGATTGCCGAAGGGCTTGGCGGAGCCGGCCGGGTCAGTTGGGCCAAGACCACGTTTGAAACAGACATCCTGGAACTCAACCTGCTTTCCAGCGGCGATGGCCCGGTGCAGTGGGTGCTCGGTGCGTTCTACATGGCCGACGATGTGCCCCTTGAGCTGTACCGCGATGAACAGAACACCCACGATTTTCTCCAGAGCGATTCCAACATTGTCACCGAGGCGGAAAACACATCGCAGTCCGTATTCGGACAGGTTGATGCCTTCGTCTCAGAGAAGGTCCAGTTAACAGCGGGTGCCCGCTACTCGGAGGATGAGCAGGTTTACGAGCGCGTCATTCTGCCAGGGCCGCCTCCGCCCGACTGCTTTCCCTGCACCACGACTCAGGAATCCAGCGAGACCACCGGTCGTATCGGTCTGAACTACTTCAGCAATGCGGACACCATGTGGTACGGGACTTTGTCGAAGGGATACAAGGCGGGCGGCGTGAACCTGGATCCCCGGCAGGGCTTCTTCGAACCCGAAACCAATAACGTTCTGGAAGTGGGTGTAAAAACCACACTGGACGAGGGCCGCCTGCGCCTGAACGGCAACCTGTTCTACTCCGATTACGACAGCATTCAGTTCTCCAGCCTGCTGGCCCTGTTTGGCCCGCCGCTGCCGGTGACCCAGAACGCCGCGTCGGCGAAGTCCTACGGGGCGGAGCTGGAACTGACCGGTGCTTACGATGCGCTGAGCTTCAACTTTGGTCTCGGCTATCTGAATGCCCGCTTCGACGGCGACGTTCTGCTGAACGATACCAACGGGGGCGGCAACGGATGGGTGCGCGACGGGGATGATCTGCCGTTCTCACCGGAGCTGACCGCCAACGCGGGAATCCAGTACGATCTGCTGTTGGGTGAAATGCTCCTGGTGCCCCGCCTGCAGGTCTCCTACACGGACGAGCAGTTGGCCACCCCATTCGCTCACCCGGAAACCTATGTGGAATCGCGCACCATTACCGACCTCAAGCTTGCGGCCTACCCGTCCGAGCGCTGGATGGTGGAGGCATTTGTCTCCAACCTGTTCGATGAGGAATACGTCGCTTCGCAGATCCAGAGTTCGTCCAGTGCCGACGGTGGCCCCATCTACGGCGCGCCGCGGCAGTTTGGTTTGCGGACGAAGGTCGAGTTTTAGAAGAAGAATTTGTTGGGTTACGCTTCGCTAACCCAACCGACGGTTTGTGCCTCCCTTTGAGCGGATTGATCCTTCCGCTCTTTTTTTGCCGAATGCGCGTAGGCGATTTGGGTGATGTGATGCGGAGTTGGGCAGTGAAATTACGACCGGGTTTCGGGCGCTGGATTTCGATCTTTGCGTTGTGCCTCAGTGTTGTCGCGGCTGTCGCCGCGCGCGCAGAGTCCTGGTCCGACAGCACCCTGCGGGTCGCCATGTCCACCCTGCACGAAGAAACCTTCCTTCCCTGGATGGGTGGGGGAGGGCGCAAGGTTTACCTGGATACGATATACGAATACCTGGCGTATGTGGATCCGCAAACCCACGCCCTCCAACCGGGCCTGGCAACTGATTGGAATGTTTCCCCGGACGGCAAGGTCTGGACCTTGAACATTCGCCGGGGCGTTGAGTTTCATCATGGCTGGGGTGAAGTAACGGCAAAGGACGTAAAGTATTCCCTGGAGCGGCTCATTGATCCCTCTGCCGTATCCGGGCCGTCTTCCTCCATGCGCAACATCATTGAAGATGTCGCGGTTGCCGGAGAATATCAGGTAGTGATTCGGCTCAAGCGGCCGGACATTGCCTTCGTGCAAGGTTATCTGTCCAATGCCATGCAGGCGATGATCGTGTCCAGGCGCTATGTGGAAGAGGTGGGCGAGCGGGCCGCTAATCGCAAACCCGTGGGTACGGGGCCTTACGTTCTGGACGCCTACCGGAGCGGGGTATCGGTAACCGTAAAAACGGTAGTCGACGTGGACAATCACTGGCGTTCCCGCCCGGACTTCGAGCGCGTTCGGTTTCTCGCGGTGCCGGAGGAGTCCACCCGCATAGCCATGCTGCGCGCGGGGGAGGTGGACCTGGCGCCGGTCGCCTTCGATTCCGTGGCGGGTCTGAAGCGTTATGGAATCAACATCATTTCCATCAGCAATTCCTGGTCCCCCATCATTCGCTTCGGCGGTCTGGTGGAGACCGCAACTGAGTTCTACAACCCCAAGGTGCCGTGGCAGAGCAAGAAGGTTCGCCAGGCCATGAACTACGCGGTGGACAAGGAGACCATCCTCGAGGCGATCTTCCATGGCGAGGGTCGCGTGGCGGGCACGGACTTTCCGGCCCAGGTGTTCTTCGACATTCCGCCCTATCCCTATGATCCCGAGCGGGCCAAAGCTCTGATGAAGGAAGCGGGATACGAGGACGGTTTCTCCGTTACCCTGAAAACATTTACCACCACCCCCGGTGCGGAGTTGCCCATCATCGGCGAGATCGTCGGCATGTACTGGGAGGCCATCGGCATCGACGTGCACATTGTGCCCATCGACTGGATTACCCAGCGCACCGCCCAGGTGAATGGCAAAGCCACCGGTTTCGTCTGGACTCACCGGGGTATTGCGTTTCCCACGCCGCTGGTGGGACTGCAGGCCAGCTACAGTTCGGACAGCGTGTTCGCCACCTTCGCCAATGAAGAAACCGAATCCCGCCTTGAAGCCATTGAAAATACTCTCAACCCCGAAGAACGGGAGCAACTGATTCGCGAAATGGGTCAGTTGATTCGCGAGGAGGCGACGGGGCTTTTTCTGATCTTCAGCAACGAACCTTACGGCGCCAGTGACCGGATCGAGTCATGGCCGTCTCTCAGCCAGCATGTGACTAACGTGGATCTGATCAAACGGCGGGTGGCACCGTGAAGCGATACGTTCTGTCCCGCTTTGCGGAGATGGTGGTCGCACTGTTTCTGATGAGCGTCGTGGTATTTCTGCTGGGCCGTCTTACGGGTGATCCCGTGGCCCTGTTGCTCAGCGACTACGCATCGGATGAGGATCGCGCGCGCATCACCCGCGAACTGGGTCTGGATCAACCGCTGATCACACAATACGGCAACTTCGCCGCGCGGGCCCTGCGCGGCGATCTCGGGTCCTCCCTGATGGGCGAACAGCGCCCGGCGCTCGAGATGGTGCTGGAGCGCTTCCCGGCTTCCGTAAAACTGGCGGCAGTGGCCTTTGTGTTCAGCATGGCCGTGGGCATCCCCCTGGGGGTGGTGGCCGCGGTTCGGCAGGGCGAGGCCGGTGACATCGGCGCGCGTTTGCTGGCGCTGTTGGGCCAAAGCATTCCTGCCTTCTGGCTGGGGCTGGTGCTCATGTATTTGTTTGGCGTAAAGCTCGGCTGGTTGCCCACCTCCGGTTACGGGAGCTGGACGCACTACGTGCTGCCCGCCATCACCATGGGGCTGTTCACTACAGCGGCCGTGACGCGCCTGGTGCGCAGCAGCATGATGGACGCCCTCAGCAGCGAGTACGTCAGGCTGGCGCGGGTCAAGGGGCTGAGTGAAGCCGGTGTGGTGTGGAAGCACGCCCTGCGCAACAGCCTGATTCCGGTCATGACCTTCATGGGCACTTTTTTCGCCACCATGATCACCGGCGCGGTGGTGGTGGAAACCGTGTTCTCCTGGCCGGGCATCGGCCGTCTGGCTTTTGAGGCGATCCTTAACCGGGACTTTCCGCTGATTCAGGCCGTGGTGTTGTTTATGACCGCGCTGTTTATCGTGATCAACCTGATCGTGGATCTGGCCTATGCCTGGGTGGACCCGCGAATCCGGCACGGGAGCCGCTGAGCCATGCTGAACAAAGCTGTCACGGTGGTGGTCGCCGCTCTCTGGGCCTTGCTGATCGGAGTCGCGATTTTCGCACCGCTGTTGTCGCCCCAGGATCCTACCCAGGGTGTTCTGGTGGAGCGGCTGATGCCCCCGGTCTGGGCGGAAGGGGGCAGTGCCGACCATCTTCTGGGAACGGATCGCCTGGGCCGGGACGTGCTCAGCCGATTGATTTACGGCGCGCGAATTTCGCTTACAGTCTGCGCCCTGGCCATTCTGTTTTCCGGCATGGTGGGTTCCACGCTGGGAATCATCGCAGGCTATTACGGCGGCTGGACCGATACCGTTCTTATGCGTCTGGTGGACCTTGCTCTGTCCTTCCCGATCATTCTTCTCGCGCTGTTGTTCGGCGTCTTGTACGGGCCGGGCTTTGCCAATGTGATTCTGGTTATCAGCCTCGTGCTCTGGTCCCAGTACGCGCGGATGGCGCGAGCGGAAACGCTGCGCCTGAAAGACAGGGAGTTTGTGGATCTGGCGCGCAGTGCCGGGTGTTCAACGGTGACCATCATGACCCGCCATCTGGTGCCCAACATCGCCGGTTCGCTCATTGTGCTGGCAACGCTTCAGGTGGGTACCGTGATTATTCTGGAGTCCTCCCTGAGCTTTCTGGGAGTCGGGGTGCCGCCCCCCACACCGGCCTGGGGCTCCATGGTGGCGGAGGGGCGCTCCTATCTGTTCTCCGCCGCCTGGCTTGCCATGGTGCCGGGTGTTGCGATTGTGTTAACCGTCATGTCCGTGAATGTACTGGGCGACTCACTCGCCGAACACCTGAATCCGAAGCTGCGCGGCGGAGTGAAGAACTGAAATGAGCGAACCCCTGTTGCAACTGGAACAGTTCAGCGTTTCCCTGCGCAGCGCGGGCAGGGACCTGAATCTTGTGGATCAGGTGAGCCTGTCCCTGGACCGGAACCAGACTCTGGGAATCGTGGGCGAATCCGGGTCCGGCAAATCCACTCTGGCACTCTCGTTGATGCGCTTGCATGAAAAACGCGACCGCCCGCGTTACAGTGGCACGGCCATGTTCGACGGCCGGGACCTGCTGGCCCTGAGTGATGGGGAGATGCGCAGCCTGCGGGGGCGCGAGATTTCCATGATCCTGCAGGACCCCATGACCTCTTTGAATCCGGTGTTCAGCATCGGCAATCAGATCAGGGAAGCCATTCGCTGTCACGGTCAGGTGCCGGCGGCGGAGCTTGCGGGGCGGGTGGTGGAGTCTCTGCGCAGGGTCAGCATTCCCGCACCCGGGGACCGGGTTCGCGACTACCCTCACCAATTGAGCGGCGGCATGCGTCAACGGGTGGTGGGCGGCATCGCCATTTCCTGCGAACCTCGGCTGTTGATTGCCGACGAGCCCACGACCTCCCTCGATGTCACCATTCAGGCTCAGTACCTGCAATTGTTGCAGGACATTCAGCGTTCCATGGGCCTTTCGATTCTGTTGATCACCCACGACTTCGGTGTGGTGGCAAAAATGTGTGATCGGGTCTGTGTCATGTACGGCGGAACCATTGTGGAAGACGCGCCCGTTGGGGAAATTTTCGATCGTCCCGCACACCCGTACACCCATTTACTGATGGGCAGCCGCCCCAGCATTAATCACAAGCCCCACCGACTGGTGTCGATTCCCGGCGCGCCTCCGAAACCGGGCGATGTCACAAGCGGTTGCCGGTTTGCGCCGCGCTGTGATCGCGCCCGGGAACAGTGTCGCAGGGAGCGGCCGCCGGTCCAGTCCGCGGGACGGGATCACCGCGTGCGCTGCTGGTATCCGGTACTCGACCAGGACGGGGCGGAGCCGATCCGTGGGCCGGTTGAGGGGGCGTGTCTGTGAGTGAATCGGCGATCCTGTCCGCGCGTGGTTTAAGCCGGCATTTCGAAGTGGACGGCGGAACCCTCAAGGCGGTCAGTAATGTGGACCTGGAGATCTTTCCGCGGGAAACACTGGCGGTGGTGGGTGAATCGGGCTGCGGGAAGAGCACCCTGAGCCGCTTGTTGCTGGCGCTGACGCCGCCCACTTCGGGAAGCCTCTGCTTCGATGGGCGCAATACCGCGGAGATGTCCCGGGAGGAGTGGCGACGTTTTCGCCGCGAGGTGCAGCCGGTGTTCCAGAATCCCTACGCGTCGCTCAATCCGCGCATGCGCGTGGAAGGCATTGTGGCGGAACCGCTGCGGGTTGCGGGCTCCGGTGCGGACAGGAGCCGGAAGGAGGTGAAGCGCCGGGTCGGTGAAGCGTTGGAAGCCACAGGCCTGAGCGCGTCGGATGGGGAGAAATATCCTCACCAGTTCAGCGGCGGCCAGCGCCAGCGCATAGCCATCGCCCGGGCCATTATTTCCCGGCCGCGCCTGATCGTCCTGGACGAGCCCGTGTCGTCCCAGGATATTTCCATTCAGGCGCAAATCCTCAACCTGCTCAAGGACCTGCAGGACGCCTTGGGCATCAGCTATCTGTTTATCGCCCATGATCTGGCCACCGTGCGCTTCATGAGCGATCGCCTTGCCGTCATGTACCTGGGCAAGGTTGTGGAAAGCGGTCCCTGCGAAGTGGTATTCGCCGAGCCGTTTCATCCCTACACACGGGCCTTGCTGGCCTCGGCATTGCCGGAGCACCCCGGCGATCGGCAAACCATACCGGGTCTGTACGGTGAGATCCCCAGTCCCCTCCATCCGCCCGCCGGCTGCCGCTTCCATACCCGCTGCCCCGCCGCGGTGCCCGAATGTTCGAATAGCGAGCCGTCGCTGCAGTTGCTCGGTTGTGATCGCAAAGTGGCGTGTCCGCGGGTGGAAGTTTCAACTGAAAGAGAGCGAAGTGAATGAGCGAAGGTGATTCCGTTTTGATGTATTGCGTGGGCGATGTGCTCCCCGAGCGGGATGACCCCCACACCATCTTTGCAAAAACCCGCCCGGTTCTCAGCGAGGCGGACGTGGCCTTTTGCCAGTTGGAAGCCAATATTTCCGAGCGCGGTACACGCCTGCCTCAGGCCCGCCATACCACGCGCCTGCAACGGGAGACGGCAACCGCGATCAAGGACGCAGGTTTCAACGTCGTGTCCTTCGCCGGCAATCACTGTATGGATTGGGGGCGCGAGGCTTTTTTCGACACCATCGACGCACTGCGCGAGGAGGCGCTCGGTGTGGTGGGCGTGGGAGCCAACATCAGCGAGGCCCGCACGCCGCTGATCGTCGAGTCCAAGGGGACGAAGATCGCCTTCATTGCCTATTCCTCCATCCTTCCCCAGTGTTACTGGGCGGAAGCGGACCGCCCGGGCTGCGCGCCCATGCGCGCCTTCACCCACTACGAGCCGATCGAGCACGATCAGCCGGGTACGCCCTGTCGGGTTCACACCTTCGCCCATCGCGGTGACCTGGAGGCGCTGATCGCGGATATCGAAAAAGCCAGGTCACAGGCGGACGTGGTGGTCATGTCCATCCACTGGGGCATTCATTTCGTACCGAAGGTGATTGCCGACTACCAGCGCGAGGTTGCCCATGTTGCAATCGATCACGGCGTGGACCTGATCCTGGGTCATCATGCACACATCCTGAAAGGGATCGAGGTCTACAAGGGTAAGCCGATCTTTTACAGCCTCTGCAATTTTGCCGTGGATTTGACCATGACCCCGGAGCATGCCCAGAGCAAGGGCTTCCGGGAGATTCAGGGCCTGCATCCGGAATGGATTCCGGACTTTGAAAGCCGCTACAACTTTCCGCCGGATTCCCGTCGCACGGCGGTGGTGAAGGTGGAGATTGAAAACGGCGGGATTCAAAAGGTGGCCTACCTGCCGACCTACGTGGATACCCAGGCCGTGCCCGAGATTCTGTCCACCACGGACCCGCGTTTCGATGAGGTGGTCAGCTATATCGAAGAGATCACTCGCGACCAGGAATTGCCGGCAAGTTTCCGCCGGGAAGGCGATTCGATTGTGGTGGAGCCGGCGTGAATCAATCGACGAAGCAAGCGCATCAACGAGTCGGGGGTATCTCGCGGGCCCTGGCGGACTTCGTGGTCGACACCCGCTTTGAGCAACTGGACCGCGAAGCACTTCGCTACGCGCGCTACGCATTGCTGGATCAATTGGGTGTGAGCCTGGCGGCCACCACCCTGGGAGAAGGTTGTTCCGCATTTTCGGATCTGGCGATCACCCAGGGTGGCGCTGGGGAAAGCACACTGTTCGCCAGTAAGGCGAGAGTCCCCGCGGTGCAGGCGGCATTCGCAAATGGCGCGCTATCCCACGCGCTGGATTTCGAAGATGCCCACGACGGTGCTTTGGTGCATCCCAATGCGGCCACCATCCCGGCGGCCCTTGCCGTGGCCGAAGGCCTGGGTCACGTGAGCGGTCGTGAGCTGTTGACGGCCATCGCCGTGGGTTGCGACGTGGTGTGCCGCCTGGGGCTCGCCCTGCAGATACCGCTGGATGACTATGGCTGGTATCCACCGCCCATTCTCAGCGCCTTCGGCGCCACGGCAACGGCTGCCCGCCTGTACGGCTTGAGTGGGGAGCAGGTGGTGAATGCATTTTCCCTGACCTTGCTGCAGAACAGTTGCAGCGCCGAGATAAAGTACAACCCCCACAGTCAGGTGCGGGCGATTCGCGATGCGTTTCCCGCGCAAACCGGCGTGCAGTCGGCGCTCCTGGCCGCTCGCGGCATCACGGGCTTCGCTGAACCCTTTGAAGGTAAAGCCGGCTTCTTCGCAATGGTTGCACGAGGTCACTACGAGCCCGACAACATTGTGAACAAGCTGGGCGAAGTCTTCGAAATCGCTCAACTCAGCTTCAAAGCCTGGCCCAGTTGCCGGGGAACCCATGCCTATATCGAGGCCGCTCTAAACCTTGTGCGAGAGGAGCAGATTGCGGTGGAGGAGATTGAGCGCATCGACGTGCAGGGCCACCGGGTCAACCAAATGCTGGCCCAGCCGCGGGCCAGCAAGTGCCGCCCTGCAACTGCCATCGATGCAAAATTCAGTATTCCGTTCTGTGTGGCCAGCGCACTGATTCACGGGAGCGTGAACCTGGACAGCTTTTCCGCCGACGCCCGCAGGCACGAGGCCGTATTGCAACTGGCGGAGAAGGTCCACTATCACGTGGACGATCGGCTGCAGGACCCCGCGGGAATGACCTCCGGCCGAATGCGCATCGTCATGAACGACGGATGCCATCACGACCGGGAGCTGGACCAGCCCTACGGATCGCCCGCGCGGCCCCTTTCTGAAGAAGATCTCCTGGAAAAATTCCGCGCCTGCGTACGCCACGCCCGCAAACCACTGAAGCAGGAGGACGCCGAAGCCCTGGCCGCGGCCATTCTTTCCCTGGAGCAGGCTGTTGATCTTCAACAGAGCCTGTTCAGATTTCTATAGATTCATTTTTTCAGGTAACCGTTTTTGCGGTACCGGAACCGGATAGGTGACAGTTATGACCGACAATGCGGGAAACCGTGAACTCACGGATGATTTCGATCCACTGGCTCGCGAAGACTTCAATAGCGCACACGCGCTTTACTCCGGGATGCGCAGTCAATGCCCGGTCGCGCACAGTAACGAATGGAACGGCTTCTGGGCGCTGCTCCGTTATCAGGACGTGGTGGACGTATTGCGCGATCACCAGACCTATATCACGTCCGTTCAGAACGTGGTGCCGAAGGTGGCGTTTACCGGCCGTCGTCCGCCACTGCACCTGGATCCGCCTGAACACACTCCCTACCGGCAGGCGCTGAATCCGTTCTTCAAGCGAAGCCGGATGGAAGCCTTCCTGCCCACTTTACGTGAAGTGACCGTGAGCCTGTTGCAGCCCTACGTCGATGCGGGTGGCGGGGACATCTGCCAGGATTTTACTCACAAATATCCAGGCTATCTGTTCGCTGAATTTTTCGGCCTGTCGAAAGAACTGTCCATGCGCATCAAGGAAACGACCTGTGTTTACGACAAGGCGCTGCAGGAAGCGAACGACGAGCTGGTTAAGGAGACGAGCCTGCAGCTCTATGCCATTGCCCGGGACATTATCGAGGAGCGCAAGGCCAATCCCCGGGATCCGAAGAACGACATCACCTCTGCCTTGCTCGCAAAAACCTACGAAGGCGAGCCGTTACCGGACGCCATGGTTCTCGGCACTATTCGGCAGATGATTGTCGTGGGCATGATTGCCCCGAGCGTGTTCATTGGCACCATGCTCCATCATCTCTGCGAAAACCCGGACCTCCAGGATCAGCTGCGCGCGGAGCCGGAGCTGATTCCCGCCGCCATCGAAGAGTATCTGCGGCTTTTTACCCCCTATCGGGGCTTCGCCCGAACGGCACGAAAGGATGTGGAGATTGGCGGACGGCTGATCAAGAAGAACGAGCCCATTGCGCTGGTCTACGCCTCGGCCAATCGCGATGAAGCCGTATTTCCCGACGGCGACAAGTTCATTCTCAATCGGCCCAACATCAAGGATCACGTGGCATTCGGCCTGGGCCCACACCGCTGCGCTGGTGAGCCCCTTGCCCGCCTGATGTTGCAGGTCACTCTGGAAGAGTTTCTGAGCAGAACGAAGAAAATCGAGTTGGCTGGCGAAGTGAAGATGACACGCTGGCCGGAGTGGGGCACTCTGGCTGTGCCCCTGAAGGTGGTTGCAGCCTGAATGAGATCGGCCCCCGGTGCCACATGCCCGGGGCCGGCACAATCTCTTCAGAAGTTCTTGTCGAGAAATTCACCGACGTAGCTCACCATTCGGTCGTGGTCCCAATCACTGGAGTCCACCATGTCGGCCCATAGATCGATAACGGGAATGCCCGCATCCTCGAAAGCCTTCTTGGTAAACAGAGAGCCACTTTGCGAAAGTCGCGCGCCTTCGGGCATCAACATCATGACCGCGTCAATTTTTGCGCGCTTGGCCTCGTGGACCATCCACTCATTCATCCAGGGGGGAAGGTGCAGCACTTCGTTCATTCCGGCGATGCGGCTGGCCAGCGCGCGCAACGGATCGTCCAGTTTGTAACGGGGATAGGCATAGTTCGCGAAGGGCAGGTACATGGACCAGACAAATACGGCCCCGAAGCGATCCTCCAACGCCTGGTAAAAACTTGAGTCGTGCCAGAGGCCGGCACCGATCCACATCATGCGAACCCGCTCGTTCGCGCACGCGGCCAGCCCCTGGTCCACCCGTTCACGGATCTCATCGCGGAATCGCTTCACATGGTCCACCGCCCAGTCCGAGCCCCGGTGCCACTGGGGAATCATGGTATTGGGCATCTGATCCACAATTGTTACGGGACAGGGAACCGTTTCCACTGCCAGGCGGGCCGCTTCACCCAGTGTGGATTCCTGCTCGTTGATTCTGTGCATCAGGGCCAGCAGTTTATTCTCGTCGAAGCGGCGTCCGGTCTGCCGCTCCAGCAGACTGATCAGGCCTTTCATCTCCTCCACCATCAGATCGAGCCGATCCGACTGGTAAACCGTCTCCCAATCCTCGGCGGCCAATTCCCACCAGTTGGGGACCTTCTCGGTCCAGCCGGGAGCTTCCAGCGGATAAAACGGGGCGCCCAGCGCGTCCGCCCACAGGGAAAAAACCTGCTGAATGCAGTCGCAGGTCATTCGTGCCACCAGCACCGTGGGCTTCGGCAGTCCACCCCAGGGCGCGGTGGCGGGGTCGTTGTCCAGGGTGCAGCCCAGGCCCAGAGAACAGTACTTGCAACTGTCCTGTGGAAAGCCGTGTTCCGCCAACACGTTCACGTAGCGCTCGGACAAGCGCTTGGCCGAGATGTAGGCGGACCACCACTGATTGGTAACAATGGGAATGTCCATCACGTGGAATATTTCGTGGGGCGTGTCAGCCTGCACGATGGCAAAGGGCTCGCCGTTTTCCACCACGCGGCGTTTCAGATCCAGGCCAAAGGCTTTCTGAAAGCGCTGGGCATCGGCCGTGCAGCTCAGATCCTTGCGGCTGCGGAGAGAGGAAGAGTTCGACATACTGGCTCCAGGTCAATCACTCGCGCGGCTCAGGCGAGCCACGCGGATCATACGAAAACGTCGGCTGCTTTGAGGTTCGCATAGTCTTGCGCGCTCATACCCAGAAGGTCGCGGCACACTTGTTCGTTGTGTTCGCCCATGGCGGGAGCGAGGCGCACCTGCGCGGGAGTGCGGGACAGTTTGAAGGGCGGAGTCTGGTGGCCGAAGCGACCCAGGTGCGGATGATCCAGTTCCGTCAGGTAGTTGCGGTGCCGCAGCTGCGGATCCCGCTCGAAGGTGTCGGCAATGTCCTGTACGACTCCCGCGGCGATTCCGCTGTCCTGCAGGCGCTCCATCAGAGCGTAGCGCTCCTGGGGCCTGGTCCATTCCCGTATGCGCTCCTCCAGTTGGTTCAGTTCACTGTCCGACAGCATGGGGACGTCCTCAGCGGCTGGCCAGTGCTCATCCGGAAGCACCGCAACGAAGCGCGCCCAGTCCTGCTCAGTTTCCATCGACATGGCGATCCACTTCTGTTCGTCGCCCTCGGCGCGGCAGGGGAATACTCCTTGAAACAATACGTCCGGTGATCGGTTTCCTTCCCGACGGGGCACTTCACCGGTGAGTTGGGTATCCGTCAGAGCGTCCGCCATCTGCTGAACACAGACCTCGTACATGCTGGCATCGATGTACTGGCCGGCACCCGTGCGTCGTTTGGTGTCCAGTGCGGCGGATACTGTCGCGGCCATGTAATAGGGGAGCACCACATCGCCATAAGGTACCGAAGGTGTTACCGGGTTGCGGTCGGGCCAGCCGGTCAGATAGATTCGGCCGGACAGTGCGGCGCCCGTGCCGTCCACGCCCCAGTTTTTGGCGTAGGGTCCCGTCTGACCGAACACACTGCCGCTTACCATGATGATGTCCGGTCGGCGCTCCCTGATGGTGGCGTAATCCAGCCCGAGTTTTTCCATGGTGCCGGGAGAAAAATTCTCCACGATCACATCCGCCCATTCGATGAGCGGGTCGATCACTTCCCGCATGCGCGGATGTTTCATGTTGAGCTGCAGACTGAGCTTGGAACTGTTGAAATGGCTGAACCACGGTTTGTCGTCCAGGTTACCGGGCCTGGAGGCGCTGACCTGGTTGTCGATGCGACTCAGGCAGGGCCGCAAAGCCGACTCCACCTTTACCACCCGGGCACCGTGATCGGCCAGCAACTTTGTGGTGAGCGAGCCCACCAAAGCCCAGGCAAAATCCAGAACCTTGACACCGGTCAGAGGGGAATTCGCAGTCATTACAGTACTCCCGCAGCTTGTTGTTGCTTCAGTTCATCAACGCTCAGGCCCAGCAGCCGGCTGTAGACCTCGTGGTTGTGGCCGCCCAGCGTGGGAATTACATGTGGCATCCGGTAATGGCCTTCGCTCAGGCGTACGAAATAATCCGGCTGCTCGAGGGTCACACCCGATGCCAGTGCAACGGGCTGGAGAAACTCCCGGCTGCGCAGGTGCTGGTCTTTGAGAACGTCGTCCGGCGAGTTGGCGACCGTCGCGCGGATGCCGCGCTTTGCGCCTTCGGTACGAATGTCGTCCTTGGTTTTGCTGTTGAAGAATGCATCCATGGCCGCTTCCCACTCCAGTCGCGTTTCCGGTGCCAGGCTGCTGCGGTCGTAGCGTTCCCAGTCCACCTTTGCCATGGGGTTGGCGAACCCTTCTTCACTCATCCAGGCCGACAAGGCCGCGTTGGCAGGCGCTCCGAATTTTCCGGTCATGAGGCTGTGGAAGCAGTAACCGTCTGCCAGTTCCCAGACAACTCGGACCGTGGCCCGGCCGAATCGCACTTTGTCTCCGGCGCGGAGCAACTTGCGCCGGTCGAACTGCCACGCGAGCAGGTTGCTGGTGTTGCGGCTGGCGGCCACCTCCTGGATCGAGCAGTCCACATGCTGGCCGCGCCCCGAAATGCCCCGCTCACGGTGGGCGAGCAAGGCGCCGAGCGATGCGGCGGCGGTGGCGTGGAAGCAGCAGGCATCCCGGGCTTCCAGCACCGGAGTCTCATCCGGGTAGCCGCAGGTGTCCAGGGTCCCGCCCATGGCTGAAGCCACCAGTTCGCCGCCCTTGTATTGGCTGAAGGGACCGCTCTGGCCGAAGGGCGTGATGGAAACCCAGATCACTTGCGGGTTGATCTGTTCCAGGCGGGCGTAGTCCAGGTGCCGCTCTGCCAGATAACCGGGCGTGAAGCTTTCCACCACGAAATGGGATTGCCTGACCAGCTCCTGAAAATAAGCGCGGCCAGTTTCAGCATCGAGGTTCAAGGTGATACTTTGCTTTCCCATGTTACGCAGGCGCCAGCCCTGATTGGGGCGGCTGGATGGGGGATCGATGCGAATGACTTCCGCCCCCAGGGACGCCAGGAATTTTGCGCAGGCAAAAGCCCGATGGTCGCTCAGGTCGAGAACCCGGTAGCCGCTCAACATGCCTGTGTTGTCAGTTGGACCGTTCATGATTGATTGAGAAACTCCTCCAGCAATGGGCGAATCGCTTCCGTGTTCAAATCGTAATCCTGCTCGCTCAGTAGCAGGGTTTTCAGACCAGCCGACTGCGCAGCATCCCGCTGACGGGGGTAGTGCCAGGTGAGGGCCTCTTCCCGGTGCATGTAGAAAAACAGAATGCCTGCCGCGCTCTGCTGTCGTGCAAAGGTGATCAGGTCCTCCGCGTCCATGAAAGTCCGGCTGCTGCGGGTCTTTCCGTAGTACCGGCTCAGGGCTTCCATGGGATCGAGGTTCTCGTCCACCCGTCCTGCCAGGAAATGGTTGCCCAGACTGTGGTAGTCACCTGCCACGCGGCCGCCAAGATCGTCAATCAGGGTGTGCAACCCGGGGTGGTCGGGACCATTGCCGGCGAGCACGATGGGCGTCTGGTTTTTCGCCCCTTCACCGTGTGGCAACTCGGTCGGAAGGGTCTCGACAAGCGAGTTGAAGTCCGTGATGGCGATGGAACGGGCTGCGGTATAGAGTTGGTGCACCAGCGTGGAAGAGAGGTGTACGGAGGCCTCTGCACGTAGCTGCGTAATGGAATTCAGGCGGTGCCGGGCGCAGTTGTATTGCTCGATGGCCCGGGCGAGAGCGGCATCGTCCAGGGTTGTTCCGCTCTGATCCTCCAGGAAGCGGGCAAATTCTGTGATTTTTTTTCGGTTGTGGGCCGCAGTGCTTTCCCGCGGCGAGTGGAGGATGTCCACCAGAAAAACCGGTGGCAGTGGAAATCGGGAATGGGCCCGTTTCATCTCGCACAAATAGTAGTACAGACGCTGGTGGGCATCGTTGCTGCGGGGCAGGACGATCAGATCCAGAAAGTCGTACTCGCCCGCCAACAGGCGATTGAAAACGGAGCGGGTGACCGGATCAAAAGCCGGCTCCATGTACTCATTGGCGAGGGCCGGTTCCTGCTGCGGGTCGCCCTGCAGGTGAAAAGGGAGCATGCCCGCGGCGTGAATGATCTCCAACGGCACGTTGTTGGAGAGGTAGCCAACCACCGGTCGGCCGTGCGCCTTCCAGCCGCGCGCTGACTGCGCTGGATCCTGGCTGATGGCGGTAAGGTCCTGGATAGCTGAAATTGTCATCGTGTTCACATCAGGTTGGGCAGCACCAGTACCAGTACGGGTACCGCGACGAGCAGGGCCAGGTGGGTGAAATCCGCGATCAGGAACGGAACGATCCCACCGAAGATGGTTTTCAGGGAAATGTCCTTGCCGATACCGTGAATGACAAAAGCATTCATCCCCACGGGAGGCGTAATCAGGCCAATCTCCATGGCTCGCACGAGGATGATGCCGAACCAGATCCCGTTGATCCCCGCCGCCTGAACGATGGGAAAAAAGACGGGAATGGTCAGCGCCATCATGGCCATGGCATCGAGGAACATGCCCAGGAAGAAAAATACCGCGAGAATGCTGAGCACAATGGCCAGTTGGGATGTGTGGCCGTCCAGCATTACGGCGGAGAGGCTGGTGGCCACCTGTGAGGCTGCGATAAAGGTGCTGAAAATGAAGGCCCCGATGATGATCACATAGAGCATGCCCGCCGTTCGCAGGGTATCGATGAGCGCCCGCTGTAACCCGTCCCGATTGAGGCGCCCACGAAGCAGGCCGATGGCGATCGCGCCGAAGGCGCCCACGGCGCCCGATTCGGTGGGGGTGAACCAGCCGATCAGGAGGCCGCCGATAACCAGGGCGATCAGTACGGCAATATCGCCAATCTTTTTCAGTGCCGCCCAGCGTTCCCCCCAGGGAACACGTGTCACGGCCGGGCCCAGGTTGGGCTTCCAGCGGCAGAGAAGCACAATGGTGATCAGATAGAACACCGCCTGTAAAACTCCCGGGATCACTCCGGCAGCGAAGAGCTTGCCGATGGATTGCTCGGTGAGAATCCCGTATACGATGAGCATGCCGCTGGGCGGAATAAGGCTGCCGACGGTGCCGCCTGCGGCCACGCAGCCCGCGGCCAGGCCGGGGGCGTACTGGTGTTTACGCATTTCCGGAATGGCCACCATGCCCATGGTGGCAGCAGTGGCCAGGCTGGACCCGCTGACCGCGCCAAATCCCGCACAGCCGCCCACCGAGGCCATGGCCAGACCGCCCCGGTGGTGCCCCCAGAATTTTGCGGCCGCATCGAAAAAATCCCGACTCGCTCCAGTAGCAAAGCAGACGTGAGCCATCAGCAGAAACAGGGGTAAGACCCCGAGCTCGTAGTGGGAGGCGATCTGAAAGCTGATGACGCCGGACTTGATGAGGGCCGCTTCCGGCGAGAGCAGCAGGCACAGGCCTCCGAAACCCACCGTGCCCAGGGCAAAGCCGATGGGCATACCCCCGGCCAGCAGAACCAGCAGGACAACAAAACCCCCGACCCCGATCAGCTCCGGGCCAATCATCGTCCTGTCTCCGCTTTCGTGCGCAGTTGCCCGGCGAGCACCAGCAGGGTCACGGCCGTTGCCCCAGTGAAAATCATCCGGAAGGGCACAATCGGGATGCCCAGCAAGGGACTGGCTTCGTGCAGAGTCCAGACGTCATAGAGCAGCCAGAGGTTGCCAACCGTAATCGCCACCCAGAGAACAATGCCAAACAGAATCCCCAGTTTTTCCACCACGGCCCTGGGCCCTGGCGGCAGGCGATCCAGAATGAGGCGCGCGGCGGCGTGGCTGCGTTCCACAGTTGCGTAGAGCATGGCGCTGGCCGCCACCAGCACGAAAAGCAACTCAACCACCTCAACGGAACCCGGTAGGGGCAGGTTCAGATGCCGGCCCAGGACGCTAACCGAAATTACCAGCAGGGCAGCAAACAATGCCAGTGCGCCGATACCCCTCACCATGGCGACAGGTAGCGCAATGTTTCCCGGTTCATATTGCGGAGCCGATTGGGGCATGCTCTTGTTCCTCCTGTGGATGGCCGCTTGGGTCGATTCAGAAGATATGGATTCCGAACACCTTGGGGTTCTCTTCCGTTATGTTCTTTGTGTGTTGCCGCACTGCCGGGCCTCTTGGCCGCGTCCGACGACGCTGCTATAGTCGCACCTTATTAGTTTGTAATACAAACGATTTAAGTGTAACCACGTGCCGCTTTCCAAGTCAACGAGCCCACTCGGAATCGGCACATCGTCTTTGGGGGCTGGTCCATGTCCGCTACTGAATCGATGGCACTCCAGGGCATTCGTGTGCTGGATTTCTCCCGTTTTCTACCCGCTCCGTTCTGCGCCATGATGCTGGCGGACTTCGGGGCCGATGTCATTCGCATCGAGCAACCGGGGGAGGTGGCCAAGCAAGCGAAGATCTTTGGTCGCGAACGCCTCAGTCCGGCGGAGATGCGCCGCCTGAAACGGCGCGAGCAGGTGAGCCGCAACAAGCGCTCGCTGCTGTTGAATCTGCGGGACGAAACGGCCCGCGCGGCAGCGCGGCGCATGCTGGCGGATTGCGACGTGGTGATTCACGATTATCGTCCGGGGGTCATGGAATCCATGGGCCTCGGTTATCAGGACGCCACGGCCCTGAACGCGGGGCTGGTGTACTGCGCGGTTTCCCTGTGCGGTCAGACGGGCCCCCGGCGGGAAGCCCCGGGTCACGATCCGATTGCACTGGCTCTGGCGGGCGCTCTGGGGCGCTTTGGCGATGAAGGCACGCCGGCGATACCGGGATTGCCGGTGGGCGATATGTCCACGGGGTTCCAGGCGGTGATCGGCATTCTGCTGGCGCTGCGGGCGCGGGATCAAAGTGGAGAGGGGCAATTGGTGGACGTGGCCATGTCCGACTGCGCGCTGGGGCTGATGACTTCGGTCATGCAGCGCTACCTGGTGGATGGGCGGGAGCCGCCCCTGCAATGGAGCGGCGGTAACATGGGGCTCTGGCAGGCGGCGGACGGCGGTTATGTCTGCACAACGGATCTGGAGCCCGCGTACTGGGAGAAATTCTGCAGGGCGGTGCAGCGCCCGGAATTGATTCCCCTGCAATTCGACGCGCAGCAGCAGGACTATCTGCAGTGCGAACTGGGTGCTTTGTTTCTCAGCCGTAATCGCGACGAATGGTGTGCCCTGCTGGCCGAGGCGGGTACCCAGGTTGCCCCCGCCTATACGCTGGACGAAGCCCTCGGCGACGAACATGCCCGGGCGCGGGGCACCGTAAACGAATACCCGGACGAAGACGGGGTTCCCGTCACCCAGATCGGCCCCGCCATCAAGCTGTCCAAGACACCGGGAGCGGTTCGTCGCCTGGCGCCAATGCCGGGCGAGGACAGCGTAGCGATTCTGGAAGAGTTCGGCTTCAGCAGCGAGGAAATCGGCAGCTTGCTGGCAGATCGCTAGCAGGCGCTCTGAACCGCGCCGTCCGCTTCCAGTCGGCGAATATCCTCGCTCGAGTAGCCCAGGGCTGAGAGCAGCGCGCTCGTGTGCTCGCCTATGGCCGGTGCGTCGGCCAGTTCTTTCCGCGCCCAACTCCCGAGGTCGAAGCCGGGCCCCAGAGTGTGGCTGCGGGGCTCTCCGCCTCCGCCGGCAATGGGAATCTTCAAGTGCCGTTCCTGCAGATGGGGGTGGGCGGTAATGTCCGGCACGCTGCGAATGGCCGCCGAGGGCACACTCACCTGGTTGAACAAGACTTCCCATTCCACCGCGGAGCGTTGGGCCGTGGTTCTCTCAATCTCCTCGCGCAGCGCATTTTCGTTCTCGATACGCAGTTCGCGAGTGCAAAACCGCAGGTCATCCACCAGGTCTTCCCGCCCCAGGGCACCACAGAGGGCTTCATACTGGCGTTGGGTGTTGGCGCCGATGGCGATGTCCCCATCCCCCGTGCGGAAGGTGTCCGACGTGGGGCTCATGTTGAAACCGCGGTTGCCCACTTTTTTCGGCACGTCCCCCGCAATCAGCCAGGGAGCCACCATGGAGATCATCAGGTTGAGGGAGGCGTCCAGCATGGCCACATCAATGTACTCCCCGGTCCCCTGACGTTCCCGCTGGAGGAGGGCGGTAATGATGGCTGTGGCGGCGGTGTAGCCCGCGAAAGTGTCCAGCACGGGAAAGCCCACCTTCATGGGTTTGCTGCCCGGCTCACCCGTGAGCGACATGACCCCGGACATGGCCTGGACCACGTGATCGTAAGCGGGGTTGTCCCGCAACGGGCCCCGCTGGCCGAAGCCGGACACGGAGCAATAAATGATTTTCTCGTTCTCCTTTTGGCACTCCTCGAAGCCGAGGCCTAGTCGCGCCATAACGCCCGGGCGGAAGTTCTCCACCACCACATCGGCGTTGCGGATCAACTTGCGCGCGACCTCCCGCGCAGAGGGGTTTTTCAGGTCCAACGCAATGGACTCCTTGCCGGCGTTGACGGCGATAAACGGCGGTGCGCAGTCTTTGAATTCGGGGCGCGTATCGTAATGCCGCATCACATCTCCCTCTCCGGCTCGTTCGACTTTGATAACCCGGGCGCCGAGAGTGACCAGGGTATGAGTGCAGAATGGACCGGCCATGACGTGGCTGAAATCAACGACCGTAATGCCGGAAAGAGGCGCGCTTCTGTGCATCTTGAACCCCTGTGGATTGGAATGGACGGGCAACGGAGCTGAAGTCTAAGATCGAATAGTTTGTAGTGCAAACTGTTTTCTCGGGCCGCAGCGTGGTAATCTGGGAAAAAATATAACAACGAGGTGATCAGCGCATGTGGACCTGCAATCTCCGTGTTCGCCCATCCAACTTTCTGTCCGGGCTCGTTATCCTTGTGTTTGGTACTGGCGTGCTTGGGGCCGGGCTGCTTCCCCTGCAGGCCCAGGCTCTTCGCGTGGAGGAGCGCGACGGCGAATCCATTTACCACCTTAGCTATGGCTCCGCGCTGAGCCCCACCCATACCTTCAGCCAGGCGGACTGGGACTGGATTCGCTATGTGGAGAACAAGAGCGAAGGGCGTCTTAAGGTGAGTCCGTTCTGGTCGGGCACGCTGATCTCCAGCAGCCAAAACGTATTCGAGTTGCGCCACGGGGTTACGGACGTGGCCATGATTACTCCCATTTACATGCACGCGGGCATGCACGCCACACGGGTGCAAACGGGCTTTTACGCGGGCGCCCACGAGATCGAGACCCAGGTGGAAGTTTTCCATTGTCTGATGCGGGACTTCCCCGTGTTCGGCGAGGAGTTGGAAGGCATGAAGATCCTGGCGGTGCAGGGGGGTACACCATCCTATCTGTTGACCCGGGATCGACCGATCCAGACTCTGGAGGATCTGGCAGGTCTGCGCCTGCGCGCACCCACAGCGCTGGTGCCGGTGGTTTACGCCCTGGGCGGCGACCCGGTAATGTTGCCCATGGGCGACGTGTATCCGGCATTTTCAAAAGGAATTATCGACGGGGTGCTGACTCCCGAGGACACTTTGCTGTCCATGCATTTCGCGGAGATTGGCCGCTACCTCCTTCGTCTGGCCATGCACCGGGGCGCCTATCCTTCCCGCGCAATCTCGGATCGGAGCTGGAAACAACTGCCTCCCGACTTGCAGCAGTTGCTGAGGGACAGCGGCCGCTACTGGGAGCAGCGCATTGCGCACTATGTGCTCCAGGGCAACGCGGTGGCCGTGGATTACGGTCTGGAAAAGGGCGTGAAAACCGTCACACCGGACGACGCCGTCCAGCAGCACTTCGATGCGGTTTACAACGACATCGCCCGTCGCGACGCCCACGGCCTCAGCAAGTACGGCATCAATGGTGTGGCGATTCTCGACCGCGTCAGTCACTTGATTCAAAGGTTTAATAACGGGCACGAGCTGAACTGCCCCTAGGGATGCCGGCCCGCGGCCCCTCGACCGTACCCGCCCCATATCCCGCCACCTGTCTCCGGTCTCTCGCTTCTCCTCTCTCGGCTTCTGCCTCTCGTCCGCCGTCTTGTAAAGTCTCTTGATTTTCCGCGCAAACCAGCGTAATAATTCGCTCTGCAAATAGTTTGTATAACAAACAAATAATAAACCGGTGGCCCGAAGTAGCCCGCGAGGTTGTGGCCAGTCAGAGCAAAAGGGGGATTTATGCCACGCAAGCGCTCGACCTCAACCTCAACCTCACCCTCAACCTCAACCTATTGCATTACCCTGGCCGCGGCGATCGGTGTCGCGAGTTCGTGGTCGTCGATGTCCGTTGCCCAATCACAAAATTCCGAGGCCATCGAGGAGGTGGTTGTAACCGGGTCGCGTATGCGCGGGGTGGAAGCTCCGGTGGGTTCGCCGGTGATCGATCTGGATCGGGACTACATCGCCAACTCGGCGGCCATCTCCGTTGATCAGATGATCAAGGAACTGCCCCAGGTTTTCGATCTGGGCGTGTCCGAAGCGTCCCGCGGCCAATCAGGCGGCAACGGCAACATCGTCTGGGCGAACTCGGTCAATCTGCGCGGGATTGGTCCATATGCCACCCTGGTGCTGGTGGACGGCCACCGGGTGAACAGCAACGCGCGCTCTATCGATCCCTCCATTCTCCCCTCCCTGGCTCTGGAGCGGGTTGAGGTGTTGGCGGATGGCTCGTCCGCGGTGTACGGCTCCGACGCTGTTGCCGGTGTGGTGAATCTGATTACGCGACGGGAGGTGGATGGCGCGGAAGTCGTAGCCCGGCGCGGTGTGGGGAGTGACTACGACGAGTACAAGGTGGGCGCGTCCTGGGGGACGACCTGGGACAGCGGCTCTGTATTTCTCGCGGCAGAAAAAGGCCTTCGCGATCGTCTGAACGGCATGGACCGGGATTATTTTCGAGCCTATCAATCCGCCACGGCGGACTACCGGGTGAATCGCTGTGCGCCGGGCAATATCGTTGTGAACGGGACCAGCTATGCCATTCCCGAGGAGGGGGTTACTCCTGCCACAGCGGGGAACCTGGATGCAGGAACCGTGAACCGTTGTGAAAGCCTTGCGCATCAGGATCTGCTGCCGCGGCAGGAGTACGACAACTTTGCCTTCACTTCCACGTTCGATCTCACGCAAAGTCTATCTCTGTATGTGGATGGCTATTGGTCGGAGCGGGATTTCAGTCGTAATCCGGACTTCATGGACGGCAACCTGACCGTGCCCTCCAGTAACGCGTTTTTTGTGGATCCCTCGGGGGCGGGTGCCACGGAAACCACCGTGCAATATTCCTTTATCGATGACCTGCCGCAAGATGAACAGACCGGCTTCCAGCGCAACTGGGAATTGACCACTGGTTTCAAGCTGAATCTGCCCGCCGACTGGTTGCTGGAAGGCCTGGTGACCTATGGTGATTTGCACGAGCGCTCCGAGTCCCTGCGCGGAATAAATTCCCGCGCCCTGGACACAGCCCTGGCGAGCAGTGACCCCGCCACTGCGTTTGATCCTTACGGTTTGAACCGGAGCAGCCCCGAGGTTATCGCGGCTATCAGCAATCAGATCTTTATTGCCGACACCTACAACGAGTTGCTGGCTTACGAACTGCGTGCGGATGGCGGACTGTTTGAATTGCCCGGTGGCATGGTGAGACTGGCCGTTGGTCTGGAATCCCAGGAGCAAACCAATGAGCCGGGCGTGCAACGAGGCAGCCCCGGCGTCGCCATGCGCCGACCCACCTACGAGCGGGATGTGGATTCCTACTATGGCGAAGTGCTGATTCCCATCGTGGGCGCGGATAATGCGCTTCCGGGAGTTCAAAGCCTGGAAGTGAACGTGGCCGCGCGCACCGACGACTACAGCGACGTGGGCTCCACCTCCAATCCCAAATACGGCGTCAACTGGTCGCCTGTTGATGATCTCACCGTGCGAGCCAGCTACGGCACATCATTCCGTGCGCCGTTGTTCTCTCAGTTGTACGGAAACTCCTCCGCGTTGTTTGTGCAACCTTACTCCGATCCCACCCAGGGGGGTGCCGTGGTGCCCGGGGTCGCGCTCTCCGGCGGGAACCTGGAACTGGAGCCGGAGGAAGCCACCACCTGGTCCGTGGGTTTTGATTACCGGCCGGAGGCAGTGCCGGGTCTCGGTGTGAGTCTCACCTGGTTCAACGTGGAGTACGAAGGGCAGATCGAAACCTATCTGGCGGACCTTTCCGTGCTGAGTCGGGAAGATGACTTCCAGGGCACCGGCATCATTCTGCGTGACGCGGAAGCCGAGGCCATGGTGCAGAGCCTGTTGGCCGATGGTCTGGGCTATGCGCGCGGCGTGCCCCCTTCGCCGGTCGCCCTTTTCGTGGACGGTCGTACCAACAATCTGGGCCGCTCGGAAACCACAGGGCTCGATTTTGCCATCGACTATCTCTGGTCGATGGGAGACTGGGGTGAAATGATCGCGCGTTTCGGCGGAATGTACATCGACAGCTACGAGGTCTCGATCACGCCAACCGGCGCCATGGAAGATCTTCGTAACACGATCTTCAATCCACTGACGTTCAAGAGTCGCACCAGCCTCGACTGGAACCTGGGACCCTATATGGCACGGCTGGTGTGGAACCATGTGAACGGGTATGAAAACGACCGCGCATCCAACCCGGAAACAGTCAGCGCCTTCAACACCTTCGATCTGCGAGGCGGGCTGACCCTGGGCGATCCGGAAGGCGAGGGTTGGACCGACGGTTTGATGCTGGGCCTCGATGTGATGAACCTGCTGGACGAAGAACCACCCTACGTGAATATCGCCCCCGGCGTGAACGGCGGGGGCGGCTATGATCCTACGGCGGCGACCCCGGTGGGCCGGGTTGTGGCTTTGTCCCTGCGCAAAAAATTCTGACTTCGGTCAGCCGTGTGCTCTTCGCTGGACAGGGGGGTCCGGCATTTTTTATTCAGGGTTAATCCTGGGTCTTCTCGTCCTGGTAGACCCGCTGAAGAAACTCGATGAACTGGGCATATTCCGAGGCGCTGAAGCGGCGACGGAACCGTTGCTCGTGAGTCTGCAGGTTGCGCCGCAGGGTTTTCACCTTGCGTTTGCCCTTGGCGGTCAGGAAGAGCTCGTGTCGACGGCGGTCTTCCTTCGCCTGCTTGCGGGTTGCGAGGCCTTCTTTCTCGAGCCGGTACATGAGGGACACCACCGAAGCCTTGTCCAGATCCAGAAGCCGAGAAATATCGGTCTGGGAGATGCCGGGATTATTGTCGATGGCCGACAGCATGCCCACCTGACCGGGCCGCAGACCGCCATCCCCGACCTTCTGGTTGAAGCGGCGCCACAGGCTCAGGTGGGCGCGGCGCAGGTGGTGGCCCAGCATCTGGGAGAGTTCCGGCATTTCGGGTGTGGAGGTGCCGGTCGTTTTTTTTGGTTTCATTCGCTCGCCCCGCAGCAAAGAAGATTGAAATGGTCGGTCAGCCTTGCCCGCTGAAACTGGACTCCCGGCACAGGGAGCAAGGCTAAAAAACGTAAGGAAAGGTTATTATCCCCCAAGATGCGGCGGAAAAACCATCTGCGTCGGCGCTTGAGAGCGTAAAACTTGCCTCGCAAGAGCGTTTACCGGGAACGAGTCCCCTTTTTTCGTACCGCATGACTTGTTTGTGCGGACCGGGCAGCCACAAAAAGCGGGTATGCTATAGACATGATTTCCTGCAGATACACTGCAGACGCGCAAAGAGTATGGGATGAAACGATCGATCCAGAACACCGGTCAACCGGTTAAAATACGACGTCCGGCAACCGTGCTTCCGAAGTTCAGGTACGCCCCCAAATCCGCCGACCGACCTGCCGGGTCGAGGATTTTCGCCGCTGCCTGCTGTGTCGGCCTGGTTGGCCTGGCTCTTGTACTTTCGGGCTGTCAAAGTCGTGCGGAAGAGAACCCTGCCGCTCGAAGCGGCGCAGCATCAAATCACTGGTGGAGTCCCGGGCAGGGAGATGAATTTCCAGAGCGGTCCGATTACCCCAACGAATTCGGCCTGTTACGGGTATACAACGCTGACGGGCCGGTCAGTACAGCGGGTCATCCCTTTTTTGAGCCGCTGGGCCCGAACGGCCGCGCCTGTGTAACCTGCCACCAGCCTGCGGACGGGATGAGTCTCTCTGCGCGAACCGCCCGGGCGCGATGGGATGCGACTGATGGCAAGGACCCGCTGTTTGCCGCGGTCGATGGCTCGAACTGCCCCGATCTTCCCCAGGACGATCCGGCCTCCCACTCGCTATTGCTGGAACACGGCCTGATTCGCATTTTCCGCCCCTGGCCCCCGGAGCCGATCTACGGAAAGCCTGTTGAGCCCCAGTTCACGATCGAAGTGGTCCGCGATCCCACCGGCTGCAACACCGGTGCTGACTTTGGTCTTGAGAGTGCCCGGCCCATGATTTCCGTTTACCGGCGCCCGCGCCCGGCGGCCAACCTGAAGTACATCACCGCCGTGGGCTTTCCCTTCGAGCCCAAGAATGGCCTGCCGTTGCCACTGAATCCCGCCACCGGTGAGCCCATGAGCGGCAACATTACGGCGGATCAGCGGGTGTGGACGCTGGAGGAGCAGGTGCGGGACGCCATGCGCGCCCACCTCCAGTACGAGGGCGAGGTGGCCGAGTCGATGGTGGAGAAGATCGTGGAATTCGAAACCCAGGTTTTCGCCGCCCAGGCCTTCGATCATCGCGGGGGGGATCTCAGTGATAACGCGCGTGGCGGCCCTGAACATCTGGCGGCTGCCGATGCAGGGGTTTTGAATTCCGGGCGCGGTCTGCTGATGTGGGACGAGTACGAAAGCTGGCTGCCCCTGCTGGACGAAGACGGCCACGACCTATTCCCGGACCTCTCCCGGGAGCAGCGCCAGTTCCGCAAGTCCGTGGCCCGCGGCGTTAAATTGTTTCGGGATCGGACTTTTCTGGTTCGCGACAACGCCGGCATCACCGACATGGGCTTCGGTAATCCGGTGCGCAACGACTGCAACTTCTGCCACAACATGACCAAGTCGGGAATGGATGTGGCGCCGGGCCAGGTGGATCTGGGAACCACCAACGAGCCGTTTGCCGAGCCGGCCCCTCATCTTCCGCTGTTCAAGCTGACCTGCAAAGCGGAGTTTCCGCCTCACCCGCATCTGGGCCGTGAGGTTTATACCAGCGATCCGGGGCTGGCGCTGACCACGGGCCGATGCAAGGACATTGGCAAAATCACGATCCAGCCCATGCGCGGTCTGGCTGCGCGTGCGCCTTATTTCTCCAACGGCTCGGCGAAGACCCTTCGTGAGTTGGTGGACTATTACGACCGGCGCTATCGAATGGAGTTGTCGGAGCAGGACAAGCAGGATCTGACCAATCTGATGAGTGTGCTGTAATGAGGAAGACTGCGCTGATTTTGTTTGCGACGCTGGCTGCCGCTGCCAATCCCGGGAGTGCGGAGGATGCGGGAGAAGGGGAGGGCACGCGCCTGGGTGAGCGCCGTTTTATTGCCTGCCCGGTGTATCGGGACAGTGATGCGGGCCCCAAGTCCGGCTGCTGGCTGGCCACGAACCGGGAAAGCGGCGAACGCTTCGATGTGAGCGGAGCGCGCAGCAAGCCGATGATTGGCCGGCAGATTCTGGTGGAGGGGCTTGTCTCGGATCTGGCTGCTGATTCCTGCGGCGCGACGGTGCTGGAGCCGGTGCGGGTGTCGGTTCTGCCGGAGCGGTGCCCGGAGTACATCATTGCCGGTGAGAACTATCCGGGGCGCAAGTTCGCTTTGCCGCCGGAGGTGATGCAGCCGCTGAGCGTTCCGCGCACGCTCCCGGAGGGGCCGTATGAGGATCGCACGTTCACAATTCTTTTCAACTTCGATTCTTCGTTTCTGAATTACCAGTACAGTGAGATCATCCTTGAGAAGGCGGCACTGTACATTCGCGCCAGCGAGCCGGCGTCGGTTGAGGTGCTGGGCTTTGCGGCTACGGAGTCTTATGGGGTGTCGGGCCGCGTGTTGCGTGAATCTCTGGATTTGGCAAAAGCGCGCGCGGAACAGGTGGCACTGGCCCTCGGTCGTCTGGTCCCCGGTGTGAAGACGGACATTCAATGGAAGGGGAGTCCTGAAGTTATTTCGCAATCGGGAGCGGCGGGGCTGGATGAAGAGAGCCGGCGTCGGGTGGAAATTCGCATTTCGGTTGATTAGTTGCGTGGTGGGATTGAATACGGGTTTTTCGGTGCAATGGCAGGAATCCGCTGCTCCCTGCAGTGACACGCCGTGAACCCATCCCTGGGGGCTCTTCACCAGCATCCCTGCTGGTGAAGGTCACTACAGGGAGCAGCGAA